>JBEBRI010000042.1:0-26550 GCA_040394915.1 Sphingobacterium sp.
TTTTTTGTCCTTAGGGACAAAATACTGAAAAATGCTGTTCAAAGACATATACTTATTATTTTAGTAGCGCAAAAATATGGACTTAATGTTAAGTTAATGTTAAGTTTTCTGTAGCAGCACTTTGTTAGGCTTTTTCTAAGGTAAATGAAAAGGTTGTACCGATGCCTTCGGTGCTCCGAACATGCACGTTTTGTTGATGTGCTTCAATAATATGTTTAACAATTGCTAGCCCTAATCCAGACCCCCCAATATCGCGAGATCTGCTTTTATCGGTTCTAAAAAACCGCTCAAAAACACGCGGAAGGTTTTTTTCCTCAATACCTTGCCCGTTGTCTGTAATCTCTATTAAAATTTGATCAATTAGCGGAATTGCAGTTATCTGCGTTTGTCCGCCGCGGTTCCCGTACTTGATCGAGTTATCAATTAAATTTACTAAAACTTGTTGAATTTTTTTTCGATCCGCCTTAACGAGTATCGGATTATGACTCTTTGGATTGAACTTTAATTGAATTTCGCTGTCGCCGGCTTTGTCTTCTAGATAGTCGATCGTTTCTCGAATTAGGATTTGAATATCAAACTTCTCCTTACTAATGAGCACTTGCCCCGATTCTAATTTTGCAATTTCATCCAGGTCGTGAATTAAATAGCTCAAACGATCTAAGTTTTTTGACGCTTTCTTGAGAAAGGAAACAGCCATTTCTGGATTGTCTTCAATCATCCCGTCTTGTAAAGTCTCTATATACCCCTGAATCGCAAATAAGGGAGTTTTAAATTCATGAGAAATATTGGACAAGAATTCCTTTCGAAATTTCTCTTGCGCTTTCAGCTGATTGATTTCAGATGTTTTTTGTTTTGCCCAATCGCGAACTTCCTTCTCTGCATCACCAATAGGGTCGTCTGACTTATGATCACCTAAGGCATCTTTCAGTTCTTTGCCCAGCTTTAAATTGTGAATTAATTTATAGACGGCCTTAATGCGTTCGTATACAAATTTCTGGAACACATAGTTTAACAGCGAGAAGGTGAGGATGAAGCTTATGATAGCGATAAAAGCGAATGTCGGTAAGTGTCGTTCATAATAATAGTTCATTCCCGCTAGCAAAAGAGAGAAAATCAAGCTGATAATTAGGATTAAGCTGCGGAAATTCATAGGCTATGATCAGATTGTATGGAATAGTATGGCTAGACTTTGGCGACAATGGTTTGGCCGGCGAGAATTTTATCGCCATTCTTTGCCATCAAGACTGCATTCGCAGGAATATAAAGGACGACCTTCGATCCGAATTTTATTGACCCAACTATATCGCCTTGTTTGAGTGTTTTCTGGCTGTAAAACACGGGGCCCTTCCAAAAGTTCCCGTATTGGTCGACGACAACATCAAACCCGTTGTTGCTTTTTATTGTCAAGCGATGTTTATTGTTGGAATCAAGACTTTGTGTGAATGAACTACCCGTAATAGGGGCTCTTGTCAATCGCACATTCAGAGCCGAGATCAGAATTGAAACCTTAAACACAGATCGGTCTAGCTTATTTTCATCAACAATCTCTTCGATATTAACGATTGTACCGTCTGAAGGGGAATAAATTAGCGTGGCGTCTTCTTTTATGATTCGTGTAGGACTTCGGAAGAAAAATAATACGACTAAAAATAGCACGCCAACTAGCATGTATATCAATCCCTTAAATAATGCGCCAGCGTTATAATAATGCGCAAATGCGCTGACCATAAAAAAGAACAATAGGACTAACGCTAAACTGGTATATCCTTCCTTGTGAAATCTCATATAAATCTATTTACGCAAATATAGAATCTGCACTTTAACTCTCCTAAAGTCAAATGACTATTTTCATTTTTTTAACTCGTTCTCACGAAAGATCTCAAAAGAATGGAATTGCAAAGTATGATCTTCCGTAACAATGACTTTTCCTTTAACATCCAATTGATCCGCGATATATTCCCCGTCTTTAAAAGACGGTGGATAGTATTCCAAAGATTTAACGACTTGTTCGAATGCCTTGCCTAGTTCTTTATGCTCAGCAAAAGGATTATTGGTCACTGTCACGCCTTTACTCACGCCTTCGCGATCAAGTATCACCTCGTAACTAAACGACAATTTGCCTTGCTCTGGAATCTGAACATGAGCAAATGAATTATTAAAGTAGTCAATTAGATAGATAATGAATCCAGAAAAATCATCGAAGGTGCAGTTCTTAGAAATAATCCCCTCAGCTCTCACAAAACTCTCAATTGGTATAATTGGAAAACGTTGCTTCCTGTAGCGCTCTCCTGTAAAGTAATCCTCACCAATTATAAATCGGTTATCGTAATATTCTTCCGTGGCAGCGAGCTCAGTCTTTTTATCGCTTTCATAGAAGATACTCCATAACCCATTTGGAATTCCGTTGACCAGCTTACCTTTTAATCGAATAAATGGATACCCATAGGGGTTATAGCCAGGATAAGGAACATTAAATTGATAATTTCCATGACCGTTTTTAACCCTTTGAACGCCCTTTTGATCGAAGAAACTGACAAATTTCGATCCCGTTTCACTGTAATTCACCGTCATCAAGGGCTTACCGTCAGGATAGAAATAATTCCAATCGCCTTGAGGCGTATTATTCACGTAAGTAACCTGCCATTTTATTTGCATGTTTGGATGGTAGGCGGTAAATACCCCTTCTTTCATACCATTTTGGTAAGTTCCCTCCAGCATGCGATGGCCATTCGGATAGTAGTCCACAAATTTTCCGACAAACTTACTCTGGCGCGTATCAAATTCTGCAACACGCTCTATACTTTTAAATTGACAGTGTTTATCGACTAAATAATAATTCGCATCGTAATAAAACCGAAGCAGACTATCTGCCGCCCGTTCAAAGTAGACTGGTTTGGACTCTTGTGCAAAAGACCATTCCGACGTGATAAATAGAATGAAAATAAGCAAATACCGCATGCTTAAAATTTAATGTGCTTCTAACCAGTTATTCCCTTGACCGATTTCAATTTCAATAGGGACTTGTAGTTTCATTGCATTTTTCATACGATCGCTAATAATCGTTTTGAACGCGTCGACTTCCGATTCCGGAACATCAAAAACAAGCTCATCATGAACTTGCATAATCATTTTTCCAGCTAAGCCTTGTTGCTCAATATCTTTTTGAATATTGATCATCGCTATTTTTATTAAGTCAGCTGCGGAGCCCTGAATAGGTGCATTAATGGCGTTTCGCTCCGCAAATCCACGAATTGTCATGTTCGCAGAATTGATGTCGCGAAGGTATCTTCTACGCTTCAATAGCGTTTCCACATAACCATGTTCTTTCGCAAACTCAATGATATCGCCCATATACTTACGAATCCCTGTATACTGTGCGAAATATTGATCGATTATTGCCGCAGCTTCTTTTCTAGGGATTCCTAAACTTTGCGATAATCCAAATGCGGACTGCCCGTAGATTATACCAAAATTTACAGCTTTCGCATTTCTACGCATATCGGATGTGACTTCATCCAAGTCAATGCCGTACACCTTAGCCGCTGTGGCTCGGTGAATATCTAGGCCTTGTTGGAACGCTTCCAGCATATTGGCATCTTGGCTCAATTCCGCAATCAAACGTAATTCAATTTGTGAGTAATCGGCCGATAATATGATCCATCCACTTTGTCGAGGGATAAAGGCTTTACGAACTTCACGTCCGCGTTCCGTACGAATCGGAATGTTTTGCAGGTTGGGATTTGTCGAACTTAAACGCCCTGTTGCTGCAACCGCTTGATTATACGAGGTGTGAATTAAACCACTATCCGGATTAACTAAAGTCGGCAGCGCATCGACATAAGTCGATTTTAATTTTTGCAACTGTCTAAAATCCAGGATGTCTTTAACAATATCCGATTTATTGGCAAGGGCCAACAACACATCCTCGCCCGTTTTGTATTGTCCAGTTTTGGTCTTCTTTGCCTTGGGATCTAACTGTAACTTGTCGAACAGCACTTCACCGAGTTGTTTGGGAGAAGCAATATTAAAGACGACACCGGCCTTCTCGTAAATGGTCGATTCCAGTTTCCCCACTTCGGATTCGATCTCAATCGAAAACTGTTTCAACGTTTGCTCATCAATCTTCACGCCGTTCTTTTCAATCTCCGCTAAAACATAAACAAGTGGGAATTCAACATCCTCAGCAAGCGCTAATGTAGAAGTCTCCTTCAACAAGGGTTCAAATAACTCCTTTAATTGAAGGGTGATATCTGCATCTTCAGCAGCATACTCTTTAATTTTCTCTAACTCAACGTCACGCATATTGCCCTGATTTTTTCCTTTAGGACCGATCAGTTCGGTGATAGAGACCGGTGTATATCCCAAGTAGGTTTCTGCAAGGATATCCATATTATGACGCGTATCCGGATCGATTAAATAGTGAGCGAGCATGGTATCAAACAAAGGTCCTGCAACACGAACACCATAACGCGCCAAAATCAATAGATCATATTTCAAATTCTGTCCAACTTTTTGAATTTTGTCATTTTGCAGAACAGGCTTAAAGAGCTCAACAAGAGCTTGCGCTTCTGCTTTGTCCGAAGAAACAGGGACATAGTATGCCTCTGATCTCGTGATCGAGAATGACATCCCAACGAGTTCAGCCGTCATAGCATCTAACCCTGTCGATTCCGTATCAAAGCAAAATGATTTAACACTATTTAATGTAGAAATAAGTTCTTGTTGTTTTTCTATTGTATCAACTAATAGGTAGTTATGGGGGATTGTATTGATGTTGTTTAAACTCGCAGGAACATCTTCTGAAATTAATTGCGGGTTAGGGACCGCATCTAAATCCGTAATCGGAGCAAATAAGTCCATCTGGGCAGACTTAGCAACTGGCGATTCCGCGATAGAGAATTCCTCACCGAAAACGCGTTTGCCTAAGGTTCTAAACTCCAGCTCCGAAAATAAAGACTCTAGTACTTCCCGATTGGGATCTTCTAGTTCCAATGCTTTTTCATCTAGCTCTACCGGCACATCTAACAAAATCGTTGCTAGCTTTTTGGAAATTAACCCCTGTTCAGCAAAATTTTCGACATTTTCCTTCAGTTTCCCTTTAAGCTTATCGGTATTCTGGATTAGGTTTTCAACGGAACCAAATTCTTGAACCAGTTTTTTTGCGGTCTTTTCTCCAACTCCCGGTATACCAGGGATATTGTCGACGGCATCGCCCCAAAGTCCCAAAATATCAATAACCTCGTGAACATTATTTATTTCCCATTTCTCAAGAATCTCTGGAACCCCAAGGACTTCAGCGCCATTGCCCATCCGCGCGGGCTTATAAATAAAGATATTCTCCGACACCAATTGACCGAAATCCTTGTCCGGTGTCATACAATAAACCGTAAAACCTGATTGCTCTCCTTTTTTCGCTAAGGTTCCGATGATGTCGTCGGCTTCAAAACCGTCCATCGTTATAATAGGAATATTAAAACCTGCAATTAGGCGATTAATATAGGGAATGGAAGCCGCTAAATCCTCAGGCATTTTTTCCCGATGCGCTTTATAGCTTTCAAATTCAATTTGTCTGTTCGTTGGAGCGGCGGTGTCAAAAACAACAGCAATATGTGTTGGTTGTTGATTCTTGAGTACGTCTAACAAGGTGTTCGTAAATCCAAGAATGGCACCTGTATTCAAGCCATAGGACGTCAATCGAGGTGTTTTGCTTAAGGCAAAATACGCTCTATAGATTAAGGCCATCCCATCTAAAAGGAATAATTTCTTCAAAATCGTTTTTTTATTAATGCGCTAACAACAAAGTTAACAAATTCAAATAGACGTAAAGATTAATAAATTTTTTCCATTTTTGCGTAGAATAATGACAGATTTAACAGGTATGAGGGATTTTATATGCGCGGTTTAGTAACGAAGTCTACGGGCAGTTGGTATTTGGTTTTAGGACCTGATGGCGTTCGCTATGAGTGCAGAATAAAAGGTAAATTCAGAACTCATGGGATTAAGAGTACCAATCCGGTTGCGGTTGGCGATTGGGTACTATTTGAACTAGAACCCGGACAGCAGAAAGGAATTATAACTGAACTGGAACCCCGAAAAAATTATATCATCCGTAAATCCGTCAACTTATCCAAGCAAACACAAATTATTGGGGCAAACTTGGATCAGGCCATTCTTGTGGTTACACTCGCCTCTCCGGCAACCTCTACAGGCTTTATTGACCGATTTTTAGTAACTGCAGAAGCCTATAGCATTCCAGCGATCTTAATTTTTAATAAACTCGATTTATTCAGTGAGGAGGGATTGGAATTGCTCCATGAATTTATGGAGCTTTATGAGCACTTAGGTTATCCATGCTATGCGGTGTCGGCCTTGGAAGGCGAGCATATAGAAGAGGTTCGTAACTTATTGAAAGACAAGACGACAGTTCTATCGGGGCATTCAGGTGTAGGTAAGTCGACCTTAGTCAATGCTGTTGTTCCTGAAGCAGCGATGAAGACAGGCGATATATCAGATTGGTCAGATAAAGGCAAGCATACGACCACTTTTGCGGAGATGATTGAATTGCCTTTCGGTGGCAAGCTTATCGATACTCCCGGAATTCGTGAACTTGGCATTGTAGACATAGAACCGCAGGAATTATCGCATTTCTTCCCCGAAATGCGGGCTTTATTGAATCAATGTAAGTTCCATAATTGTCGCCATATTAACGAGCCTGGATGTGCTGTGTTGCAAGCAGTAGAGGCTGGAGAAATCGAACCATCGCGCTACGATAGCTACATTAGTATTTACAACAACGAAAATAATCGGAATTAGGTAAACATATTTTCTATATCATTGTTTCTGCTTAGGGATAATAGGCAAAACACATTATAGATTTATGAAACCAATTTGGAAATGGATTATTGGCATTCTTCTAATGCTCGTACTTATAGTATTGGGTGTTGCATGGTATTTTAGTAGAAACTGGAAGCCGCTGGTCGAAACGAAACTGAAAGAAACCGTTACAAATGCAACAAATGGTTTGTATAGTTTAACATACGACGACCTAGACTTGAATGTAGCTTTAGGGAATGCTACGCTTAAGAACGCAGCGTTGGTGCCGGATACCAATGTCTATAGAAAAATGGTTGCTCAAAAATTAGCACCAAACAGTCGATACCACATTAAGTTGGCGGCACTAAAAGTCCGAAGTTTCAATCTTTGGGATGTGCTGAAAAATAGAACCCTCTTCATTAAAGCGATCAATTTTGAATCGCCTGATATCCATATGATTCAAGAGTATCATGCGTATAATGATACGATTGTAGATAGAAAAACCAAAACATTATATGATAATATAAAAGATGTTTTTAAGGCAGTAAATGTTCGAGATATAAAAATTGACAACGTTAAGTTTAAATTCTCCAAAATTGAAAACGGGAAATCCAGCGATATAGTTTTAGATAGTATCGGAATTAACGTCCATGACGTATTGTTAGATGAGACGTCTATTAATGATTCGACGCGCTTATTCTATACAAAAATGGTTGATATTGATGTGCCAGGATTTACGTATGATCTTTCAAATGGAATATATAAGGCAAAGTTCGACCGGCTGAAAATCAATACGCGCGATGAAAATGTCCTTTTGACGAAGGTGGAATATGCGCCGAAGATGAGCAAAGCGAATTACTTTAAAACAAAAGGGCAGAATGTGACGATGGCGGTCATGAAGTTTGACACATTACGCTTGGAGAAGTTAAATTTCAAACAACTTATTGATGATCAACAGACAATCGCTGAACGCATCCAGATAAAAAACGGATCCGTATCGCTTTATAACGATAAGCGATATCCCAAGAAGTCGGTTTCAAAGATCGGAAGTTCTCCACATCAGCAATTAATGAAGGTTCAAAAGCTGATTCGAATAGATACGGTATTCGTCGATAATATTGATGTTCTTTATGGGGAGCACAGTGCAAAATTCAATCGAGAAGGCACGATAACCTTTAATCATGCGAAAGGGACGATTACGAATCTTACCAACGACAGCCTAGCACTACAAAAGAATAGGATGATGAAAGCCAATCTGTCAGCGAAAATAATGAATGCTGGAAATCTAAATATCCATTTTGGGTTTGATATGCTGAGTAAGGACGGTTCGCACACCTACAGCGGAAGTTTGGGAAGCATGCAGGCGACTTCGTTCAATAAAATACTCAAGCCATTGTTGAACGTGGAAATTGCTTCGGGCAATATCCGAAAAATCAATTTCAATATGTCCGCAAACGATTATCGGAACTGGGGGGATTTTCGTTTTGACTACGATCACCTGAAGATCAGTTTGTTAAATGCACCGGGTTCTGATATCGAGAAAAAAGGGATCGCTTCTTTTATTGTTAATCAAATTTTGATCAATGACAGTAACCCTGACGCCAATGAGAAATATCACGTCGGCAAAATCAATTATCGCCGCGTAGCGGAACATTCATTCTTTAAAACAATGTGGCAAAGTCTGCTTGAAGGGATAAAACAGTGTGCAGGTATTAGCAAAGAAAGGGAAGCGAAACTGATGGGAACGGCGGAAGAGGCGAAAACAATCGTGAATGAATCGAAGAAGGTGATTAAAAAGACGGGCAATTTCTTCAAAGGGATCTTCAAGAAAAAAAATAAGGATGACGAAAAGGAGAACTAGTTTCACGTGAAAAGGACTGCGTGTATCTCAGTAGATATTCCTAAGTTTGTAGCACATGGACTCTATTTTTAGTTTTCTTAAATTCATATTTAGATATCATAATAAAGCTGTCGATCAAGTACTTTTTTATTTAAGTCTGATCTGCGCAGTGACGATGGTGCTCCATGTCGGTTACATTACAGATCCCGACTTAGCAAATATTACCCAGAAAATAGTCGTCTCGATGTATTACGGACTGTTTCTATTCGAAACCATTCGAACCGTATCCTCTATTTTGGTCGCAAGGCGGATTAATGTTTCGCATTATTCGGGCGTCGTGATAACCGCTTATTTCCTGCTGGTTACCATTGCAAGGCATTCGGGAGGCCTGCTGTCCTCCTTTGAAAAAGACGAATGGTTGTATATGGGGATCGCAATTATGTTTCTATCCGAGCTTTCTCGAAGTAGCTTGTTTTTCGATAACTTTTACTTCAACCCAACCATACTTTTCGTTGTCAGCTTTCTTGGATTAATTATTCTCGGTGCAGTCCTGCTGATGCTACCTAGAACAACCCTGGAAGCGCCACTAAGCTTTATTGATGCCTTTTTTATGGCAACAAGTGCCGTGTGTATTACAGGGCTGACAGTAACAGATATTTCGACCAACTTCTCCTTCTTTGGACAAGCAGTTATTATGGCACTCATCCAAATCGGGGGATTGGGGATCATGACCTTCACAGGTTTTTTTGGATATTTTTTCTCCGGCGGTTTCTCTTTTAAAAATCAATTGATGTTTGGAGAAATTCTGGGCGAAAATAAACTGAACTCAGTCATCTCAACCTTAATTACCATTATATTAATCACCTTTTTGTTCGAATTTATTGGCGGATTGCTAATCTTTTTCTCTTTAGATGCCAAACTGTTCAACAGCTTCGGAGAGCGGGTGTTCTTTTCCGCTTTTCATGCGATTTCCGGTTTCTGTAACTCGGGATTTACGATAATTAAAGAAGGTATAAACAATGAAAACTACCGATTCAATTATAATTTTCAATTGGCAGTTTCGTCCATGTTTATTATTGGTAGTTTGGGCTTTGGGACAATTTTTAACTTCTATACCTTAATAAAGGCGAGAATTGACGCCTTCCTATGCAAGTATATTTTCCAACGTAATTATATCCACAGACCGCAGGTGTTTTCGTTCAATTCGCGTTTTATTGTAATCTGTAATGTATTCGTTATCATCGTAGCGACTATCTCTTATTTTTTGCTGGAGAGGAATCATAGTTTAATTGATGACAAGACCGTTTATGGTGATTGGGTAACCTCCTTATTTATGGCCAACTCGGCCAGATCAGCAGGGTTTAACAGTGTGAATCTTAATTTTATTAGTATTCCAACATTAATCATGGTTGTTACCTTAATGTGGATTGGGGTATCTCCAGGATCAACGGGTGGGGGAGTGAAGGTAACAACAGTGGCAATTGCGCTGATGAACATTGTTGCGTTAGCAAGAGGAAAAGAATCGATTGAAATATTTAAACGCAGGATTGCAGCCGAATCCGTCAATAAATCATTTGCCATTATCCTGTTGTCGATATTAACCATCTTATTCAGCTTTATTCTACTGAATTTTTCAGATCCTAATCAACAGATGGTCCCCTTGCTTTTCGAAACAGTCTCTGCGTATACCACCTGTGGCCTGTCTTTGGGAATTACGGCTTCATTGTCCGCGACGAGTAAGATTATTTTAATGCTGACCATGTTTGTGGGACGTGTAGGTATGCTGACGCTGCTGGTCGCGTTTATTAAGAATACAAAGAACAAAAGCTATATTTATCCGACGGAAAAAATTCTGTTTTAATTATGAAATACATCGTACTGGGACTCGGACATTTTGGAAGATCATTAGCTATTCACTTAACAGAGTTAGGACATGAAGTGATTGCTGCTGATAAAAACTTAAGTATCGTTGAACAAACAAAGGATAAAATAACGCATACCGTTTGTTTAGATTCAACCGACAAGGAAGCCGTGAGTTCCTTGCCCTTACGGGATAGCAATGCTGTTATTGTCGCGATTGGGGAAGAGGAAGGGGCTAGTTTATTAACCGTTGCGCTCTTAAAACAATTGAAAGTCAAACGGATTATTGGACGTGTCGTATCTGATTTGCAAAAAACTGTCTTGGAAGCGATGAATATCGATGAATACATTATGCCAGAAGAAGAAGCGGCTGAGCGATTAGCAATGCGATTGGATAATATTGATATCGTCGATTCTTTTAAAGTCTCTGACAAATATAGTATTGTCGAAACACGGGTGCCTGCAAAGTATATCGGCATGACGCTAAAAGATGCTGATTTAACCAATAAGTATAAAGTAATTGTATTGACCACGGTGCAGGTTGAAACTGAAACAACGGCGGAAGGAGCGACAAAATTGCTTAAGGAAGCGTCTGGAATTGCAAAATCAGATACGGTGTTGCGGGAAAACGATTTGCTAGTTTTGTTTGGTGAGCTGTCTAATATTAAAAACCTAATCCAGAAAGGATAATGAATTCAGGGCTGCGCCAAAACAGCTCTTATTACCAGCCTTGATATCCATTTAAACTAACATCAATTTTTTGAAAAATCCCTAGCTAGACGTTAAGTCAACAAAGAAGCACATTGTATAAATGCGGCCTGGAAAAAGCATCCGAATTTTTCAATTACCCCAATTCCTACCGAATTGTATGGGAAAAATTTAGCCGAAAGAGTTCAAAAAGGAAGAGGATTCGTTCAAGACTCCTTCGGACCTCAGCCCTTCCAGTAGGTGTTTGACAGGACTCATTTGAGGCATTTATTAAAATCTACACTACGATAGTAATTATTGAAATCAATTCTATATTTTTGGGGCTATATCAATAATCCTATATATTAAATGAAAAATTGGTTTAAGGAAAATGCGAATCACCTATCTGTCATAGGGATCTTCCTGCTGTTGGTTGTGTTCTACTTTACACCGGTATGGCAAGGGAAAACGTTATTGCAGCATGATGTGATGCAGGCGAGAGGCAGCCAAAAGGAAATTTTCGACTACAAAGAGAAGGATGGAAAAACGCCTTTGTGGACAAATTCAATGTTCGGCGGAATGCCTACTTACCAAATTTGGTATGATCATGCAAATAACTTGACAACCCATATAGGACCCGCGATTCGTGCTGTTTTTCCTCCTCCATCCGATGTATTATTACTTTTCTTATTGGGAGGGTACTTTTTATTTTCTGTACTAAAAATACGTCCTTGGCTGGCGGCATTGGGTGCTATTGCCTTGGCCTTTTCATCCTATAACATCATATATGTCGAAGCGGGACACCTAAGTAGGGCCTATGCGATCGCTTATATGGCGCCTATAATTGCTTCGGTTATTCTCTGTTACCGAGGGAGTCGTTATTGGGGCCCATCCCTTCTAGCGCTATTTCTAGCATTAGAGTTACGGGCCAACCACGTCCAAATTACTTATTATCTATTCTTAAGCATCTTGGTATTGGTCGGGTTTGAGTTATATTATGCAATTCGCGATAAGAAGCTCAAGAACTTTGTGCAAGCATCCGTTTTGCAGTTAATAGGTGTGGTCATAGCCGTACTTGTCAACGCTTCTGTATTGTTTCCTACCTATGAGTATGCCAAAGAAACAATTCGTGGAAAAGCGAACTTGACAAAAGCTGGCGATGCGGAAGCGCCTGCCGGAGGGCTGGACAAAGACTATGCTTATGCTTGGAGCCAGGGAGTAGGGGAGAATATTACTTTTCTTATTCCAAACGCATATGGTGGGCGTTCATCAGGCGTCTTAGATGAGAAATCAAATGTGGTAAAAGCCTTAGTAAAAGTTGGGGCGCCGCAAGGCGAAGCGGTGCAAATGGCGAAAAGCTATTTCCCAACCTATTGGGGTGAGAAATCGTTTACTTCAGGCCCTTGGTACTTTGGTGCTGCTGTCATATTCCTTGCGATCTTAGGTTTGTTCATCGTTAAAAATCGTTTAAAATGGTGGATCTTAACGGCCACAATTCTCGCGATCCTTTTATCATTTGGTAAAAACTTCCCATTGGTTTCGGATCTGTTTTTTGATTATTTCCCGATGTACAATAAGTTTAGAGCGGTGGAGTCTATCTTAGTGATTCCCGCAGTTCTGATTCCAATCATGGCCATATTGGCATTAAACGAGTTGATCACGAGAGGAAGTGAAATTCCTAAATTAGATAAAACAATCTTATATACGGGCGGCGCAGTGGCTGCGGTTTGTCTATTGATTGCCTTAATGCCTAGTGTATTGGACTTAAGAACATCTCAGCATCAGCAATATGTTGGTCAATTGCAACAGTTGGTGGGCGACCAGAATCTTGCTAATGAATTGGCAAATGCATTATTAAAAGATCGTGCCGACTTAGCGTCTCAAGATGCGTGGAGATCATTCTTTATTGTTGCGTTAACCCTAGGACTGGTCTTTGCTTTCATCAAGAAGAAAGTTTCAGCGAGCCTTCTTATTGCTGCAATCACCGTGATTACCTTGGTAGATTTATGGTCGATTGATAAACGCTATCTAAACAATGAGGCATTTGTTGACAAAAGCATTTACGATAGGCCAATTCCTGAACGCGAAGTCGATCAATTAATTCATATGGATAAAGATCTTTCTTACCGTGTGTTCGACTTAACGACTAGTCCGTTCCAAGATGCGGGAGCGTCTTATTTCCATAAAAGCATCGGTGGCTACCATGCTGCTAAATTAATGCGCTTTCAAGAATTATTGGAAAATCAATTCAATAACAACATCAATGAGGACGTTTTAGATATGTTGAACGTTCGGTATGTGATTACGAAAGATCCGTCGAACAATTCAGATCGTATTCAACGCCGTAGTTCGGCCTTGGGAAATGCTTGGTTTGTTGATAAAGTGAGTTTCGTAAAGAGTAATAATGAGGAGATGAGCGCCTTAGGGACAATCGACCCACGTAAAGAGGCCGTAATCAACGAGGGATTCAAAAACCAGTTTAATGAAAAAGGAATCGCCAACTCTCCAAACTCCGAAATTAAGTTGGTCTCTTATCATCCTGATACGTTAAAATACGAATACAGTACCCCTGTAGAAGGCTTTGCCGTATTCTCCGAAATATTTTACGATAAGGGTTGGAAAGCTTACATCGACGGCGAAGAAGCGCCAATTATACGTGCCGATTATTTGTTGCGTGGTTTAAAACTCCCTGGAGGAAATCACAAAGTGGAATTTATATTCGCTCCAGAGTCTATGCGTATCTCCAATATCATCTCGCTAATCGCATCCATTGTCTTGGTTATCGGATTGGGATTTGCTGCTTGGATGGGTTATAAGCACAACAATAAAAGTAAGGCTGCGGTAAAAGTAAGCTAACGATATAAAACAGTATCTTTCTATGGAAACCTTCAGAACAAGGCCAGTTGTGGATCCGAAACTCTGAAGGTTTTTCTATGGTGCGGAGTAAGTCCTAATCGAATGACCGCTTCTCGGTGCTTGACGGTAGGATAGCCTTTATTTTGCAACCAGTCGTATTCCGGAAATTCAATGGATAAGTCATCCATATACTGGTCGCGGTAGGTTTTCGCTAATATAGAGGCTGCAGCGATCGATAGGTATTTTCCATCACCTTTGACAATACAAGTGTGGGGTAGATCTGGATAAGGGATAAATTTGTTCCCATCAATAATCAAATACTCGGGTTTCATCTTCAGCATATCGATGGCTTTATGCATCGCCAGATAGGACGCTTTATGAATATTGATTTTATCAATTTCTGCTGCCGAGACAGAAGCAACAGCATAGGCAAGTGCTTCTTGTTCGATAATCGGGAGTAAGGCCATCCTTTTTTTCTCGGACAGCTTCTTTGAGTCATTCAATACGGCATTATGGTAATCTGGCGGGAAAATGACTGCAGCCGCAAACACTGGCCCGGCAAGACAACCACGCCCGGCTTCATCGCAACCCGCCTCAATGAATTCCTGTTGAAAACTTGATAATAAAACAGCCTGATGATCCATGGGGGCAAAGATAAAGATTCGACCGTAGAAATTAGACTCCGACTTTCTACATCGCGTTAAGACCTTTTCTGTTTGACAAATTGCAGTCAGATCGGATAAAATAATAGCAATCCAAAGGCCGCATGCGAGCATCGCGCAATGTAACTTATCTGTTATTCTAATCCATTTACATTTATTTACACTTCTTATAATTTTCTTTGCATTGGAATCTGTGGAGAGTAAACTATTTAGCGTATGCTGATGTCAAAACGTAAACTACAAAATAGACTTATGAGAAAGGCGATCATCGTTATCCTAATGGTTTTAGTATGTGTAAATGTATTTGCTCAAAAGAAGAAAAAGGAAGAATACCAATTGGTTCCTCCATTTCCGGTTACTGTAGATGCCAACTTGCTGGAATGGGATGGGAAACTAACGCCGATAGGACAGGATTCAAGTTGGAGCTTTGCCGTTACAAATGACAGCGAATTTATTTACCTCGCAGTTTTGGTGAAGAATGAAATGCTTCAATATGAGGCTGTTCGAAATGGGATTGTGCTAAATATTAATAAAGATGGCAAGAAAAAGGACGGCGCACAGTTAATCTTCCCGATACCAGATAGTGAATCTAGGCGAGCGATGAGTCAAGATGACAATTTTGAAAACATGAATGTTCGTGAGGAATTAATTAAACGAAGTCGCGGATATGGGATTCGGGGATTTCAACATATTGTGGATGGTCTCTTATCATTTGAGAACACCTATGGCGTGTTAGCGAAAGCCAAATTAACAGAGTCGAATGTATTAATTTATGAAGCAAAAGTGCCAATTGATGCCATCGGGCTGCCGAACTCTGATCAGACGGTCGCAATCCAAGTACAATTGAACAATCAATACGCCTTATTGCAAAAGGCAATGCGTAATAGGGTACAACCGAGTAGAGGGATTTACGGGCCGCCGCCAACGCGCTCCGTGCGCTCTCCTTTTACGGCGAAGACTGACATTTGGATCGTGACAAGATTAAATAAGAATTAGATAAAAATAGATATGGATAGAATTGTAAAGACTCTTTTATGTATTTGTTTGTTTGTTATGGGTGCCACGGCACAGGCGCAGACAAAAAGAGTCGTACAGGGAATGTTACTTGATACGGAGTCAAGGCCAATTTCCGGGGCTTCTGTGAAGCTTATTGCTGATGGTGATTCCATGGGGACAAGCTCCTCTCAGGCTGGTTTTTTCACTTTCGAACAGGTCAAAGCGCAAAAGTTTAAGATTCGTGTGAGCAGCCTTGGTTTTGATGCTGCGGAGAAAGAGGTGGAGTTCCCTGAGGTACAAACAGAGGTTCGGGTTCCTACTTTCGTGTTAAAAGTCAATGCAAACATGATCGAAGAGGTTGTTGTGAAAGGTGTGTTGACCGTGCAAGTAAAAGGTGATACAGTAGAGTATTCAACGAAGGATTTAAAACTTCGTGAAGGGTCCGTTGCAGAGGATGCCTTAAAGAAATTGCAAGGCGTTGAAGTGGATAAAGATGGAAATGTAACTGCACAGGGGGAAACAGTGACTAAAGTTCGCATCAACGGGAAAGATTTTTTCGGTGGGGATGTGAAAACAGCTACCCAGAATTTGCCGGCGAATATAATTGAGAAAATACAGGTGGTTGACGATTATGGTGATATGGCTAATATTACAGGCAATAAGACTGGCGACTCAGAAAAGATTATCAATATTCAAATTGACCCTAAATACAATAAAGGCTATATGACGACCCTTCGTGGGGGCTATGGTACCGAAGATCGTTATCAGGCGACCGGTATGTGGATGGGTATGACTGATAAAACTCAAGTCTCTGTATTGGGGAACTTAAATAACATCAATGCACCGTTGTTTGATTTTAACACCATGGGCGGAGGAGCACGCCGTCGTATGGGAGGTGGCGGACGTCCAGGTGGTGGCGGTATGTTTGGTGGATCTTCTGGTCTTACCAATGCCGGATCAATTGGTCTGAACGTACGTCATGATTTCTCGGATAAATTAAAGGTTTATGGTAGTTATTCATATGGTCGTGACGACAATGATTTGTTAACGAACAGCTTAACACAATACTATGTGGAAGGTGGTATTCAACGCCAAGAGTCGGACTCTACGGCAAACAATATTCTGTCGAGTCACCGTTTCGAAGGAAACTTAGAGTGGAATATATCCGATAAAGATTATGTGAAAATCACTCCGCAGTTCGGATTTAACGGAACAAAGGCCTCATCGACTTCGTTTGGAAAATTCTTTGATGAGAATAATCTCTTAGATAACTCCGATAACCGCGGTGAAACGTCTAATTCAGATGCTCCACGTTTTGGAATTAGCGGTTTATACAATCGGAAGTTGAATGATAAAGGACGTAATTTATTTATGAACTTTAATTACGATAACTCATCCACTCAAAGGGATTATGAGGGTATTTTAGAGCGTTTACTAAGTGATCCGAACGCACAAGAATCAACTTTGGGTGAAATTTACGAGCGTACGATACAAGAATTAAACAATAAAAGTTGGAATGCAGGGGCGAGTCTTTCTTACTTAGAGCCGGTGTCTAAGCATGGTAAAATTGAGATCGCTTACGATTTTAATAAAAACAACTACGATAACAAGCAGTATCAGGATGCATATGATGCGGACGGAGGGGTATTGCCTAATACGGCAGAACGCCTGTTAAATTACCATTACGATCAAGATTACTCCTTCACGACTCATCGCATTGGCGCAAGTTATGCATTCGAAAATGAGAAGGTAAAATATTCTATTGGAGCTGCCGTACAACCTTCGAAAATGTTGGGGGACGCATCTAGCGATGATGAGAGTGCCATTATTGACAGAACAAATCTAAATTGGATGCCGATTGCACGATTTGAATATAAATTTTCGCGTCAAAAAAACATTAGTGTTAATTACTCGGGACAATCCTCTGAACCTACATTGAATCAGGTGCTTCCGTTCGCGGTGGGTAATAGCTCTACGAATATTACGTTTGGTAATCCTGCACTAAATCCTGAGTTTAGACATCGTGTGATGATGCGTTATCGTGCTGGAGATTTCCAAAAAGGAAATACATTTTTCGCGATGTTCAACGGTAATTTAACGACCGATCGTATTGTCACTTATGTGAAGCGCCAACGCGTAGAGAATATCGGTATGGTATCTCAAACTCAATATTTAAACGAGTCCGATCCCGTTTATAATTTGAATTCATTTTATCACTACGGCAAATCTCTAAAGGAAAAAACATACAACATCATGTTGATGGGAGGAATCTCTTACAATAAAAATATCTCCTATATTTCACAAGATTTGGAAGCGACAGAAGGAGCCAAGAATATTGCAAATAACTGGGTCTTCAATCAAGGTTTGATGTTCCGATATAATCCTTCGGAAAATTTAGAAATCAATCCTGGGGTGCGTTATTCGTTCAATCACACTAAAAATAGCATCGGAACAAACAATAACAATGTTTCGACCTGGACACCAACGATTATTGGCTCTGTAAATATTACGCCGACTACGATTTTCGGTGCCGATGTTTCCAAATCGTTCAACTCCGGTTACGGGCCTTTGACTAGTGCGAATCCATTTATTATCAACACTTATATTGAGCAGAAGATGTTGAAAGGTCAACGCGGGACGATCCGTCTACAGGCTTTTGACTTGTTAAATGAGCAAACAAATTTATCTAGATTGGCGCAAGAGAGTATGATTCTCGACAGACAGACAAATCGCTTAGGTCGTTACTTTATGCTGACGTTTACATTTAAACTGCAGAAGTTCTCTGGTATTGCCCCTGTTGAGGAAAACCAATTCCCTGGTGGCATGCGTAGACCAAGAATGTAAGAAATTTAATACCTATGAATGCAAGCGGCTTTCCGATATGAATTGGAAGCCGCTTTTTTTTAGAAAAGCGGCCTATACATCATGCTCCGCTTCAAAATTTTCAATCGTGATCTGAATAAATTTATCACCTTCATTCACATAGAGTTCTTTTGGGGTAACACCTGCATTCTTTTTGATTTCCTTAATAAAGTGTGACTGATCGGCGAAATTTCCTTCGGGGTATAGCAAGCCCTCCTTCAGCTGTCTGAATGCAGATTTAAAGCGGATGATTGTTGCATATTGCTTTAAGGACATTCCGTAGTGCTTGTTAAAAAATCGATTCATACTACGCTCATTCCATTGAAGCGTTTTGGCAACATCTTTTACTTTGATTTCACCACGTTCCTTATAAATCAGGTCAAATAGTTTTATTTTTTTCTCATCATATCTTTTAGGCATCAGGTGGTTTAGCCGATCGATGGCCTTCGCGCAGAACTGGTCAAAACAGTCTAAATCTCCTTCATGGAATCCCCAAAAATCGTTTGGTAAAACAAGTCCGGAGTTTTTTATCGAGGCAAGGTTTTCTTGGAAAAGATAGGAAATGGCAATGGGTTTAAAACTAATCGCGAAAATTATTTTTCCAGGTAATATGACTCTGGCAAACGGTTTGGTATCGAGCCCCAATAGAACGATTCGAAAGCTTTCTAGATCGGCTGCAGTTAGAAATAGATCAACGCGACCATCGGGCAATACGATGATGTCTTGCTTCTCATTCGTAAAATTACTTAACATCCAGAAGCTCTCGACAAATTCTTCAAGAAATTTTGGAGGTGTGACTAAACGATAGTTGATCTTCATGATAAATTAAATTTAGTAAATTCCATGCTTTAGGAGCAGGCCGTTTTTCATGTAATTTTCTATTGTGCAGAGACAGTTTTTATATGTTCGCCAAAGTATAGTTGTACTTTGGAAATTCTCCATCCGTTTTTGGTTTTTAGGTAATGCAGGTGCTGGCTCATAAAAACTTGATTAAGACACTTTTTTTCCATCTTGCTTGTTATCCAAAACAAAAAATGTGCGCGTGCGTTACATCCGCTGATTGTGATTATCGGATTGGAGTAGCTATGCATCGAAAATAAGACTGATTTTGTTTCTGAGATGATACCACTGATGATATTGTCAATACCCTTCACGAGGATATTCATTGCTTGACATTCCCAAATTGCATCTTTGCTGAAGATCTTTCTTAACGCTTTGGTGTTTACCTGACGACGATCTGCGCCCAAATTAATGTTGAACGCATATTGAAAGGTGATATTCAAAATAGCTTCTTTGTCTTCAAGCTTTTGGACGCGCTCTTCTAGGCTTAGCTTTTGCATTATAGCTCGATTTTACCAGCGTTAATAAATTGATATATTCGCATAAACACCGCTTTCAACATTAGCTTCCATTTACTTGAAATTTGATTTTCGGGTTTATTTCTTTCCTCCGAGCTTTCCCCCTTGGATTTTGCAATTGCCATTCGGCTTTGTTGGAAGTTTTCTTTTCCCTCGTCGGTCAGTTCTTGGGTGAGTAGGCTGCATAACGCTTCGGCATCTTGCATGGCTAAGCTCATTCCCTGTCCGCCAGGTCCATAAGGGTGAGCTGCGTCTCCAATGAGAAATAAACGATCATTATACCACTTTGCTGGTATGTCGCCATTGTAAACAGCTTGATGGTACATAACGGTGTTCTTTGAGGTTTGACAGGTCTTTAGAATTTGCTGCAATTCATGTGGCCAGTGTTTGGATTTTGCTAACAATAACTGATAAACTTCTTGGTCGTTTATGTTTTTGGCGGTCTTTTCATCCATATGGATATGTGTCCAAAGAAAGTTGTTCGTATAATCGTCTTTCGGATCTACCTTACCAATGGAACCTAAGCCAATATTTCCATTCACATTGTTAAACAAGGACATTTCTATTTTTTGGTTGCTTGGATAAATAAGGCCAATACCTAAATATCCAGCGTACCGTTTGTGTGATTTATCTTCAGGGTTCAGCAGGTGTCGAACCTTGGATCCGACTCCGTCTGCACCGACCAGGTATTTTCCTTCGATAGGTCTCCCATCGGTTGATATCGCGATAATGCCGTTTTCATGTTCAAGAACGCGGTCGAGTGTGAAGTCGTACAGAATTTGTATATTCATTTCATCAACCCGCTGGCGAAGCTTTTCGAAGATGGCCCTTCGAGTGACGATAATTGCAGGACTATCGTCCGGTTTCTTCTTAACCTTGAATGAAATTTTACTTTTCCCGAAATACATGATTAGTTTTTCAGTAGGTTCTCCAATATCCTGAATTCCCATTTTTTTCAGCACCCTTACGCCATCAGCGGATATTCGCACGCCGCTGGTCGCTCCAGAAAAATGATCTCTTGCTTCCAGGAGGAGACAGGGGATGTTATTCTCGGTAAGTTGTATCGCTAAACTCAAGCCAGCGATCCCCGCACCTACTATGATGATCTGCTCCTTTGGATATTTGTAGTCGTTTGTATTCATCGCTTTGTTATTTTAACTTCTATGGAGCAAAATTATAGCGAGCGAGGAAAAGAAAATTGTATAAATCGGACACGATAATAGAAGATGAAATATTGTTCCTTGAGGAATGAATACGTTTGTAATTTCGAGTTTATATACTTAGCCATTATCATCTCACTACTTAATACTTAATACTCACTACTTAATACTCACTACTTAATACTCACTACTTAATACTCACTACTTAATATTCACTACTTAATACTCACTACTAACCACTAACCACTAACTACTAACTACTAACTACTATATACTTATTTCCCTACCTTTGCACTAACTATGGATCATAAAATTTTCCAGCTCGAGAATGGATTGCGGATATTATTACATCCTCAAGTTTCGTCAATTACGCATGCTTGTTTGATCGTCGATGTGGGGTCAAGACATGAACAATTTGGGAAATTTGGTACCGCGCATTTTATTGAGCATCTTTTATTTAAGAAGACGGAGCGTCGCTCAACCAATCAAATTTTAAATCGTTTAGAATCGGTTGGAGGCGATTTAAATGCTTATACGACGAAAGAATACACCTGCATACAAGCTTCATTTTTAAACCCTTATCTAGATAGGGCGCTCGATTTATTTGAAGATATCATTTTTCATTCTTTGTTTCCAGAGGATGAAATGGAGAAGGAGAAAGGGGTTATTCTAGACGAGATGGCATCTTATTTAGATAGCCCAGAGGAGTCTATTATGGATGATTTTGAGGATCAAGTTTTCAAAGGATCAGGTCTAGGGCATAATATCTTGGGCTTAGAGGATGATTTAAAGGGAATCGTTCAAGACGATATTAAGACATTTATCAGTCAGCATTATGCGACTTCCAAGATGGTGATAGGTATTGCTGGTGATTATGATGAGAAGAAGGTTTTGAAGTTGGTGAATAAGTTATTTGGCCAGGTTAAAGTCTACGAATGGGATCATGTTCGCGAGGAGGTTTCCTTTGTTGGTGGTACGCAGGTCGAATTGCAAAGGCCTATTAATCAGGTTCATTGTGTTTTAGGCAGTACGGCTTACAGCATATACGATGACCGAAAGACGGGTCTCCTGTTGCTCAATAGTCTTTTGGGCGGTTTTGGGATGGCCTCTATCTTGAATTTAAACATCCGAGAAAAGTATGGGATAGCTTATACCATTGAGTCGAATTACAGTTTGTATAGCGACACGGGCTTGTTCAGTATTTATTTCGGAACGGATGAAGAAAAAGCAGAGAAGGCTTTAAAGCTTGTGCATAAAGAGCTAAAGAAGCTGAAGGATCAGCCTATATCGGAGAGCTTTTTGTCGCGTGCAAAAACGAAGTTCAAAGGTCAAATTGCGCTAGCAGAAGAGAATAGAATGAGTATGATTATTGCTGAAGCTAAGAATTTATTAGATTATAATCGAGTGATTTCCTTGCAAGAGGTTTTTGATAAGATAGATGCGGTCACGGTTGGCGATATTCATCGTATTTCTAATGATCTTTTCGCTGAGGACAAATTATCATCCTTGACTTTTCTCCCGGAAGACTAACTATATTTTTATATTTGCTAAATAAAGAAATTCAAATGAAGACAGCTTATATTTTCCCAGGACAGGGAGCTCAGTTTGTTGGCATGGGCCAAGACTTGTATAACTTAAATGAAGAAACGAAAGCCTTGTTTGAAAGAGCGAATGATATTTTAGGTTTCCGTATTACGGATATCATGTTCAACGGAACGGAGGAGGATCTTAAAGAAACTAAAGTGACTCAACCTGCTATTTTCTTGCATTCTGTTATCCTTGCGAAAGCGTTGGGCGCGGATTTTCAACCGGCAATGGTTGCTGGACATTCATTAGGAGAGTTTTCGGCTTTAGTGGCGGCGGGCGCATTGACCTTTGAAGATGGATTACGCTTAGTAGCAAAACGGGCAAATGCGATGCAAAAAGCTACGGAGGCCGAACCTGGTACCATGGCTGCGATTTTGGGATTAGAAGATGTTGTTGTCGAAGAGAAATGTGCGGAGGTTGATGACATCGTTGTAGCGGCAAACTACAATTGCCCGGGTCAGTTGGTTATTTCCGGCTCGGTTTCAGGCGTTGACAAGGCTTGTGAAAAATTGTTAGAAGCTGGTGCTAAACGCGCTCTTAAATTAAATGTAGGGGGTGCATTCCACTCTCCGTTAATGGAATTGGCAAAGAAAGAACTACAAGAGGCCATTCTTGATGTAGAGATTCAAGTGCCTGTTTGTCCAATTTATCAGAACTTCGACGCTCGACCTTATCAAGATCCAGTAGCGATTAAAGAAAATTTAATATCACAGTTGACGGGTGCAGTGAGGTGGACACAAACTGTTCAAACGATGTTAGCCGATGGTGCAGAGCGCTTTATTGAGGTTGGTCCAGGAGCCGTTCTTCAAGGACTAGTGAAAAAAGTAGATCGTCAGATCCCTACAGCTTCGGCAAAGATTGGCGAATAGTTCCCCGATGCACTGTAAAGGAGGTATGCCTATGTGTACATCCCTTTTTTCAGCTGCAACCGTATTTAACTTATAAAAAAAGGGTTGTATTTTCTAATACAACCCTTTTTTATATAATAGCGCAAACTTTTAGATTCCAAAAGCTGCTTTTACTTGATCAACGTAATCTAGTTTTTCCCAAGTGAATAATTCGACTTCCATGGTCTTAGAATCGCCATTTGAGTTTTCAAATGTTTTAGTTACCGTCTTTGGCGTTCTTCCCATGTGACCGTAGGCGGCAGTTTCTGCATAAATTGGTTTTCGCAAACCGAGTCTTGTTTCAATTCCATAAGGCGTCATATCAAACAGTTGAGCAATCACCTCGGCGATTTCACCATCTGTTTTTCCGACTTTGGAAGTCCCGTATGTGTTTACATAAATACCCATTGGGTCTTTAACACCGATTGCATAGGAGATTTGTACTAAGATTTCGTCGGCAACACCTGCAGCAACTAAGTTTTTCGCGATATGGCGAGTGGCGTACGCCGCAGAGCGGTCAACTTTAGATGGATCTTTTCCTGAGAATGCGCCACCACCATGAGCACCTTTACCGCCGTAGGTATCGACAATAATCTTTCTTCCGGTCAAGCCGGTATCTCCATGTGGTCCACCGATAACAAATTTCCCAGTTGGATTAATATGATACTTAATTTCATCGTTGAATAAAGCCTGAAGAGCAGGTTTTAACTGTGCTTTAACACGCGGAATTAAGATGTTAATAATGTCAGATTTAATTTTTGCTTGCATTTCTTCTTCAGTGGCGAAGTCGTCATGCTGCGTCGAAATAACGATGGTATCGATACGGACCGGTTGATGATTATCATCATATTCCAATGTTACTTGCGATTTTGCATCTGGACGTAAATAAAGAATGTCTTTATTCTCACGACGTAATGCGGCAAGCTCATAGAGTAGGCGATGCGAAATATCTAATGCTAAAGGCATGTAGTTATCCGTTTCGTTATTGGCATATCCAAACATAATCCCTTGGTCACCTGCGCCTTGTTCTTGCTTGTTGATGCGGTCTACCCCTTGGTTAATATCTGCTGACTGCTCATGTATCGCCGATAATACACCACAGGAGTTCGCCTCAAACATATACTCAGACTTGGTATAGCCGATTTTCTCGATTACCTGCCTTGTAATTTTTTGTACGTCTAAGTATATTTTTGATTTCACCTCACCGGCAAGCACTACCTGTCCAGTAGTAACTAGGGTTTCAATTGCTACACGAGAATCTTCGTCCCATGCTAAGAAGTTGTCAATTAAAGCGTCCGAAATTTGGTCTGCAATTTTATCTGGATGTCCCTCAGATACAGATTCGGAAGTAAATAAATAAGCCATAAATATTCTATCGAATTGGGGGAAAAAGACTTTACAGCGAGTGGAAAAACACGGATAAAGATAGTTTTAGCACTTTTTTACTGTGGTTGCAATCTCCCATTTACATTATAATAATGCAAAATGCAAATCAGTCCACATTTTGTGTGGCACAAAGCTACGATACTTTGCAATATTTAAAAAGTATTTCGTTCAAATTATTATCTTTAGCAGAATTTATATTTTAAAATGACAAAAAAACGCATTCTGTTTGTAGTGAACCCAGTATCAGGAGGTAAGAAGAAAACAGCGTTCAATAAACAGGTGTTGGAGGTTCTGGATTTAAGTCGATTCGAACCAACATTTAAGACGACCAACCATGTTAACCACGCTTTTGAACTGGCTCAGCAAGCAATCGAAGAGAAATACGATGCGGTCATTGCTGTTGGTGGGGATGGCACAATCAATGAGATTGGATCTGCATTAGCGGGGACAAATACACCTTTAGGGATTATACCCGAGGGATCCGGTAACGGACTAGCGCTTTATTTAGGGATTCCTATGAATGAATCTGCGGCTTTGCGTCGCATTAACCGTTTTGACTCGGTCGCTGTTGATTGCGCGAAAGTAGGTAACGAGCGCTTCTTTAATATTGCGGGTATGGGCTTCGACGCTTCCGTCAGTGATAAATTCGCTAATGAGACATTCCGTGGACCCGTCGGATACCTGCGAACTGTTATCAATGTTTTGAGTAAATATAAACCAAAGAAATATCGCTTTACGATTGACGGTAAAAGCTACGAGCGTGAGGCATTTATGATTTCGGTTGCGAATTCGCCTCAATATGGGAATAACGCCTATATTGCTCCCAACGCCTCTATAACTGATGGGATATTGGATGTTTGTATCGTTCATAAGTTTCCACTATATACCCTTCCGATGATGATTTTTCATCTTTTTAACAAGACGGCAGATCAGTCGGAATACGTTGAGATTATTCCTGGAAAACATATCATTATAGAGCAAGAGGGGAAAGATCCGGTGCATTTAGACGGTGAACCGAAAGATTTAGGTCAACGAATTGAAATAGAAGTGATGGAAAAAGCGTTAAATATAATATGTTAAAAGATGAGTAAGCAGAAGAAGCAACGATTTGAAGGAATAGTTTATTCGACTTCGGATGATTTTGCGTACGTGGAATCTGATGAACAGGTGGATGTGGAGACATTGCCAACAGGTCAGCAGAAGCTGAAGGTCGGTTTAGACCGGAAGGCTAGGAAAGGGAAGGTGGTAACATTGATAACGGGTTTTGTCGGGACTCCAGGTGATTTGGACGATTTAGCAAAGGTTTTGAAGCAAAAATGCGGTGTTGGTGGTACTGCTAAGGATGGGGAAATTTTGATACAAGGGGAGTTTAAAGACAAAATAATCCAGTATTTGCAGAGTGCGGGTTACCAAGTGAAAGGATTTGGGGGATAGTGTTTATAATGTGCGCTAATTCGCTAAAAAACAAAGGTATACTTGTTGGGAAGGTTTAACTGACATTGTTTTGACACGAAAGGTTTGTAAGTGAACGCTCACTTAATTTTTACATTTAACGATTTGATAATTTGCATATCAAAAAAAAAATGGTTTTCATTG
>JBEBRI010000043.1:0-25969 GCA_040394915.1 Sphingobacterium sp.
CAATGACATTTCCAATGGTTATGGTTATATCTGTTTAGATCAAGACGATCGCATTCTCGCCTATGTTGCTTTAATATTTGCTATTGAACCGGCATATGAGGAGATTGAGGGCAATTGGTTAAGCGAACATCCCTACGCTTGTATTCATCGTCTTGCAGTTAATCAGGAGCCGTATACGAAGGGAATTGCGACGTGGATCATGCATGCCGTTGAACCTATCTGTGTCGATTCTGGATACTACAGTATTCGCGTTGATACCAACTTTGATAATGTAGGTATGCTACGTGTCTTTGAAAAGCTAGGCTACCAATACTGTGGAGAAATATTCTTTCGAGGGGCGGCAAGAAAAGCCTATGAAAAGGTTCTCAGGGCATAAAAAAGATGCCCCCAAAGGGACACCTTACTAACTTTTATGGAAATACTACACATTGTCACTTGCCCACTTTTGCTAATTAACAGTCTAGTAGTTAAATAGTTTTGCGAAATATTTTTTATTTGAATATCAGAGATTTCAAGGTTTTAAGTAAGCAGGCTAGTTGATTTTGAAAGCGGTTTAGCTTTATTGTTTCGGTATTCAGTCGATATTTACTAGTCAGAAATTATCCTAATGGAGTTCTTCACTGTCGTCAATATTCGACAGCAAGAAAAAATAGCAATCATATGAACACATCAAATTATTGTTCAAACAGAAGGTCTATTTAGCGCCGAACGTATACCATTTTACATCCTTTTTATTAGCCTAAACGTCATAGGAGTCAATTTGTCCGTGTTAATAATGTTTGGCTGCGTTAGAAAGAAGGTTTTACTAGGGACAGCATTCTCAAGTCCAATAGAAATGCTGAGGAATAATCGAATATTAATCTCTTTACATTTAAATAAAAAAACTATAACTTTGATTAAATCTTTACAGATTTCCCAATTGAACTTAAGGATGAAGAATATCCCTGCGAAATATTCGAGTTGGACTGATTCTGAATTGCTTTTAGGCATTCAGTCGGGAGACTATGCAGCTTTCACAGAGATTTACAACCGCTTTATTGATAAGCTTCATACCTATTCTCAAAAAATTAAACTCGATACGATAGACCGAGAGGATGTAATTCAAGAAGTCTTCTCCTCCTTGTGGATTCGTCGAGAAGATTTAGCGATTGATAACCTAGCTGCATGGCTTTATATGGCCGTTCGTAAGCAATCGCTTTATCAGCTACGTAAGAAAAAGTATCAAGATCAGTATATGGCTAATATCATTAATTTTGTGACGCCATTTTTTGATCCCATTCTCGGCACTATCCAAGAAAAAGAACTGCAGCGTTTTCTTGACCAAGAACTCAGTAAGATGCCTCCTCGGGCACAAGAAATCTTCCGAATGAGCAGAAATGACTTCCTTACCTATAAGGAGATTGCACAAAAGCTTGATATATCAGAGGCTACCGTGCGTAAGCAAGTGCAAAATGTATTAAAAGTTTTTCGCTATAAATTGGGTCCTAGAACTCTTGAGGGGCTTCTTTTAGCAGCAATTCTTTTCGAAAAAAAATAATTGATTTTTTTTATACCCCCTAAGCAATACTTGTGCAACATGTATATGATTAGCCAGTATAATAATCGATTATGACCAAAGATAAACTAAAACAATTACTCGATAAATTCGAAAAAGGTACCTGTACGCTTGAAGAGCGACAAATGCTTGAACTTTGGTTTGAACAGCAGTCAATTCAAGAGAAACAAGAGCTCAACGAAGATGCTAAGGTCAGAATGTGGCAACAAATTGAGTTGAACACAGGACATAGCTCATCGACGGTTCCGATTAAGCGTTCCTACACGCGCTGGGTTGCAGCTGCAGCTATACTCATCTGTTGTAGTTTAGGATACTACATGTTTTCACAGCGTCTCAGCGAAACCAAACCAATCGTTGAAGTTTCATCGGATGAAATCCTTCCCGGAGAAAATAAAGCAGTCTTAACGTTAAGTGATGGGCGTCAAATTGCATTGTCAGAGAAGGCGAACAATAGAACTGAAGATCAAGGTGTTTCCATTACGAAAACAGCGGATGGTCTGTTGCGCTATCAAATCGATCCGGATCAAGTGGTAGGCGATGGATTTAATAGCATTTCAACTCCTCGTGGCGGGCAATACGAAGTAATCCTTCCAGACGGCTCACAGGTGACCTTGAATGCCGCTTCATCCTTAAAGTTCGCCGTAAATATGCATCATCAAGAGCAAAGGGTCGTACAACTTACCGGAGAGGGCTACTTTAAAGTTGCCAAGAATCCGAAGCGTCCTTTCATTGTGAAATCTCAACATCAAGAAATTAAAGTGCTCGGTACGGTCTTTAATGTGAATAGTTATCAGCCCTCACAAAGTCAAACGACTTTAATAGAAGGTTCGGTATTAATCAATGACAAACAGAAATTACGTCCCGGTCAACAAGCCCAAGTCGGGAATCATGCCTTGCTGGTAAAACAGGTTGATGTGGAAGATTATATCGATTGGGTAAATAACAAGTTTATCTTTAGAAATGAAAGCCTAGCATCAATTATGGATCGTGTTTCGAGATGGTACAATATCGACTACACTTTTACAAACATCGAAGCTAAGAGCATTTTATTTAACGGAGAAATCTCTCGCTATTCCAAAGTCGATGAAGTATTGAACTTATTAAAACTAACGTCCAAAGTGAAATTTGAGGTGACGGGTAGGCAGATTACGATTCGCTAAAAAATAACCAAGACAGTCCTCCAGGACCTTATAAACGAATACAAACAATTACAAACTAAAAGTAGAATTATGTGGTTTAAATCATTTAGTATGATACGAACTGTAGGCATCTCTATGCTTATGCTTCAGATTTCCATATCGGCTGCAGGTCAGGGAAATATCACCTTGCGAAAGCAACGGATAAAGGCGAACGACCTCATCAAGGAAATCAAAAAACAAACGGGGTATAGTGTACTTTACTCGAACCAAATGCTTAATGGTGAGCGTTTCTTGCAAGTGGAGTTTAAGAATGCAAGCCTGCATGAAGTCATCAGCACTTTGCTGAAAGGACAAAACTTGTCCTATGATCAACAAGATAAGACCATTCTAATTACTGCATTGCCAGCGGCGGCCGCTACTACGTCAACAAGTACCTCAGCGAAAGCAGCACAAACTTCGGTGAAGGGCTTAGTACTCGACGATGATGGGAAACCGTTCCCAGGTGCTACTGTACTTGTCAAAGGCACTAGCAAGGGGACTAAGACTAATGAAGATGGCCAATTTACGCTCAGCGATGTGAAATTAGGGGACGTCCTGTCCATTCGATACGTAGGTTACAGTACGCAGGAACGTCGAATTGATGATTTATCCGCTAGCATTCAAATTCGAATGACGAAAAATGACGCAGCAATTGATGAAGTGGTGGTTACTGCCCTGGGCATTAAGCGTTCGCAAAAAGCGTTGAGCTACAATGTACAGCAAGTCAAAGGGGATGATTTAACTCAAGTTCGCGATGCGAATTTTATCAACTCCTTGAGTGGAAAAATCGTTGGGGCAACAATAAATAGTAGCTCCGGTGGCGTGGGAGGTGCGGCTAAAGTCGTTATGCGCGGTTCCAAAACTATTGAACAAGATAATAATGTACTCTATGTGATCGATGGTATCCCGATGTACAACAAGAAATCTGCAGAGGGCTCCGAATTTGCATCTACCGGAACCTCTGAGGGTATTGCAGATTTAAATCCTGATGATATTGAGTCGATGTCGATATTGACAGGTGCGGTTGCGGCTGCCTTATATGGTAATGCCGCAGCAAATGGTGCTATTTTAGTCAATACAAAAAAGGGTATTGCCGGTAAAACATCATTGACTTTAACACAAAATACACAGTTTAACAATGCCTTCGTCATGCCATCCTTCCAAAATAGATATGGCACAGGGTCTGGATTAGCCTCCGGTGTAAATGATAAAAGTTGGGGCGATCCACTTACCGATGCAAATAACTACCATTATTCTCCTTCTAGTGATTATTTAAAAACAGGGATAGTCGCTTCTGAGGGTGCCTCATTCTCGACAGGTACAGAGAAAAATCAAACCTACGCTTCGGCAGGTGCTGTCAATGCAACAGGAATTGTTCCGAATAACAAATATGACCGTTATAATTTTACTTTCCGGAATACCTCGAAATTTCTGAATGATAAACTGACGTTAGATGCCGGATTGAATTATATCAAACAACGCGATTTGAATATGACGAATCAAGGGATTTATTCCAATCCATTGACGACCGCTTATCTCTTTCCAAGAGGAGATGATTGGGATGCCATCAGGATGTACGAGCGCTATAATGTATCGCGTAAAATTAATGAACAATATTGGCCTCAGGGGCTCAATGAGGTTGTTGGGCAGAATCCTTATTGGATAAACTACCGTAATCTTCGAGAAACCAAGAAAGACCGCTACATGATTAATGCGAATATGAGCTACCAAATTAATGATTGGTTAAGCTTAGCCGCCAGAGGTCGTCTAGACAATACAGCGGGACGTTTTACAGAGAAATTATATGCGAGTACTAATACCACCATCACCGAGGGATCACGCAACGGTTTCTTCGGCTTAGATGAACAGTCTTCAAGTCACTATTACGGAGACCTGATGGCAAACATCAATAAAACATTCAATGACTTTACTTTACAGGCGAATATCGGAGCCGTCATCTCCCACGAAAAAACAGGATCTCTTCCACTTCGAGGGCCTATAATGGAGAATGGCTTGACTAATAAATTCGATATTACGCAGATCGATGATAGAAAGAAAATGCCGATGATTGATCGCAGTCAGGAAACCCAGTCGTTATTCGCTAGTGTCGAGATGGGGTATAAAAACATTTACTTTGTAACGGCGACAGGCCGTAATGACTGGCCATCACAATTAGCCGGATCAAAATCAACGCAATCCTCTTTCTTCTATCCATCCATAGGCGCGAGTGCCGTTTTATCGGAAGCGTTCGATTTGTCAAATGCTTTCCAATATCTAAAACTGAGAACTTCCTATGCTTCGGTGGGGCGTCCTTTTCCTGAATTTATCGCTAACCCAGTTTACGAATGGGATGTGGCAACACAACAATACAAGGCACTTTCTAACTACCCTATAAGTGAATTAAAACCTGAAAGAACAAACTCTGCGGAAGTTGGATTGAATGCAAAATTCTTAAACGGATTTAACCTCGATGTGACTTTATATCATGCAACGACCTTTAATCAAACCTTTAATCCACAGTTGTCAGTTTCATCAGGCTATAACCGCTTGTATGTACAAACGGGTAAAGTAGTCAACAAGGGTATTGAAATTGGTTTAGGTTATGAAAAGAAATGGGATGAGTTTCAATGGAATTCCAACTATACCTTCACCCTAAATAGAAATAAGATCAAAGAACTTGTTCGGGATTATACACATCCAGAAACAGGTGCTATTATCAATAAGAACCGGTTGGATGTAGGTGGCCTTTCTCAAGCGAAGTTTATCCTGAAAGAAGGCGGGACATTAGGTGACCTATATTCACTTTCCGATCTATTAAGAGACGATAACGGTCAAGTCTATGTATCTGCTGATGGCAAAGTAATCAGCAATAATAATGTTGGCGACATCTACTTAGGTAGTATTTTTCCGAAATCAAATATGGCATGGAGAAATAGTTTTCAGTACAAGAATTGGATGGCAGATTTTACTATCGCAGCACGTTTTGGCGGCGTAGTTTATTCGGCAACGCAAGCTTTCCTAGACTATTATGGAGTGTCTGAAGCGTCTGCAATAGCACGTGATAATGGTGGTTTTGTGGTGAATGAAACCGATCGAATCGATGCAGAGTCTTACTAAAATGTAGTCGCTATCATTTCGGGGATTCCAAAATTTTATACTTACAGTGCGACGAACGTACGACTTCAAGAAGCGACTATAGGCTATACCTTCCCTAAATCATTCTTTGGCGACAAAGCAGCTTTAAGTTTAAACTTAGTCGGTCGGAATTTATGGATGATCTACAACAAAGCACCATTTGATCCAGAAAACACAGCGAGTACAGGAAACTACTATCAGGGGATCGATTATTTTATGACTCCGAGTACACGCAATCTAGGTTTTAATGTTCGCCTAAGGTTTTAAGTATTAGTATTTAGTTGAAGATGATTCCGACGATAAAGGATCGATGGAATAAATCTAATTCTGATAAAAATTGTAAACATATGAAACTACATAAGATATTATTTTTAGGTGCTATGTGCTCTACGTTAGCCTTTCAATCCTGCACCAAAAAATTTGATGAATACAATACCGATCCTGCAGGTGCAACGCCTGAGGAAGTAGAACGAGACGCTTATGTCTTATCTTCGGCAATGATCGGATTACAATCCTGGGTAATCCCCTTGGATGTAAATGCCAATCAATTCATAGAGTGTTTATTAGGCGGCTCTATGGGCGGATATCTCGCTGATTCAAACAATGGGTTCAATGGGAAAAACTTTGCGACCTACAACCCGGAGAATGGCTGGGCGCGTGTACCGTTTAACGATATATTGCCGAAACTATTCATGCAGACAAAAACTATTAAGCAGGTGTCGCAAGACGTATCTGTACATGCGGTTGCGGAGATCGTAAAAGCAATGGCAGCTTCTCGGGTGACCGATATTTATGGCCCCATCCCATATTCTAAAGTTGGTGAGAATGGTGCTTTAGAGGCGCCCTATGATTCTCAGGAGCAGGTTTATGACGTTATGTTTAGCCAATTGGATGAGGCGATCAAAGTGCTTACGGAGCGCCGTACACAAAACTTCTCCAGTAAGGCGGATATGGTTTACGGAGGAAATGTGATACAATGGATAAAACTTGCTAACTCATTAAAACTACGCTTGGCCATTCGTATCTCTGATGTCAATCCTACAAAGGGAAAACAGAAAGCGGAAGAAGCGATAAATCATGAAATCGGTGTGATACGCTCGAATGCTGATAACGCGTTTATCAAGCCAATTAACAGAAATCCATTTCGAGTGATCATGTACGAGTACAATAATGGTGACTCGCGCGTTTCCGCGGATATTACCTCTTATATGAACGGTTATGCCGATCCAAGAAGAGCAAAGTACTTTACTATGTCCAGCTTTAGCGGAGCAGTTACGAACGGCTACGTTGGACTTCGCTCAGGAATTCAGATCCCGACAGGAAATATACCAAAGGAATATTCAAATATGAATGTTACGGAGACGGATAAATTGCTTTGGTTCAATGCTGCTGAAGTATCTTTTCTAGCTGCCGAAGGCGCCTTAAAAGGATGGAATATGGCAGGAGGGACTGCGGAGTCCTTTTACAATCAGGGCATCCGTTTGTCATTTGAACAATGGAATGTAACTGGAGCGGAAGATTACTTATTAAACAGTAGTAACAAGCCGGCAGCTTATATTGATCCTAATGGCGCATTTTCTTATGCCGGGGTGCCTAGCGCGATCACAATAAAATGGCAAGAAACAGCGAGCACATCACAAAAACTAGAACGAATTATTACACAGAAATGGATTGCGAATTTCCCGCTTGGTATTGAAGCCTGGTCCGAATACCGTCGTACGGGTTATCCTAAACTGATGGAAGTAATGGTGAACAATAGCGCTGGTCGTGTCGATAGTAAGCGAATGGCCAGACGTCTACCGTATCCACAAGAGGAGTACACTGAGAACGGAAAGAATGTGAACGATGCGGTAACCAATTTGTTGAAAGGTGCGGATAATATGGGGACTGACTTATGGTGGGTTAAAAAATAACAGCTGAATTATGATAATTATGAAACGTAAAATACACAATTACAGCATCATCCTGCTGCTTGGCGTGATGCTGTCACAGCTTATAGCTTGCAAAGACTGGACAGAGACGGAAGCCTTGGAGATTGCTAACCCGAGTGTTGAACAGCAAAATCCAGCGCTCTATGCAGCTTATTTAGAAGATCTGCGGGCGTATAAAAAGCATCCACATAAGATCAATATGGGTTGGTTTAACAATGCTAAAAAGGATCCTTCCAGTCAGGGGGATCATATTGCCATGGTTCCGGATAGTTTAGATTACGTAGTATTGGAATATCCAAGGGCATTAGTTGAGAGAGAGCTGACCGAGATGAAGGATTTGTTGGAGAAGAAGCAAACGAAAGTGATTTTTGAGATAGACTTTAACAGCATTAAGACCGCTTTTTTAAAGAAGGAAGATGCAGATTTAGTCTTTGACAGCTTTGTAAAAGATAGTATAGGCAATATTTTCAGCGATACGGATAAAATACCTTATCAAGGGATCGTAATTGCGTATCAAGGGAAGGAACTTCTTCATTTAAATGAGCAGGAGCGAGTGCAGGTGGAAGCTGAAGAGAATCTGTTCTTCAGCCTTGTGAAGCCTTGGCTAGATAAAAATAGCGATAAAGCACTGTTTTATAAGGGAAATCCAGAGTTCTTAATTCAGAAAGAGATTTTGAAAGCAGTTGACTATATCGTATTGCCAACAGATAACGTTGCAGATGCAGGCGCTTTAAATTATGCTTTACGCTCGGCAATGGTTGAAAACGTACCGACAGATAAGTTTATCGTCTTGGCCAGCATGACTTCTTATAAACCGGAGGAGGCTAAGCTCGGATATTTTGTCGATGGTTCTCGATCAGCACTCGCGACTGCGCAGTGGGCTGCTTCGGTTCAAAATGGCGTACAAATCCAAGGGGTAGGTTATAAAAATCTTGCCTACGATTATTTCAACGTATTAAAGAGCTATCAATACAATCGAGAAGCGATTCAAATTACCAATCCTTCAGTAAAAATTAAATAAGAAACCATGAAAAAGATACATATTTATTCCTTAGGGTTCATGGTCGCCCTATTAGCCTTAATGAGCTCCTGTAAGAGCGATGAGACCTTTGATAATAAGATTTATATATCGACGGGGAAATTAGAGCGTATAATCAATAAGTCTTCGGTGAATACTGCACAATTTGAAATCAAAGTAGGGATGGCAAACCCTGAAGGCGCTGCGGTGAATATCAATATTGCGCCGGATCCGTCTCAGCTTGATAACTACAGCAAAATTTACAAAGAGAACGTAGAAGTACTTCCAGCAGAATACTACAAGATTTCTGATAGTAATCTGCAGATTGAACAAGGCTCGGTAGAGTCTAGCCCAATCACGATCAACTTTGAAAAGATCAATACCCTTGATCGCGAGAAGATATTCGTTCTCCCAGTTTCTTTGGTGAGCAGTAGTCTCGCCATATTGGAAAGTCAAAAAACGGTGTTCTATGTAATTAAAGGGGGCGCATTAATTGATGTGGTAGCCGATATAGAAGATAATTACTTTCATATAGACCAATGGAAAAAACCTGAGGTGGTGAACAATTTGAAGGAATTTACATTAGAAGCGCTAGTTCGCGTGCGCAACTATGATCGCATGATTAGTTCGGTTATGGGGATAGAAGGCCAGTTCTTAATCCGACTAGGCGATGCTAACTTTCCGCCGAATCAAATCCAAATAGCCACATACTATGGTAATATGCCAGGTGCTGATGCCGCGACAAAAGGGCTCCCAACCAATAAGTGGATCCATATAGCAGTCGTTTTCAATAGCGCGGAAAGTAAAATCAAGGTTTACGTGGATGGGAAGTTGCAGTCGGAAGGCTTCACTTACTTACCGTCGATGAGCTTTGGAATCGACGGTCGGGATGGCTTTTATATTGGACGCTCCTATGAAGACTCTCGCTTTCTCGCAGGGGATATCGCAGAATGCCGCATATGGAATGTCGAGCGAAGTGCTCAAGACATCGCAGATAATCCTTATGAGGTAAGCCCAACGGCTCCAGGATTAGTAGCGTATTGGAAATGTAATGAAGGTAGTGGCAGTGTCATCAAAGATCATACAGAAAATGGCAATGATCTAACCGCTAAAAACGCAGTTAAATGGACTGCAGTTTCGCTTCCTGCAAAGTAATGGACTTTAAAATATATGAACATGAAATACATCGTAAAGAAATATTGCCTGTTAACCTGGGGATTATTTAGTGTCCTAGGTATTATGGCCTTACAGTCTTGTAAAGAAGAGCCTATCGCTGTTAAACAGATCGATGAAAGCAAGTATGAAGTTAACGGTGAATCGATTGGATTCTTAGCAGGTACCGACGGGAAAGTTAATAATTCGACTATCGAATTTCAAACCGAGGGATCTTATGACGTCGTACTTCAACTTACGAAGCCAAGCGCGCAAGGCGTAAAAGGAACTATTCAGTATAATGAAGAAATCTTAAACGCATACAACAGCAAGAATGGTACGACTTTCAAAGCCTTTCCAAAAGCATTAGTCAGTCTTTCAGGCAATGGACAGGTTGAAGTGAAGCCGAATGATATGGCTTCCGATCCTGTTAAAGTGTCGGTAAAGACGAGTAATGAAATTGACGGCAAAGAAACCTATGTGATTCCATTGAGTAGCACGCTTCAAGCGGGAGGTGCATCATCGCAGTCAAGTGATCTATTGCTATTTGTTCACGATCTCACGAAAGTGCCAAATACGAATAAAAGCACGGGAATTAAGATTATAAGCTGTATGGAAGTTAATGATACCAATCCATTAAATAACCTAAGCTTGAAGCTTAAAAACAGCAATAAGTATCTCGTCGATATGGTTATTTTATTCTCCTCTAATATCAACTATGATAGTGCAAAAGGCAAAGTAAAAGTAACCCATAATCCGAATGTTACGCATCTGTTGGCGAATCGTGCGAAGTACATAAAACCTTTGCAAGATAAGGGGATGAAAGTTATTCTAAGCATTTTGGGAAACCACGATCGCTCAGGAGTAGCCAACTTATCCGATGAGGCAGCGAAAGTGTTTGCTCAAGAGATTAAAGTTGTTGTTGATTCCTATGGATTAGATGGCGTATTTTTCGACGACGAGTATTCGGCTTATCAATTTTCCCCGTCTCCTCCGGGATTTGTCGATCCCTCACCTAATGCAGCTGCTCGTTTGGTTTATGAAACGAAGAAAGCTATGCCGGATAAGTTGACAATGGTTTACGTGTATTCGAATACTCGTAGTTTCGGTGGATCAAATGGAATCGCTGAAGCGGAAGCGGGGCAGTATGTGGACTATGCACTGCACGACTATGGTGGAACTTATGATCTATCTTATAACTACCCTGGCTTACCGAAATCAAGATGGGCTATGGCATCCGCCGAATATGCACGCGGCTATACTCCTTATACTTGGGAGTTAGAAGATTTACGAAATGGAGGCTACGGTGCCCATATGATTTTTGCGTTTGATCCGCATCGTAATAATTTCAATTGGCTTCAAAAACCAGCATTACAAGATTTAGCGAAAATATTATTCGATGATGAGCTGGTTATTGATGAAAGTCAGATTCATGCAAAAGATTGGTAAAATGGTCCGTAGAGACACAAGGTGATCCCTTAGCTTTCTACGCGATTGATTTTTGTTTAATAAGGTGATGAAAAAGGGCAAATTTATTTTGCCCTTTTTGATTATTTAAATATCGGTGATTGCTGGACGTTTAATACAACTAACTAGTCAGCTTACCAACACGTAATGCAATCTTCCATGACACGTTTTTTATTTCATTAGGATCCTTCCAATAGGCGATAAGTTGATCTTTCAATTCGTCTAAAGGATCAATATGCTCTTGGTCAATAAATTTTTGCGTTGCAGACCAGGAACGCAGATGGCCTAATAAATCATCTAATCTAAATCGTTTACGGATGTAGAACTCCGGTGGTTCAATTTCCCGAAAAGGGAAAGGGATGGTCGTATAGCCTTGCGCGATCAATTTATTCTGCGGTTGCCAAAAAGGACCGACAACTTGATCATGAAACTCTTGTGTAATCAGGTCGATCTCTTTGTTTACTTTGGGGATTCCATAGGCCCAAACGGCAATAATACCGTCTTTCTTTAGCACACGGCGCGCCGCATCGTAAAATTTTTCAATATCAAACCAATGAATCGCTTGAGCGACTGTAATAAGGTCTACTGAGCTGTTGGTAAGGGAAGGGTCTTCGGCTTTTTCGACCCGATATACCACTTGATCATGCGAAAAAGCGTTTTTTATCTGTGCTTCGCTCGGGTCAGTTGCAAATACCTTTTTATAGAATTCCGCTAAATGAATAGCCGACTGTCCGTTTCCCGTACCACAATCCCATGCGAGTTCATGCGATGGTGTTAAGCTTTGTAAATAATCAAATAGCTCATGAGGATAGGAAGGGCGAAATTGGACGTATATAGACGCCTGTTTAGAGAAATTGTCGTTGAAAGCAGCCATATGATTGAAGATTAAATCCGCAAATGATACTTTCTTAAAGTTACAAAATTAATTAACAGTAGTATCTATCTAATTATTAAATTAATCGAATTTTATCTTCTTATTTAGCTGTGCTTTAGTTTGTTAACTTTTCGTACGGATGCGCATACGAACAGCGCGCCACACCTGGCCGTTCACTTTGGTAAACTTTTGTTCATCAGGTACCAGTGCAAAACCGAGTTTTCGATAACAACGTATGGCCGCTACATTCCAATCATAAACATTAAGTTCGACAGTATATATGGATAATTTGTTATGCGCATAAGCAATCAGTTCTTGCATCAATTCGCTTCCCTTGCCCTGACCACGAAGCACCGATTCTCCAATAAGTACTCGGCAAATTAAAGCCACTTGATCCGATAATTCATAGATTTCTGCATGCCCAATCACTTGATTTGTACTAGAATCGATTACCTTAAAGATGTGTCGATGAGGCTCTAAAATATACGCATGTAATTGATTCTTGTCGAGTGGAAAAGTGAATTTACTACCAGCAAATTGCGTCAACAGTTCGGCCGAGTTAACCCATTCTATTAATCTGTCAAAGTCTTGAACCTCAAATGCTTCAAGTTGAATCATAAATTATCCGAGTTGCTTAGCCCAATCTACTCTCGATAAAACATACCAAGTCACGGGCAAACCTTCCAAATCAAAGTTCCCTTCATATTGAAAGCCTGACTTCTCTAATACATTTCTAGAACCTTGATTATCAATGTCGGTTATCGCATAAAAAGCATCCGTTTGGAACTGCTGAAATCCGTATGCTACGATCGCTTTTGTTGCTTCGGTGGCATAGCCTTTTCCCCAATAGCGTTGAGCAAAGCGATAGCCAATTTCGTAGAAATTCGACAGTCCATTCATAGGGCCCTCGATAAATTTTATTCCTGCCCAACCTAGAAATGCATTCGTTTCTCGATCGAGTACAGCTAATCGACCTGTTCCGTATTGTTGGTACTGGGATTGGATAAAAAGTATCGCTTCATCCGCTTCCTCAATCGTCTGTATAGGCGATTGATAGAGGTAACGATGCACCGCAGGGTCGGAGTCCATTCGGAAGAAACCGTCGCGGTCGTCAGCCTGGAGTTCCCGAAGAATTAGGCGATCTGTCTCAATAAATAGATTACTCATTACCAAATATACGATATCTTGCAAAATAAAATATGCAAGATATAGTGGACTAAAATAGCACGGTAAGAGTTCTTAGAAAAAAATAAAAAGCAGCTGGTGTACACTTTTAAATTTTTGGTGTAGAATTTGCGATAACCGTTACTTTACAATCCTTTAACATTACTACTTCGGGAAAACATAAGTTTTGCCACTTAATTATCATTAAGTGGCATTTTTTAACTCTGTTGTATGTTAACAAATATTTAATTTGTTAATAAATTAATAATTTGTAATTAAATTTGGTGTCGAATGTATTATATTTGCGCAGGTTTATACCAAGGGTCAAAAGTGAAGTAGTATTAGTTGTTTCCTCCCATATCATGAGTGATGTGCTATCCGCGTTATGCTAACATCCTCAACATTTGCAAAGTTCTTTTTGATAGTGCATTAGAATGAAATAAAGACGGCATTCATAGTGATATCCCTCATTAGGGGTATGGTCATACGCTTGGCCGATATATAGTAGAAAACAAATCAAACAGAATATATGGAAAATCCAAACACATCTTTCGTGGAAGAAGATTTAAATGCGAAGGTGAAAGCCTTATTTTCAAATTGTTGCTCCGGGCATACAAACCTGGAGGCACTCTCCCCGAAAAACCAAGCCTATTTAGTTAATCTATTTGAACAAATACAATATAAGGACATTCTAGATCAAGCCTTATGGAGCTTGGGCGGCGGACTATCGCATTATAACCTTAGTCTTGGCGAAATTAAGTTATCGCTGCTCGAAATACTCGCTTCAAGATCTGATGATCGAGAACGACTCATCTTAAAAGAATTGTTTCTATTTCTGAATATCTTAGATGAAAAAAGCTTTTATCAAATTAACGCCATCCGACAATTGATGAATTGCCCGGAGGAGGTATTTGAACAAAAAGTAGAAGAGATTGAATCGCGTTATTTTGAAGGAATTGAACGCAGTTAGCCAATAGCCAGTACATCGTGGCAATCAGAAGAATTAATTTATTAATGCAGTGGGGCATCCTCTCGAGGATGCCTTTTTTGTTATTTCTTCAACGTAGCTTTGCCGACGTATTTCGCAAATCCAGTTTTCAAATTAATGGAAAGTTCCGCATTGCTTTTTTTCTTATCAATAATAAACATCAGAATTCCCTCGTCGCCAGCCTTATTGCTTGCTACATATTGCAATTCGCCACTCGCATTGCTTCCTATCAATTTAAATTCATAGCTCGCGAGTGTTGGAACCTGCAAATGATTCCAGGTAATATCATAGGTATTCTCATTTATTTTCTTTACTGTAGGTGCAAGATCAGCATCGTTGACTAACTGGAAACCATTCTCCAAGTTAAAAAAGGATAGGGGGGTGAGGATACTGTATGTCCCTTCCAGCTTAATATCGGATAATGTTTCGGTATCTGTATCATGCGAAGATTCTAACTTTTCACAAGATTGAAGAAAACAAAAGGCAAGAAGAAGTATTAGAAAATGTAAAGGTTTTATCATACGCAAATTAATGATTGGTAATTGTTTCTTGGCTTCTTGCACAAAATTTAAGCCAAATATTAATGTCTTTGTAATAGTATCTAAATATAGTTGATAATTCGTTAACAATTGCTTATTTATATTGTTATTATTGAATTTATTGCTATTTAATTTGTGTGTGTTTTGTTAAATTAATATTATTTAACTTTTAAGAGCTTGGATATTTCCATCTATTTGAGCTATTTTAGTACAGTTTCGGGTACATCATTGAAAGCTTATCGCACTATTGCGGCCCGAATCTCATTAACCGTTATAAATAATTATGCATGCATTTAATTTAACTGCAGAACATCACATCTTTCGCGAAAGTCTTCGCTCTTTTATTCAGAAAGAAGTCATCCCTCATGTAGATCAGTGGGAAAAAGATGGACAAATCGATAAAATGATTTGGAAGAAAATGGGGGAGATGGGCTACCTCGGTCTTAATTTTCCAGCAGAGCTTCATGGACTTGATCTAGATTTTTATTATTCGCTTATCTTTTGTGAAGAGCTTTCCTATTGTTATTCTGGGGGATTTACCATCTCAGCTTTGGTTATCCAATATATGTCTGCACCTTACTTGTTGAAATACGGTTCAGCATTCCTTCAGCAGAAATACCTAACACCTGTAATTCTAGGCGATATGGTTAGCGCGGTTGCGATTACCGAGCCCGGAGCAGGCTCTGATGTTCAAAATATCCAAACAACTGCTGTTCTCGATGGTAACTATTATATCGTGGATGGCTCAAAGACCTTTATTACAAACGGTTATTATGGTGATTTCTTTATCACGGCCGTGAAAACTGATCCTCAAGCCGGAAGTAAGGGCATTAGCTTATTATTGATTGATAGGGATGCGGAAGGCGTTAGTGCTAATAAATTAAAGAAAATGGGTTGGCATGCTTCGGACACTGCCGAACTTGGTTTTAATCAAGTTCGCGTACCGAAAGAAAATCTGCTGGGTAAGGAAGGTGAGGGTTTTAAATACCTGATGGACGGTTTGCAGCTGGAACGGCTGACTGCCTCGATTCAATCTGTGGCGACGGCACAGTCTGCAATTGATTACACTTTAAAATATATGGAAGAGCGACAAGCCTTTCAAAAGAAATTAAAGGATCTTCAGGTATTACGTCATCGGATTATTCAATTAATAGCCGACGTGGAGGTTAATCGCGCGTATGTTTATCGCTGTTGCGACCTGCACAATCAAGGGGTTTATTCTGTTAAAGAATGCTCAATCGCTAAGCTTCAAACGAGTGAATTAGCGATTCGGGTCGTGAACGAGTGTTTGCAAATGTTCGGAGGTTACGGTTTTACCGAAGATTATAAAATTGCTAGACTCTATCGTGATGTCCGAGTTGGAACTATTATTGGGGGTACTTCAGAGATCATGAAGGAGATCTTAGCGAAGATGTGTATTGATCAAGTGGATTATCAGCGTTAATCTTAAAAAACTATGAAGAGAATCAATATTCTGGAGGGAACATCTGGAATCTGGAGGTTTGAGATAACGAGCGATTCCAAATCACCTATTATAGTGGATTTAGACTTCTTTGATGAGGTTTTGCCGCAAGCGATCGAGCGTCTTGCTGATGCGAACTCAAAGGGCATTATCTTCGAATTTAAAGATGCGGCGACAGCCACCGATTATGAGACGTTATTTCGGGAAGCAAAGGCATGGCAAGTTTTTGAAGATCGATTAATTAGTGTTTCAAAACGCATAAGCCGGCTTAAAGCACTTCAGAAGCCTATTGTATGTATTGTGCATGAAACCTGTAGTTCCACAGCTTTTTCTTTCGCGAGTCTGGCCAATTATTTATTGCTCGCTGAGGATCGTGCGAAGTTAGGATTCCCAGAGTCGAAGTTTGGATTAATGCCCGGCTTTGGCGGCACGATTAATTTATGGCGGCGCATGGGTGCTGAAGCTGCCTTGGGTGTATTAACCAGCGGAAAGTTATACCAAGCTGAAGAGGCGGTACGCTTAGGGATGGCTGATCAACTTTTTAGCGATGAAGCGGAGGCGATTACTTTAGCCGAATCCTGGATAATGGCTTATCAGCAGCCTGATTTGGACCGGCAACTTTCAATTAAAAATACAGAATCCGAATACTTTGTTAATCTGTCTTCCAAAATAAATCGTTCGTTTCCGGGGCAGTTAGCAATTGTTCAAGTGTTTCAAGATTCATTGAATGAGAATCTAGCGGATGCTTACGAAATTGAGGCGGAAGCATATAGTAAAACATTACTCCAAAAGGAGCCAGCAGCGATGATTCGATTACAGGAACATGGACTTGCGGATGCCGCACAACAGGCTGCTGATGCGCCGGCCTTTCCGTTTAAAAAAATAGGCGTTATTGGAGCTGGTATGATGGGCGCAGGGATTGCCTATGAAGCGGCAAAAGCAGGATTCCAAGTTGTATTAAAAGATATTTCACAGGAAAGTGCTGAAAAGGGGAAGTCCTATTCCGCAAAGTTGTTCGATAAATCAATTAGCTTAGGGAAGTCTAACTTAGTGGAGAAAGAATCTACCTTAAATAGAATCCATGCGACAGATCAGTTGAATGAACTGCAAGATGCTGATTTGATCATTGAAGCAGTTTATGAAGATCTCGCTTTGAAGAATCGCGTAATCGCTGAAAGTGCTTCGCTATTAAGTGTAGACGGCATCTTTGCATCCAATACGACTTCTTTACCGATATCAAAATTAGCAATCGCGAGTCAGCGTCCGGATAATTTTATTGGTTTGCACTTCTTCTCTCCGGTAGACCGTATGCCTCTGGTGGAAGTGATCCGTGGAAAGTATACTAGTCAAGAAACGATCGATAAGGCATTACACTTTATTTCCAAGTTGAAGAAGATTCCGATTGTGGTTCAAGACGGGCCGGCTTTTTTTACCTCACGAATTTTCTTCAATTACTTGCTTGAAGGGATTACCATGATTCAAGAGGGGATTCCATTGGAACAAATCGAAGGGGCTGCGCGTATCGCAGGATTTGCCGTCGGTCCACTCGCGGTGCTTGATGAAATTAGTTTAGACTTGATGGTTAAAGTATATGAACAACTACCTCAGTTGCACGAATCCCAACAGCGTGCATTACGCTATTTAAAGAAACTGATTGCTGAAGGTCGCTCTGGTAGACGTACCGGCAAGGGGTTTTATGATTATCCGAGTGCGGGTGGTAAAAAGGAATATTGGCAGGATGCCGATGTGGTGATTAGTAAAGATATTCCGAGTACGGAAGTGCTGAAAAATCGACTTTTGCATGTCGTCGCTTTGGATAGTTTTCGTTGCTTGGACGAGGGGATTTTAGCGAAACCAATTGACGGGGATATCGGATCGGTCTATGGTTTAGGCTACCCGATTCAAACAGGTGGTGTATTCGGTCATATAGACCAAGTCGGCGTTGGGAAATTTATTGATGACTGCAAGATGTTCGCAGCGGCCGGTGAGCAATGGAACATTCCTGAAAGCTTGAAGGGGAGGGTTTTCTATCCCTAGAAAATAGCTAGCTAAGCTATAGAGACCTCTATTAGAACGATAGGGGTCTTTTTTTATCCTTAGTTTTTACCTTTCTGAATTTTGGACGCGCTTGTTTGCTAGGGTTTAGTTGTTTGTGTCCTCCTCGATTTTGGGTCAACCTATAGATCTAGCCTGATTGGAAGGGAGATGGAGCGTTCATTGCTCGAATTAATGGATTGAGGTAGGGCTGAGCTTTGGCTGAAGTAGGCCTGAGCTCAATAGCCGGTTCATCCTCATGAGCATATAGGGCGAATGTTCTATTAACCAATTTGAAAGATCAACTATGAATAAAAAAAAGCTGTACAACCTGTCGGCTGCACAGCTTTTCTATTTAATCCTATAAGGGGGATGCTATTTATTTTCTGCGTCTTTATTGATGAATACAAACTTGCCATCAAAAACATCGAGTTGAATAATAGAGTCTTTGCTCACCTTACCAGAAAGTATTTCTTTTGATAGCTCATTGAGTACACGTTTTTGAATAACACGTTTCAACGGACGCGCACCATAAACTGGATCGTATCCCAATTGTGCTAACCAATCAAGTGCATCGTCACTCGCTGTTAAGAATATATTTTGTTCCGCAAGTTGTTTTTCAACTCTTCCAAATTGCATGCGAACAATGTCGCCAATCTCATTACGGCTAAGCGGAGTAAACATAATCACTTCGTCAATACGGTTTAAGAACTCCGGACGGATAGATTTTTGAAGTAACTCAAAGACCTCGTCCTTTGTTTTTCCGACCACTTCGTCGCGGTTATCATCGTTCATCTTCGAGAAGTTCTCTTGGATAATGTGTGATCCCGTGTTGGAAGTCATGATAATGATCGTGTTTTTAAAATTAACAACACGTCCTTTATTATCCGTTAAATGACCATCGTCCAATACCTGCAACAAGATGTTAAATACATCAGGGTGGGCTTTTTCGATCTCATCCAGTAGAACTACCGAGTAAGGTCTACGACGTACGGCTTCTGTTAACTGTCCACCTTCATCATAACCTACATATCCCGGAGGCGCTCCAATTAATCTGGATACGGCATGTCTTTCTTGGTACTCGGACATATCGATACGGACTAAGGCTTGTTCATCGTCAAATAAGAACTCCGCTAGTGCTTTCGCTAACTCTGTTTTTCCGACCCCGGTAGTTCCTAAGAAAATAAAGGAACCGATAGGGCGTTTGGCATCACTTAGACCGGCGCGCGAACGACGAATAGCATCGGCAATAGCTTCAATCGCTTCTTCTTGACCGGCAACGCGTTTATGTAATTCCTCCTCCAGGTTCAGCAATTTCTCGCGCTCTGATTGAATCATTTTATTCACTGGAATCCCGGTCCAGCGAGAAACAACGTCGGCAATATCCTCCGATGTCACTTCCTCTTTAAGCATGCGGCTACTTTGTTGTTTTTCAGAAAGCTCTTTCTTCAAGCCTTCAACCTTATCTTGTGCTTCTTTGATCTTGCCGTAACGTAATTCCGCAACTTTTCCGTAATCGCCGGCACGCTCTGCTTGATCAGCCTCTAATTTATAATCTTCAATATTTTGAATCTCTTGGTTCACCTGATCCACCAAGGTTTTCTCGGATTGCCATGCTGCTTTTAGGGAGTCGCGTTCATTCGAGAGATTCGCGATGGTTTCCGATAACTCGGATACTTTGCGTTCATCTTTTTCCCTTTTAATTGCTTCTCGCTCGATCTCCAACTGCATAATGCGGCGTTCTAATTCGTCGACAGCTTCTGGAACGGAGTCCATTTCTAATCTTAACTTTGAAGCAGCCTCATCGATTAAGTCAATCGCTTTATCAGGTAGAAACCTATCCGTAATATAGCGCTGTGATAACTCTACCGCTGCGATGATGGATTCATCTAAAATTCTAACCTTATGGTGCGTTTCATAGCGTTCCTTTAATCCACGTAATATTGAAATCGCATCCTGCGTATCTGGTTCATCAACCATCACCTTTTGGAAACGGCGCTCCAATGCTTTATCCTTTTCGAAGTACTTTTGATACTCATTTAAGGTTGTGGCGCCAATAGCACGAAGTTCACCACGGGCTAAGGCTGGTTTTAAGATATTTGCCGCATCCATAGCGCCTTCACCACCTCCGGCACCGACCAGGGTATGGATTTCATCAATGAATAAGATAATTTCACCGTCACTATCGGAGACTTCCTTTACAACTGCTTTCAAACGTTCTTCAAATTCACCTTTGTATTTTGCTCCTGCGATTAAAGCTCCCATATCTAAAGAGAATACGGTTTTTGTTTTTAAGTTCTCGGGGGCATCGCCTTTGATAATACGGTGTGCAATACCCTCTGCTATCGCCGTTTTACCAACCCCGGGTTCGCCGACAAGAATAGGGTTGTTTTTGGTACGACGAGATAGAATCTGCATAACACGTCGAATCTCTTCATCACGACCAATAACAGGGTCTAGTTTTCCCGATTCGGCAAACTCGTTTAAGTTTCTCGCATATTTGCCCAAGGCATTGTAAGTTGCTTCGGCATTTTGGTCCGTAACTCGGCTATTACCGCGAAGTTCTTTAATCGCCAGTTTTAAATCCTTCTCCGTAACGCCCTGATCTTTCAAGAGCGATGATACCTTGTCGTTTGCTGACAATAGTGCTAAAAGGATGTGCTCGATGGATACGAACTCATCATTGAATTCCTTTAAATAACTTTGCGCTTTTTGTAATACGGCTGCTGAAGAATTGCTCAAATAAACATTGCTGCCGCTTACTTTCGGAAGGGCTTCAATTTGTTTATCAACCTCGCTAGTCACATAATTGATATTGACATTAAGCTTTTTTAGTAAATGTCCAACTACATTTTCGTCGACGGTGAGTAATGCCTTCAATATATGCGCAGGTTCAATCGCTTGTTGTTGATTTCCAACAGCAATCTCCGACGCTTTTTGTATGGCTTCTTGAGCCTTGATGGTGTAATTATTAAAGTTCATATATAGTCTATTCGATTATTTTATTGTTTCTAATGTTTAAACAAAATGAATGCCTATTGGTTTTAAAGCGATATAGCATGTAATAATGTCATGTTCTTTTATTTTTTACTGTCATTTTAACATATTGAATTCGGTGTGTATCAAATTTACTGATTGAAATTCAGGAAATTAAATTCAGAGTTGGAAAAACTTGAAAACTTACCTTGCAAAATATTTAAAGAATTTAGATATTTGCAGCAGAAAAAAAAAGCCTCCTTAGCTCAGCTGGTAGAGCAACTGACTTGTAATCAGTAGGTCATTGGTTCGATTCCGATAGGAGGCTCTGCAAATAAAAAAGCTCATCAGTTGATGAGCTTTTTTGTTTTTAAACGTGGTTGTTCGGAATTTTGTAGCTACCTAATCGAAGTGGAACTGCCGTAGATTTCAATAGGGAGTAAATACAACTAATTCAGCTTATCTTACGCGAATATATCGACACTGTGCAACACTATTGATTTCTAACTTTGTTTCGACGCACTGAAAGTTTATTTGTTGATCGAGTTCGCCAAATAGTGGAATTCCGCCACCTAATAGATAGGGGATGGTTGTAATAATCATATCGTCGATTAAATCTTCTTTCAGAAAACTTTGAATTGTTTTACCACCATCAATATATAGGCGATGATATCCTTGGCTGTGTAGGGTCTTCAAAATTTCCTTTATTTCGCCTTGAACTAGAAATACTTTTTCTCGCAATTCTACAGGAATCTCTTTCATGCTATTGCTGATTACAAATACCGGTTTCGGATAAGGCCATTCGCCCTCGAAGCTATGAACAATCTCAAAGGTGTTTCGTCCCATTACTAAAGCATCGATATCTTTAATAAAGTCATTATATCCCATATCGTCTTGTGTCGGGTTTGGTAGGGATAGTAGCCATTCAATACCATGATTCTTGTCTGCGATATAGCCATCTAAGCTACAGGCGATGAAAACGGAGTTTTTTGCGATGCTTTTCATAACGGATATTAAGGTTTAACCTTTCGAAAATACGGAAAAAGAATCGATGGGATAGAGGGGAAAAGGACTTATTCTTTCGGTTTAAATAACACCTATTTCGTGATAATGGCTTGATATTTGTTAATACAGAACAAATTAAAATACTAACTATATGAAAAACTTAAGACTGTTTATTCTAGCTCTATTATCTTTAACATTCGTGATTTCATCATGTAGCAAAGACGATGACGGTACGCCTAGTGAAGGCGCTAAAAAAGTTCAGTACAAGATTATAGGATCTGCAGGTGTGAACATTAGTACAATCGTTTATTATGATGGCGACACGCCAGTTTCAAAAACCGGTGATTTTGGTGCAGAGTGGACAAGTGAAGCAGGAATTACGGCAAAGACGCCAATGGTTACTGCAAATGGTATTGGTCCAACTGACGCATCAACGTTGAAAGCGCAGATTATTGTTGACGGAAAGGTAGTAAAAGAAAGTGCTGCTTCTTCAGGTAAGGTTCTTCAGACGAGCGTATCTTTCTTCTAGAGTGAATCGTTTAAAAAAAAATTAAAAAGCCTAAAATATTTTTTAGGCTTTTTTTTGTGCCTTTGTTTTGCTACAAGGATCTTAAAATAATAATTCATTAAATCTTCTTGTTTCGTATTGGGTTTTAAGGATTTATCGATTTAAATTGATATTTTCACGAATAATTGCGCACTTCAGGTGAAGATATTTTCAAGCTTGGTGCAAACACTAACGTTCAACCAAACATATTATGAGCTATTACGATGACGAGTATGACGAGAGAGCTTCCGCACGTGCGATGTGGATGTTCTTTAAACTAGCATTAAACGGTGCTATTATCGTGATCTTATACAAGTTGCTTTATATCCCCAATTATCCGGATTTTTTGAGGGAATCAAACGCTTTATACGTTATGCCTATTGTCTGGACTATTGGCGCTTACTTTTATTTGGCCTATTGGTTGGGTAAAAAATTGAGTTTATACCTCGTCGGTGCTGCTGTTTTTTCGGTTGGACTAGCCGCGCTGACAAGTTTTGATACGGTATTTAAGCTTTATACATTAGCCGTGTTTGGTGGACTTGTATACGGCTGTTATTTGCTGATACGATTGATTATAAACTTTTTCGTCAAAAAACGGTAATCCTGTCTGTCGCTATCTCCAATGTTTGGCTAGCTATTGCTTAGAAAGAACAGCATTCCATTCGGTCGACTTTGATAGCTTCCCTTTCCTTACTTATAATTTAAAATATAATAATCCTTTTCTGAATGACTATTGATTTCTCCGAAGTAAATAAGCTTAAAATAGCAGAGGTAATTGCAGACGATATTGTGTTAAGCTCAACAGAAGATGCTTTAGCAATCTTAGGTGATTTGTATTTTCAAGAAGTTGATCGCCTGTTAATTTATGAACGGAATATTATTCCTATCTTTTTCGATTTAAAGTCTAGAATTGCTGGTGATATTCTTCAAAAATTTACGCAGTATCAGATGCCGGTTTCCATCATCGGTGACTTTTCCAACTACCAGAGTAAGAGTTTACGTGATTTTATTTTCGAAAGTAATCAGGGTATACAAATTCACTTTTGTGGAACGAAAGTAGAGGCAATCGAAATGGCGAATCGGCTTAAGAAATAAGGAGAAGGAGTTTTCTCGACAGATAATTTGTCCTGATATCGATTTTTGTGCTAGTCGAAATGATACTGTGTCGGCGCGATTCCAATATAGCGTTTAAAGTCTTTAAGAAAATGGTTGTAGTCATAGTAGCCTTGAAGGTTCGCTGGTTCGGCATTGGCAGCATTTTTATTATTCTTGTATTCCTGATATCCATAAATAAAACGTTGCAAGGCAATATATTTCTTGGGTGGAATGCCGATGTAATTTACAAAGTTTCTATAGAGCCATTTAGAATTTACTCCGCTACCTAAATGTTGAAGTACATCCGCGACATTAACGGCTCCTTTACGGTTTTCAATATGTTTAATGGCAGCACTTAAGATCGCTGGAAAGCGACTTTCAGATTTCTCAACCACTAAGCGTTCATTTAGTTCGTTAAGTTGTTTCCAATCGATTTCTTGCTGGTAAATTGCCTGGAAGATGGAGACCCATTTTTCTGACATCAGGTCCTCCAAATTGCAGATTGGATTAGTTAGGAATACAGCAGGATTGATGTTAAATAAGCTGTAAAAATCTGCCGGTTGGAATCGTAAAACAAGGATGTTTTCTACATTCTTTGGAATTTGCCAATGCGTATTTTCTATGGTTCCGCAGCATATCCATGCGGATTTTAGCTTGATGAGTTCTTTTCCCTTTCTCAAGTTGACCTGATCGGTTTTTCGAGGCATTAAAATAATGGATGGAACGCCATCGTTAAACAAGGCCTGGCTAGTTCCGAGTTGTTGACAGGGGAAGAAATGCAGGTCAAATATTAGCTGCTTGTTGATTTTCGCACATAGCGTACTCTGTGATTCAATAGAAGGCCATTGAAATGTAGTAGATTTAATGCTATGTAGAAAATTGATCGGCATACGTAAGGACAAAGGTATTAAAGAAAATGGCTTTTCCGATTTGTAAATGTCCGATTTGTACTTTCTGAAAAACTGAAAGGAATCTATTTTTGCTGATCGTATTTAAATAGAAAATCAGATACATTATGCAAATCTCGAATAAAGAGGATCTTGAAGGAATGAAGCGCGTCAGTGAAGCTGTTGCTATTACACTGAAGGAAATGATCAATTATACGAAGGTTGGGATGTCGACTAAGCAAATAGACGATTACGGCGCAGAGCTTCTCGCGAAGTTTGGTGCAAATTCGGCTCCTCGTCTTACCTATAATTTCCCCGGTAACAGCTGTATTAGCGTGAATAATGAGTTTTGTCATGGGATTCCTTCTGCTCAAAAAATACTACAAGAAGGGGATTTGATTAATATTGATGTTTCTGCAGAGCTCGCAGGATTTTGGTCGGACAATGGTTGTTCATTTGTTGTTGGTGAGGATATTCATCAACATCAGGGTATGATTGATGCATCTAAGCAGATTCTCAAACTCGCTATTGCATCGATTAGGGGCGGGGTGAAGATTGCTGCTGTTGGAGAATTGATGGAAACTGAGGCCAAGAAAAGGGGGTATATGGTGATTAAAAATCTCGGGGGGCATGGTATTGGTCGCAGTCTACATGAGCAGCCCGATGAGTTGCTGAATTTCAAGAATCGCTTTGATCAAAGGCGATTTAAAAAGGATTCCGTCGTTGCTATTGAAACGTTTATCGCTACAGCATCTACTTATGCCGTTGAACTCGAGGACGGGTGGACGATGGTTGGTAATAAAGGAGGTGTCTTGGCTCAACATGAGCATACGCTTATCGTTACTGCTGGCAACCCGACGATCTTGACGGCGGATAATGGCGTTTGGGATTAGGTTTGGGGTAGCCAAACCATTGTTTATTGGGTCTGTATGTAGGCTGGAAGTTTATCGAGTTATCTTTAT
>JBEBRI010000044.1:0-25311 GCA_040394915.1 Sphingobacterium sp.
ACGACAGAGGACAAACTTATATGCAAATGATATTAGAGATTATTGCAGAACATACCCATATCAAGTTGGTCAAAAGCTAAGCGCTAGCACTATTTACTTATATAATGGTGTAACCTATCCCTCTAAATGAATAATATATCTACCTATAGATTTCATCTATTACATATCTAAAGATTCAATAGGTATTTTCTATAGTTTTCATTCAATCTATCATTATTCTTTGATTTCTTTTTGGTAATTTTAGTTGAGCTATAAAGACAGAGGTACGCAAACATCGTTAATCAAGCAGTATAAAGACTATTTAGCTGTATATAATAAAAACATTCATTAGAAAATTACACACATGGAAAACGGATCAAATGACATCAGTAAGTGCCCATTTCATAATGGCAGTATGAACAAAGTTAAGGTGGCAGGTGATGGAACCTCGAACCAAGATTGGTGGCCAAATCGTTTAAAAATCGAACTTCTACGTCAGAATGCGAATGTCTCCAATCCAATGGATGCAGATTTTAACTATGCGGAAGAATTTAAGAGTTTAGACCTTGCAGCGGTAAAAAAAGACCTGCATGATTTAATGACCGATTCGCAGGACTGGTGGCCTGCGGATTTTGGACACTATGGTCCATTGTTTATTCGCATGGCATGGCACAGTGCCGGAACGTATCGTGTAGGCGATGGTCGTGGTGGCGCTGGCGCCGCACAACAACGCTTTGCCCCATTAAATAGCTGGCCCGATAACGTAAGCTTGGATAAAGCGCGTCGTTTGTTGTGGCCGATTAAACAGAAATATGGTAAGAAAATCTCTTGGGCGGATTTAATGATCCTGACCGGAAATGTAGCCTTAGAGTCGATGGGCTTCAAAACATTTGGCTTCGCCGGTGGTCGCGAAGACGTTTTCGAACCAGAATTGGACGTTTACTGGGGATCAGAAAAAACCTGGCTAGGTGGAGATGTTCGCTATGCACAAGGTTCCGAAGGTGTGCCAGAGAGACATGGTGTATTGTCTTCGGATGATAATGCGGATGGTAAAATACATTCTAGAAATTTAGAGAATCCACTGGCAGCGGTACAAATGGGATTAATCTATGTCAACCCAGAAGGTCCTGACGGAAATCCGGATCCATTGGCAGCAGCGAAAGATATCCGCGATACGTTTGGTCGTATGGCGATGAACGATGAAGAAACTGTGGCGCTAATTGCGGGTGGTCATACATTCGGGAAGACACATGGGGCTGGTCCTGCTGACAACGTAGGAAAAGAACCAGAGGCTGCCGACTTAGAAATGCAAGGTTTAGGCTGGAAGAATAGTTATAAATCAGGTGTGGGTGCTGATGCGATCACATCTGGATTAGAAGTTACTTGGACAACTACGCCAACACAATGGAGCAATAATTTCTTTGAAAATTTATTTAGCTACGAATGGGAATTGACGAAAAGCCCTGCGGGCGCGCATCAGTGGGTTGCCAAAGATGCAGGCGATATCATTCCACATGCATTTGACCCGAATAAAAAACAACGTCCTACGATGTTGACAACAGATATTACGCTACGCGTAGATCCGGAGTTCGAGAAAATATCTCGCCGATTCTACGAGAATCCTGATTTATTTGCAGACGCCTTCGCACGCGCTTGGTTTAAATTAACACATCGTGATATGGGACCGAAATCTCGATATTTAGGGCCTGAGATCCCTGCTGAAGATTTAATCTGGCAAGATCCGATTCCAGCGCTCAACCATCCTCTCGTAAATGCCGATGATGTCGCAGCGTTAAAAGCGAATATCTTAAACTCTGGATTAACTATTTCAGAAATGGTTTCTACCGCTTGGGCTTCGGCATCGACATTCCGTGGATCGGACAAACGCGGTGGTGCAAACGGTGCTCGTATTCGTCTAGCACCTCAAAAGGACTGGGAAGTTAATAACCCAACACAATTACAAAAAGTTTTGCATACGCTTGAGGGCATTCAAACATCATTCAACAATGGTCAGGCCGACGGTAAGCGCATTTCCATGGCAGATCTAATCGTTTTGGCAGGAGCAACGGGTATTGTTGAAGCAGCGAAGAAAGCGGGTGTTCATATAACGGTACCCTTTACACCGGGACGTATGGATGCCACCCAAGCGCAAACGGACATCGAATCGGTCGCTTATTTAGAGCCGATTGCTGACGGCTTCCGTAACTATAAGAAAGCGAAATATACGGTTTCTACCGAGGAATTATTGATTGACAAAGCACAGCTATTGACCTTGACACCTCCAGAATTAGTCGTACTCTTATCGGGTATGCGTGTCTTAGACACGAATTTTGACGGCTCGAAACATGGTGTGTTTACCGACCGACCAGGTCAACTAAGCAATGATTTCTTAGTGAATCTATTGGACATGAATACTGCCTGGGAAGCTGTATCTCCAGATAAAGAACTTTATCAAGGTAGAGATCGCAAGACCGGTGCTATCAAATGGACAGGAACACGAGCTGACTTAGTGTTTGGCGCGAACTCCGAATTGAGAGCCGTAGCGGAAGTCTATGCAGCAGCTGACGCCAATGAGAAGTTTGTTAAAGACTTCGTAGCAGCTTGGCATAAAGTGATGAATGCCGATCGCTTCGACGTCAAAAAATAAACGCATCGTGAAGGCTTAGGCTTTCGAGAGTAAACGGAAAAGCTCTTATTAGCATCGTCTAATAAGGGCTTTTCTTTTGCCCAGTATATCCATTTTTACCCTTTCGTCCTACCCCTATATCACATCATTACGAAAAGCTTGATAACCACTTTTCTTCTGTTGACATAGCCTGTCAATTCCTTGACTGTAACCTTCGAATTGTAAATTCATGCTTTGAATATTCGATCACAATCCTTTTGCAGCTGACGGCTTTTTCCCGAAGCAGTCTCGAAGCATTCCCATAGTATAGGCTTAATTTGCCTATGTAAAAAATGTTTTTTCCTATGTTTCCCAATATAAACTTCGGCAATAGATGTGTTCTTTCGCTTGCCATCATTGCATAAAAAAAGGAGGCAATTTCTACATTGCCTCCTTTACATACTTTAAACCATCTTAAGCGGGAATATTTTCGCTAAGTAGTTTCTTTCCTTCGCTATCAAAATAGGTACAGGTATATTTTTCGAGATCGACCTTCCAGGAGGCGATGCCATTTTCAGCACACATTTTGACAAAATATGGAAAATCAGACTTCCCTTCTTGATGTTCTTTCAGCTCTTTTGCAAATTGCTGTTTATTGACGCTAGGCGAAATATCCTGCATTTCGTATTTCGTTGGCGATTGCACCTGAAAACTGCCCACGCCATGGTATACTTCTACCCCATTGCTGACGATAAACTCAAAAGCTGAAACACCGAAAGCCTTGATTTCTTGAATATACTTTGAGAAGTCGGCACCTGTTTTCACACGTGCATGCGCTTCCTCGATTTGCTGTATGGTAAACATCGTATTCCTTTCCTTCTATTATCGTTCAACGAGTTCTTTAACTTCCTCATGGTACATATCAACCTGCAACTCTTTAATTTTAAAGAGTTGTGACCAACGGATGAAAGTACCTATAAATACAATAGCCATCAATAGCATGGCTATAGCAGCAAGACTTGCCAGTAAGTATTGACCGTTCGGGATGTAAATATCCGTTACTTGGATATAACCTGCCCAGAAAGTGATGATTGCCATAAATACCCCAGGAATAGCCGCACAAAGCGCATATTTTTTTCTATTCATGCGAATGAGCATCGTCGTGCAAACAATCAAACCACAAGCCGCGAGCAGCTGATTGGAGATACCAAACAATGGCCAAATACTACTTACATTTCCAGTGTATACTAAATACCCCCAAGAGAAGGTGAAAATAGCACTACATAAAATCACACCAGGCCACCAGTTTTTATCTTTGAATGCGGGAATGACCGATCCCAACATCTCTTGCAAGAAGAATCGTCCCACGCGTGTCCCAGCGTCAATTGCCGTTAAAATAAATACCGCCTCAAACATAATGGCAAAATTATACCAATAAGCCATAACATTATCCATAAAGGGAACCTTATCAAATATATGCGCCATCCCTACAGCGAGTGATACAGCTCCTCCGGTACGTCCGTGCAGATCGATACCAATACGTTCAATAAAATGCGGTAGGTCGACAGCATGCAATTCCGGATGCATGGCCAGAAATTGCTCGTAGGCAGCCACGGGCGTATTAATGGCAAAATAGTCACCAGGCATTAACGTGCATGCGGCGATTAAAGCCATGAGTGCAACAAAGCCTTCAACCAGCATGGCACCATAGCCAACAAATAGGATTTCACGTTCATTACCAAGCATTTTCGGTGTGGTACCTGTAGCGATGATTGCATGGAAACCAGAGATTGCACCGCAGGCAATGACGATAAAGATAAACGGTAAAACGGGACCACCAATCACCGGACCGCCACCATGAATAAATTCCGTTAAAGCTGGCATTTGAATGGTTGGCGCGACGAAAATGATTCCAACGGTTAACATGAGAATGGTTCCGATCTTTAGATAAGTCGATAGATAGTCTCGAGGTACCAGCAGTAACCAAATGGGTAACACAGAGGCTAAGAATCCGTAAACAGCAATCGCGATAGAAATCGTTCCAATGCTCCAATTGAATAAATTGGCAACGGCAGGCATCTCCATGAGCTGATGTCCTGCAATAATCCCGACGATTAGCAAAACGCCGCCGAGTATGCTGGCAAAGGTTACTGAACCTTCTCGGTAGCGCATGATTAAGCCCATAATTATGGCGATCGGCATCGTTAAGATAATGGTAAACAGAGACCAAGGCGCTTCATGCATCGCCGAAATACAAGCTAATGAGAGCCCCGCCAAGGTCAAGATCAAGATAAATAAGACGGCTAGTCCCGCAATTGTTCCAATGGGTTTTGATATTTCTTTCGACGCGATGGTAGCCAGACTTTCCCCTTTATGTCTCACGGAAGCAAAAAGAACCACCATATCATGTACACCTCCACCTAATACGCAACCAATTAAGATCCACAAGGCACCTGGTAAGTAGCCAAATTGCGCAGCCAACACCGGACCTACTAAGGGACCCGCAGCAGCGATCGCAGCGAAGTGATGTCCAAATAGTACCTTTCGATCTGTCTTTACATAATCTTGGCCATCGGCAAATTCCACTGCAGGAGTTGTAATTTTCGAATTTAAGCGCAGCACCTTATTTGCTAGGAAGAGCCCGTAGAACCGATAGGCAATAGCAAAGATCAGTAATGAGGCAAAGATTAATGTTAAGGCATTAATCCCATTTAAGTTAATCATAAGTTTTCTTTTTTGTTGGTCTATTACAAGAATGGAGAGCAAACGGTTTAGGAATTGCTCTCCATTTAGGGCTAAATTAAGCAGAATTATCGATTATGCATAGCATCTTATTTCAAATACTCGTGCATTTTGATCTTCTTGGGCTTTTTTAGCGACTAGTCTAACGCGATCGGCAGACACATTGTCAAAACTATGGACCACTTTGCGTTGTATGTTTTCGGTGACCTCCTCTTTTTTCACTAAAGTATTGCCTTTATAGAGCTCGACTGCATAATCCATCAACATTTCTGGTTGACGTCCTCTTTTTTGGTTCTTCATCACACTGGCCTCACCCGAAAGACGAAGGTGTCTGTTTAGTCCGGAGTCGAAAGTAAATTCTACGTGCTTCAATGTTTGCGCTTTGGTCCAGCTTAACTCGATATATTGTTCGCCCGAGGCTAAGCTGGCACGCCATTGGTGACTGTCGCCGTCTTGCACATCGCGGTTGAAACCATCGATTACTTTTTTCGCTTCAAAGCCCGGCAATTCCGAAGAGGCTGTTACTTTCGCTTGTAAAGCCAAATCTAGTTTATCCTCGTTTTTCACCTTCAGTATCGCTTGATCTTGACGTAGTAAAAGTTGTTGATACGCTTTGAGTTTAGCTTTATTTTGGTAAAGTTGTCGTGGCGTTAAGTTCTCTTTTACGCAGAAAGCAACCGCTGTTCCAATTGCTTGTCCCATCGTTGCACAGGTAGCCATCACACGCGTCGTTGAAAGTGCTACGTGCGATACCGAAACATTACGTCCCGCCATTGTTAAGTTGTCAAAGGTCTTGCTGTACAAACTACGCAATGGAATCGAGTACGGTCCTTTTAGAGCAATCGAGCGGAAAGGACTTAATGAGGTATCGTCCATACCTGCCGGTAAGTGATCATCTAATGGCCAGCCTCCATAAGCCACCCGGTCTTCAAAGTTTTCCTGTTTTAAAATATCATTTTGTGTCATCACGTAATCCCCGGTGATACGGCGACTTTCCCGTTTGCCAGGAATCGATCCAAACCATGATAATGCCCAATTTGCGGAGTCCGGATGGTTACCCGAATTTTTGATATAATCCCAGACACCAAAGACAACGGCCATCAAGTCGTGACGTATTTTCTGACCGTCATGTACGATATTTTCTAGTCCTCCCAATTCAATCCACCAATATCCATACTCCCAAGAGTGGATTCTCCGGTGTTTGAAATCCGAGAACTCATATTTTCTAGCCCAGCTTGGCGCCTTAAACGGCATGGGTTGATCGTGCTTTTGCGACTGAAACAGTAAACTGTTTCCCATGGTGATATCATCGCGCACTTCCAACCCTAACGCCTCATTGTATTCTGATTTGGCTTCGCGACCACGCATAAACTCGGCACCTGCTAATGCCGCTAAAGTGCCATCACCGGTACAATCGGCGAAATGCTTCGCCTTCACCACATAGATTTCCTCGGTCTGCGAACAGTAGGCTTGGATTTCCTCTATTTTCTTACCTTTAGCTTTTACGCTATACAGCATCGTGTCAAAAAGCATGGTGATATTTGGATTGGAAACAACCTTATCATACATGACATAATCGAGCATTTCCCAACAGCGTTGTGGATTGATGTATGATTCGGTTAACATGACCTCTTCGAGAATTCCCGTTTCTCGCCATACTTGTCCTAATGCCGTAGAACCACAGATATGCATACGAATTTCGGAGCTTGCATTTCCACCTAAACGCGAACGGTTTTGAATGAAGACAACCTTCAATCCATTTCTAGCGGCCGCTAGCGCCGCGCAGAATCCCGCCATACCGCCACCAGCAACCAGGTAATCGGTTTCTAAATGGCGGATAGCAAATACAGATTCGGGTCCATTCATTTCACTTTCATTGATTTGTTTTTCTGTCAGCGTTTTGGCAATTACTGGATCGACCAGCAATGCACCAGAGCCAATTCCGATGGCTTTTAAAAAGTCTCTTCTATTGTTTTTCATAATTTAAAATTTTTTCGATTAGTTCTTTCTGCTTTGGAGAAGCCTTTGGCGTATTTTGAAATGCCTTCAAGATGGCTTTCGTCTCCGTATTGGCTGCAGAAATGGAGTTTATAATTTCGCTTATCACATGGGGTTTCATGCTATCAAAACGTTTTAAGATAGGATTATATAGCGCAGGGTTCTTAAATACGTTATTTTCAAGAACGTCAATGGCATAGTGCGGTATGAAGTCATCCTTCGCAAAAAGCAACTTTATTATCGCGCCCTGATGCAAGACCTCATCCTTCGGGTCCAAATGCTTTAGGAAGTATTCCTGATAAGCCGGGATGTCCGAATCAGCGAAGTAGCTAGCCCATTTTCGGTCTACATACTGCTTACTGGCGTAGGCGCTTAATGCTTGTTTAATTGGACCGTTTACGATATGCCATAATGTATAGACGGTATATAGTGCCCCTGGAACCGTCACGTTAGAGAACAGCGCAGAAGTAGGCTTCGTTACGGCATCAATTTCCAAGGAGTATTTTTTTTCTTGTTTGTCTAAGAGATCCTCAACGTCATAATCCCTTAAGGGAGAGAGGCTATCGATTAGAATGCTTTGTAAACGTTCATAATCTTTCTCGTCGAAGTACTTATGATCAAACTTGGTGAAATGAAACGCATCTTCCTTACTGAAATGGTGGTAATTCCCCAGCAAATCCCAGAATAGATTTACCTCAATGGGCAAACAGATTTGATCATTACAGACATTGGTTTGTAGTTGAGTAGCATAATAAAGCGCTTTATCTGCGGGGTTCTCAACTACAAACACTGGGAAACTAAGCGTATCGTTGACTGTAAATGTCAGAATCGGCTGATGTTCTTTTTTCAAAGCAGTCCAAGATTGGGCTATTGAAGCAGTATACAACAGGCAGGCGATTGATAAGAGCAATAGTTTCTGTAGCATGTCTATATTTAGGTTAATTAGGTTCTACAAGTTAATAATTTGGATTCTGTTTTAAGCCACTTGTCAATACCTCTGTTGATGGAATTGGCCAGATGTATTGCTTATTTGGATCAAATTTGCGGATGGCATACAACATCTAATCGTAAGTCAAAATCGCACTTGCATTACACGATTTATTCACGACTATTCTCAGCCATCTTGCTTCGACATGCGATGGGAAATCAAACCTTTCAGACTTTTTATCCAAAACCTTAATTATTTTATAGTCAAACCATTCGCCGTTTCCAGACGGATCTAATTGAATTTTAAAGTCTACAGCTTCCTTAAGATTATGCGATAGCTCCATACTCCGTCTGTCGTAAAATCCGAAGAGATAAGGATCACTTGCCTCGTTGGCTTTCACTTTAGTATTGTTCAATGGACCTCCCTTTCCAGTTGGTTTACCTAATTTCCAGAGGTCATCGATTGCGCCAACCCATACTGCTGCCTGCCCGTCTTCAGATCGGATAATGTTTTCTTGTTGTCCTTTCGAATTAACTCCGGATAACACCAACAATCCTCGAAATGAAGCGAAGTCATGTGTTGCCATATCGTGGCTAGCAATTGGTCTGACTTTAGCGAATCCGTCTGCGTTTTCTGCGGGAAGTTCGTAAAAGGTACCATGTAGATTCATCAAGTCTCGCTCTGTCACAACTTCTCTCGCTAATCTAGTCAGACCGTTGCGCGTTAATTCATCAAATTTAGTATTGGACTTAGGGAATCGCCATCTTCTGCCCGCATCATCCACAACCAAGACAGAACTTTCATCCACCGTAACCAAGTCTTTTTGGATTGCAAAATCCTTTTTAATAACCTCAATGGAGCCAGAACTCTCAACACGTTCAAGCTTCATATCACCATTAAGTTCATAATAACCAGTTGTATTAAATGCATTATTCTGAACTTTTCCAGAAAGAACTCCTAATTTTCGTTGGTTGTTTCCTAAAGCATATAGATAGGCTCCCAAATACTGATCCTCACCTATTTTCGGCAGGTTGGCAAATAAATTTGCTTCCTTTTTAGCTCGGTTTTCACCTCTATACGAAAACATAGCGGAATACTTTCCAGAAGCATTAACCTTAATTCTTATCCATTCACCCTTTAGTTCGGCTGGAATTTCTTCATTCACCGAATTGTTCGAAGCTACCGTAAACGACTTATATGGAGTCCATTTCCCATTTCCGATAGCATCTATTTCAACATCGAATTTGGCTGGCTTGTTGTTATGGTTTTTTAACCAGATATTTCGTTTTTCCCATCCTGCTAAAAGAAAAGGTTCGGAAATGAGGTTGTCAATTAACGAATCATTAATCCAAACAGCCCCCTCGGCAGTTGTGGCCCCCATATAATCCAGCTGAGTCTCCTCGACAAACCACAGATTTGAATTAGATTGACCTGCCCCTTCTAAGTTTCCTTTAATCTTTCTTTTATTTAAAAATTCTTTCTGCGCAGAATCGTCGCATCCAAATACTAATTGATTATTCCATTTTGCGAAGTCACCAATTACTTTCAGGTATGAGGAACGAGGTCTAATTCCATTTGCATTGGAGACTGTAAATGTTTTAGGAAATTTCCAAAACATACCGTGCATTGTCATCAAAAAATCATCGTTATTGTCTCCAATCTCACGGATCCGTGGCCACTCCGTATTCCAACCGTGAGCACCGTCATAACTCCTACTAGATTTTGGTAGTCTGTAAAAATGCCACCCTTTTTGTGAATCTCTCACCCCTAGCAAAATTGATTTATGATCCCAACCAGTTGCCCATATTGGATCGTCTTTAGCCTTATTTCCGTAAATTCCGCCAGGACCTGTAACTTCAACAAACTGATTTCTACGTACTAATTTCCAGTTGTTACCATCCCATTCTGACAACGATCCGGACGGTATATCATACTGTTTTAATGCCTGATCTCCGGACTCTCCATTATTCGAATAAACAAGTACGCCTTGTCCGCTATAGGCTCCCTTTCCATGTGCACCAAACAGATCAGCAAACCTATGTTTCTTGTTTTGATATTTCGGAAGCTTCTTAAGATAGCTTTCACTTCTTAAGTTGACATCCCTATATAATTCCGTAATATTTTTAGAATCAATATCATACTCATAAAACCCTTCCTCCATTGTGGCATAATATATCTTCTTTTGGGGATCCGTTAGGTGCCTCGCCAGTCCGGTGAAACGTCCGGGCATATCAAATGGAGAAATCGTATTTATTTTACCATTCTTGTCGATAATATATGGACCAATAAACAGATTATTGCTCTCCTTATGTATCATGCGATTCGCGGGCGTTCCCCCGACGCTTTCGTTAAAAACGAATTGATTTTTAGACTGATCAATGATGTACAATTTATCTGAGGAACCGATCGGTAAATGCGGTCCGTAAGTGATAACATATAGTTTTTCGTTCCAAGGCACAACAGCACCAGTACCACATTCACCTTCATCATTGTACATAGCTAAATTTGGGTAGATTCCACTAAAACTCCGATTTTGCGCAAACAATAAGTTACTGCTCAAAATCGCGATTCCTAATAGTAAAGACTTAATATTTCCTTTGATCATAATTTTAATAATTTGGATTTTGTTTTAACCCGCTTGTAAGCACTTCTGTCGAAGGTATTGGCCAGATGTATTGTTTCTTCGCGTCAAACTTTCTAATTGCTATTTGTTTAATGAGCCCCTGGTTATAAAACTCCGTAAAATCTGGTGATCCGTTTTCGTCAATAGGCGGTGCAGACGGTAAAAACCACTTGCCCATATTAACGACTTTAGCAACTAAATCTGCAGGATCAAGTAATCCGAAATTAGGCCTATTTAGTACCTTATCGGCAATCTTCCATCGGATTATATCCATATAGCGACGCCCTTCTAGTGCGAATTCCATTCTTCTTTCACTCCGAAGTATTTTTCGAAGATCCGTTTGTGTTGTTGTAATAACTTTAGGATAGTTAACTGAAGCTTTGTCGACTTTATAGGCTCGAGCTCGCACTTGATTGATCGCATCAAGTACGGATGGGTCGATCTCGTTTAATTCAATTTTCGCTTCTGCATACATTAATAGCACGTCAGCGTAGCGAATAATTACATTATCTGGTTCAATTCGCCACGAATTTAAGAGCCAATCTGAATCGACACCTTTTTTCCAAACTAATCCATTAAATGAAGCATATTGTGCGACTGCCCTATTATCGTTGTTATTAAGCTCTTGGCCAGTGGAGACTCTCTTAGTTTTTAACGCTAGCGGATGTGGCGTATAAATTATATCTAAAAAAGGTTCATCAAATGGTGCAATTGTAGCAGCACAACGAGGGTCTCTATTTTCAAAAGGACTCTTCGCATTAAATAATGGAGATTCGTCAACGGGTAACCCGTCTGTGCAATAGTAAGCAAAAAATAAATCCCAAGAAGGATCCTTTGCTGCCCAGCCACCATTATTACGTGGAATATAATTTTGGCGGTCACCTAAAGCTACTCCTAATGTAATAGACCTTGGTAAGAGAAATATAGATTCAGGAGATTGTTTGGTTTTTGATAGAAACATTGATGAATAATCCGGATGCAAACTATATATGCCCAACTCAATACATGCAGATGCTGCATCCTTCGCTGTTGCGAAATCCCCCACTTGAAGGGCAATACGAGCCTTAAGTGCCATTGCTGCTCCTTTAGTCGCGCGTTTTACTTCAGAAGAACTGTAGGAGGTTTTTAAGTTGGCAATCGCAAAATCAAAATCTTCATAGATCTTTTTTAACAATTCATCTGGATTCATTTGCCCTATAGTTCGTGCTTCCTCAATACTTAATGTCTTATCGATATAAACTACATTTCTATAATGAGCTAATAAGTATGAATACATACTCGCTCGAACGAATCTTGCTTCCGCTTTGTAACCATTTATTTGCGATTCAGAAAGAGTATTCGCTACTCTATCCATACCTTCTAGTATTGTGTTTGCCCTAGCAATTGCTTTGTATGTATTCTGCCATCCGCTGACAACGAAACCTGATTGTCCGTTAATTGTAGCATTCGTTATGTCTGTCAATCCGTCTCGAAAAATCCAGTCGTCAGTCCAATCATCGAGATCATTCACCCAAAGAGCCTCCCTGTACAAATCATTGATCGACATTGTCAGCTCATCTGCATCTGAATTCCACGTTTCACTAGAACCTTGAGATAACGGATTCAAATCAAGTTTCTGACATGAGAACAGAAACAAAGACACAACCACATATATAAATTTACTTTTCATGACCATTAGCTTTTAGAATTTGACATTAATACCGAATAAGAAAGACGAGGTAATTGGATACGTAAATGATGTCATTTCCGGATCCCATCCCTTCGGAAATTTATTGATTGTGAAGAGGTCATTTGCAGTAAACGAAACACCTAAGCCCTTCACATAATATTTCGAAAGGAAAGCCTCCGGGATCTGATAAGATAAGTTCACGGACTTCAGTCGAAAATATTTACCATTAATCATCCAGAAGTCCGACATAGCGTAGTTATTACCGGAGGACGTGTTGGAATATCTGGGGTATTTGGCTGCTCGATTTTCAGTATCCGTATTGTATTTACTCCAAGTATTTCCATCAAGAATCGACAAGAAGTTTCCCCAATTTTGTTGATATGGCTGAATCATATCGGTTGTTTGACGCACGTTTTGTTTCCCGACCCCTTGAACAACAACATTTAAAGATAATCCTCCATAACCCACATTAAGCTGTCCTCCATACAAATATTGAGGTAAAGATCCTCCAAGAAATACTCGATCATATTCAGGGGAAATTATACCATCAGGAACACCGTCAGGACCCGATATATCTTTGTATTTAACATCACCCGCTTTTACGTTCGCATTTAAGACTGGAGAATTCGCAACTTCGTCTTCCGTTTGAAATATACCGTCTGATAAATAGCCATACCACTCGTTAAATTCACTTCCTTCCATTTTAACTTGATTGCCCAAAAACTCCGTGCCGCCTAAATCGCCCATAACAGATTTGAAATTGGAAATATTAAACGATAGTCCGTAATTGAGTTTGTTTATTTTATCTTTCCATCCTACAGCTAATTCCCACCCTTTAGTATTCATTTTACCGGTGTTTTGGTTTGGATTTTCAAAACCAATATAGATGGGAATCTGTAGTGCAAGAAGCATATCGCTCGTGATTTTGTTGTAGACATCGAATGTGGCATTCAACCTATTGTTTAAGCCTACAAAATCGAGTCCTACGTCATAGGACTCTGTTTTCTCCCATGTTATATCACGAATCGCATACTGCCATTGTGAAGCTGATTGTTGTGAAGTGACTTGACTTCCTGTATAAAATAAGGCGGTGTTAGAAAACTGTATAAGTGATTGATACGGATAATTACCGATACGTTCATTTCCTAGCGTACCGTAAGATGCACGTAACTTAAGGAAGTTCAACCAAGAGATGTTTTTCATAAAATTCTCTTCCGAGATTGACCAACCTGCAGATACCGATGGAAAGACACCCCATCGATGCTCTTTCGCAAAACGTGATGAACCATCGTAACGCACATTCGCTTGTATGAAGTACTTGTTCGCATAGTTATACATGGCTCTACCGAAATATGAACGGTAGGCGTTCTCATAAGCAGAACCAGCGTTATCTCTAAACTCCAACGGTCCTAAATCTAAATATGGATATCCACTCAGTAAGTATTGATCTCTGGATGCTGACAAATCTTCGTTGTAGTAATAGAAAGATTCATAACCAGCGAGAAAGTTTAGGTTATGTTTGCCGAGGCTCTTCATATAATTACCTAAAAACTGAGTCGTATATTGGTAGCTTTCTACTCTCGATTCGGTTAATTTTGTTGTTTCGTAACCATTGATATAACCTAAGCGTTGTTCCGGGTTGTTCCATGCTGTATACGGAACTTTCGTACGGAAAGCTTTAGTTCTATCAAAATTAAATATTGGCGCTATGACTCCGGTTAAAGTTAATCCGTCGATTGGTTTTAGATCGAGCCCAATTTTACCGCCGAATTGGGTGTACTGGTATTTCGTTTGTCCGCCTTCATTTAACATACCATAGATATTATCGCCGTCTTTACCGGAGGCAACACGTCCATCGTCCCATACGCCAGCATAAATTGGCGCTGTTATCCCCATTCTATACATCGGATCTACAGATGGACGATTATCGGTTGTTCTTTTAAAATTCAAATCGACTACGGCCGCTAAATATTTTGTTACGTCGATGTTATTGTTGATTCGAGACGTTAATCGCTCGTAATTACGATGGACATATAACGCGTCGGTATCATCATATCCCAAGGAGAACCGCGTTCTGAGGTTTTTGCCGGACCCTGCCACAGAAAGTTGATGCGCTTGTCTTCCAGCACGGTCTTTCAATAAGAGTTTTTGCCAAACTGTAATTGGATACAAATTTGGGTTTTCCTGATTCAACGTCGGGTAATTATCGACCAGCTCCTTGGCATAGATCGGATATTCATTTTGGTTATTGTTATTGTCATTCCAGCGGAGTTCATTTACTAATTGTAAATAGCGCTGCGCCCCCACATACTCAGGCAACTGCGTTGGAGCTTCCCAACCAAAATCGGTATTGTATTCCAGGGAAAGCTGTCCGTCTTTGCCTCTTTTCGAAGTAATCAGAATAACCCCTGCAGCTGCTCTGGAACCGTAAATCGATGCGGATGCCGCATCCTTTAGGACGGTTAAATTTTCAATATCATTTGGGTTGACTTGGTCCAATCCGCTAATAGGCACCCCATCTAATATAATCAGTGGGTTTAAACCACCATCCGTAATTGTGGTAATCCCCCGTACCCGAATAGTTGCGGCCGCACCTGGCGCATTGTTATTCCGCGTCGCCATCACCCCGGGTATTGCACCTTGCAGGGCCTGTGATAATTGCGTTGTCTTGCGAACAGCAATATCTTTTCCTTCGACCGACGATATCGCTCCCGTCAGGTCTTTCTTTTGAACCGTGCCATAACCTATGACAACTACTTCATCAAGTTCATTATCATTGGGTTTTAAACGGATTAAAATACTGTTAGACTGGTTGGTTTTAGCAATAAAGTTGATAACGGAATCGCGCTGATAACCTACATGGTAAACTAAGATATTATACAATCCGTCGGCCGTCAAATTGGTCAAATTGAATATACCCTCCTCGTTGGATACAAATCTGTCCTTTTGCTGTGATTTTTGATTGAGTACTTCAATTGTCGCACCTGGGATGGCCATACCATCGGTGCTAATCACTTTTCCAGTTGCACGGAGGTTATGCTGTGCGACCGCTTGTTGAAAAAGTGATAATAGCCCATAGATTAGCAATGGGTAAATTACTTTACTTTTCATAGTCATAAGTTGTTTATAATGGTTATTGGTTACTAAAAAATTACTTATTTGATTCTTATAATATTATCTTTTATCGTAAATGTGCATCCATTTATTTGACAGAAAATCGTGAGTAAACTTTCTAGGTTATCATTTTGGTATAGTTCGCCGGTGAAATTTCCAGCAATAATTTTCGGGTTCTCAACATCGATATTGACGCCATAAAGACGCTCCATTATGCTGAATAAATCGGTATTCGAGACACCATTAAAATTGACGACTTGATTAGACCAAGCGATACTACTGGTCGGATAGTTGATGCTGACCTTACTCTTTTCCTCTTCCCAGGAACTACGGTAGCCCTTCTTTTTCTGGTCAAGATGCGAATACGTAAAGTCTGATTTATTAATAATTATCGTTGTCGGAGCATTGAGCTTCACTTCATTATCTAACTTATTGGTTGGATCTTCTATAACGATCTTTCCTTCTAACAGTTTAACGATTAGATTATCGGCGTTGTATTCGGCTATAGCAAATGCTGTACCTACTGCACGGGTTTGAATACCTTGGTTAATCACCCGAAACGGACGAGCTGTATTAGGATGTACGAAGTAGGTTACCTCGCCAGCCACTTGTTTGATGATGCGATCTCTCGCAAAACTACTTTGATAACTCAGCTTGGCTTGCGGTTCTAATTTCACGCGGCTACTGTCGGGTAACACATACCATTCCGCATTCGGACTACTATTGAAAACCTCCATGCTGATGGGATTGTCCAGATGCTGCGGACTATCCTGCGTTCCAAACTTGTAGAAAGAGAACGCGACAAATAACAAGATGGAAGCGGCAATCAACATGGCCTTCATCAAAATATATCGGTTTGGTTTTGCAACAATACGTTCAAAAACAGCTTCTTTCTCGCTCTGCGAAGCTCGAACCAATTCAGCTTCAGGAATATGTTCAAAAATTTGAATCTTATCGAGTTCCTCCTCATGGCTTTCCAAGTAGGAAGCCACATCCTTACATTCATCGTAAGAACATTGATTTGATAGAAACTTAGTTAAGATTTCCTTGTTCACAATTGATAATTTGGTTCGCGTTTACAGGTATATACGTCGGGATAATGGAAACTACGTACGCGATATAAAAATATTTTTTAGAGGTGAAGTAGAATGTAAATTAAAGCGAGGATTTTTCGGAGTTGTTGAACCGATTTATAGATATGGGTTTCGACGGTTCGGACGGATACGTTGAGCTTTTCAGCGATTTCTTTATGGCTATAACCTTCGATATAGGCTAACTGGAAAACCTCTCTGCGCACAGGCGATAGTCCATTAATGGCCTGTGTTAACGAATCTTTAAGGTCCGTGCTCAGTTCATCAACAGGGATTTTAATTTGTTGTTTTAAACTGTCTATCAGTTGTCTTTCTTTCGATTCTTTGCGCAGCCAATCGATAAATACTAGTTTACCTTTACGAAAAAGTTGCACTTCAAGCGACAAATCGGGAGTATAACTATCTCGGTATCTCCAAAACTTAATAAATGTTTGTTGCGTTAAATCTTGCGCAATTTCATAAGAGTGAGTTTTTCTATAAAACCCGGTGTATATGCGATCGTAGTACGTATCAAAAACTTCTCTAAAGCTCTCTTCATCAATCAGTAAATACATAATGAGGTTCCATTGGGCCTTATTGGCTTGCTAAATTAGTATAACAGGTGATGGCGTTCCAAATTTAGCATAATATACGAAAATTTACTAGCCGCATTGGGAATTCTATGCTTAAAGCAAGATGACTTTCCAAGCATTTGACAGTTCATTTCTGGCGATTAGTTCTTTGGCTTTCAAAAGCTGATGGGTTAAACGAGTGGATTCATCGCCTATAAAGGCATTGAGTAGCTCTTGGATTTCGGATTCATACTGATAGGCATCGATTTCATTTTCTCCTGGCAATTGCGCGACAGATTGGAGTCTTCGTATTTCTTCAGAAGTGAAAATATTAGATTCGCGTACAAAAGTTGGTATCTCGATCATAGGTATAAAAAAAGCTGAACGGATTAAAGTTCAGCTTTTTTGAATGATTATCCAATATTTTAGAATTTTTGGATGACTTTATCTGCGAATTCACTGGTTTTCAACAGGGTTGCTCCTTCCATCAGATTATAGAAATCGACCGTCACCGTTTTTTCTTTGATTGTTTCCGCTACAGCTTTTACAATAGCATCTGCGACTTCTGTCCATCCCATATACTCAAACATCATCACACCGCTCAGGATGACAGAACAAGGATTCATGGTATCGGTATTTGCAAATCGTGGAGCTGTACCATGCGTTGCTTCGAAAATAGCGTGTCCTGTTTTATAATTGATATTTGCCCCCGGCGCAATTCCTATGCCGCCAACCATCGCCGCTAAGGCATCCGAGATATAATCTCCGTTTAAGTTTAAAGTTGCGATTACATCAAAGTCTTGAGGTGCTAATAGGATTTGCTGTAAGAAATTATCAGCGATGATATCTTTGACAATAATCTTTCCCGCCGCTTCAGCAGCCTTTTGCTCTGCATTGGCTACATCCACACCTTTGGTCGCCTTGCTCTGCTCCCATTGATTCCAGGTATATAATTGGTCGCCAAACTCTGATTCAGCTAATTGGTAGCCCCAGTTTTTGAATGCGCCTTCGGTATATTTCATAATATTCCCCTTGTGCACAATCGTGATGGATTTTCTACCCTCGCGAATTGCGAATTCTATAGCAGCACGTATTAAGCGTTTAGAGCCTTCCTCCGACACAAACTTCAATCCCACTCCTGTGCTATTGCTGAAGTTATAATCGACATTAAGATCTGCTTTTAGGAAGTCCTGTAATCGCTTCGCTTCCGCAGTCCCTGCCGCAAACTCAATTCCAGCATAGATATCTTCCGTATTCTCCCGAAATACGACCATATCAACCTTTTCAGGATGTTTTACAGGCGACGGTACACCTTCATACCATTTAGTTGGACGCTGACAAACATATAGGTCTAATTCTTTTCTAAGAGCCACGTTAAGGGAACGAATTCCACCGCCAATTGGTGTTGTTAATGGGCCTTTAATACCGACTAGGTATTCTTTGAATGTAGTTAAGGTTTCTTTTGGTAACCAATTTCCGGTTTCATTGAATGCCTTTTCCCCTGCTAATACTTCTAACCAATTCACCTTTCTTTGATCGCCATAGGCTTTGGCGATCGCAGAGTCAAATACGCGAACCGATGCCTGCCAGATATCAGGCCCTATTCCATCCCCAATAATAAAGGGTATACTTACAACATCAGGAACTTTTAGTTTCCCTGTGCTGTCTATTGTTATTTTATCGCTCATCTATATTAGTTTTTCTCTTTACCAAACATATTTCCAATTTCTCGACTAATCTTACGGAAGATTGGCGCTGTTTGCACGTCTTCGTATTCGTCGATATGTAGATCGGCAACCCTTGAAGGGAATATTAAGATTAAGTTTTGATTTTTATAAAACTTGCCAACGCGCTTAGCAAGACCATCTAAAGAATCTCTGTAGGATACCTCGCCAGAACGTGCAGATACAAATACCAATAGCGAGTCCACATTACTGAAAGTCGCTAAGCCGTAGATATTATCCCAATCTTCATATAAGTCATAGCTTACTGGGATGCTGGATTGTAACGTATCTAACATTAATTCAATCGCCTGCTTTGTTCTGAAATTACATACATACCGTACGGGCAATGAAAGCTCTTGTGCGAACTTACACATTTTCTCCATCCAATAAGCGAACCCTACTTCCGATTCTGCCAATGGAGGAACAAAAATTGTGATCGATTTGTTTGTAATAAACGGTTTATCTAGTCGACACATAAACAAACTAGCATCTGTTCTGTTTAATATGCTTTCTGTTTTTTCACCAACTATTTTTTCCACAAAGGAAGTGGCTGATGGCCAACCTAAAATTAAACAATCGGCGAATGCTTCTCGGGATGCGCGTCCAATACCGTTTGCAATATTGAAATCAATGGTCGTAATCAATTCTACATCGGTTTCTGATCCCGATGCGTAACGCGCCATCTTATCTAAATTCTGGCGCGCGAGCTGCACATTGCGCTCAGCCTGTTCATCATTAGGAACAACGCTCAAGATATTTAGTGGATGGGGTGATTTCTTCGATTTTATCAGCGTAGCAAAGTCTAAGATTGCCTCCATATTACTCAAATTTGCAATTGGGATAAGGATTTGTTCCTCATGCTCTTCGACATGCTCCATATGCTTTTGATCTTGATGTCCGGCCATGACAATCTTCTTCGAAGCATTCTCCGTTACGATAGATGCGATGATACAGCTGACAAGAATTAGGATAATGGTTCCGTTTAAGACATTCTCATCAATGATTTGATTATTATAACCAACCATGATAATGGCAAGCGTCGCTGCAGCATGTGCATTGCTTAATCCGAAAATCAGGTTACGCTCGGTGTTATTGTATTTAAATGTCCATTGTGTTGCCGTTGCGGCTAAGAACTTCCCGACCACACCGACCAAGGTAAGAACACCTGCGACATAGAATACCGTTAAACCCTCCGCCTTAGTGAACACCGATATATCGACGATCATTCCTACAGAGATCAGAAAAAATGGAATAAATATGGCATTCCCTATAAACTCGATTCGGTTCATTAAGGCCGATGAGTGTGGGATTAGTTTATTGAGGGCTAGTCCGGCAACGAAGGCTCCGATAATAGGCTCCAAGTTGGCCATTTCGGCAAGGAATGCCGCGAAGAACACCACCGTCAATACAAAAATATAATGGGCTGTTTTTTCGCCTTCAATCTTTTCAAAAAACCATTTGGCAATCTTTGGAATCACGCCAAACATAATAAACAGGAAAATGGCAAAGGATACCCCTAGGGTTACCCAGAATTCATTATTGATATCGCCTTGTGAAGCGCCTTTGATTACCGCTAAGATAATCAGTACTGCCGTATCGGTTAAGATGGTTCCCCCAATGGTGATGGCTACCGCTTCGCTTTTGGAAATACCATAGCGATTGACAATAGGATACGACACGAGGGTATGTGTGGCGAACATACTGGCAATGAGGATACTCGTTAAAAAACTATAGTCAAGGATGTAATAACAAACAGGGAAACCAATAGAGATGGGTATAATAAAGGTAAAGAATCCAAACATTAAGCTTTTATGCTTTGTTTTTTTGAATTCATTCATGTCTAATTCCAATCCGGCGATAAACATGATATAAAGTAACCCGATGGTAGAAAATAGATCGACCGCAGAGTTCTTCTCAAGCCAATTCAATCCATGGGGTCCGATAATCATTCCGGAGAGAATCAAACCGATAATTCCGGGAACTTTAATAGGTCTTAGAAGAATTGGGGAGAGTAAAATAATGAATAATACAAGGGAAAAAATAAGTACAGGATTGGTTAATGGCGCTTCGAATGCATGTGCTAAATGGTCAAAAACTTTATTCATAGATTTTCGCTTGTTTGTTAATACAACTTCAATCAGCTGTAATTGTTTTGCTTGCGTAAGATAGCGAAAATTATATTTTTTTTCGAAAAATAAGCACGCGCTGTAGCGATTCTACTTAAACTGAATAGTCTTAATTGGTGATATTCTGCTGATTAGCATCGAAGGGACAAATAAGGTAATTAGCGCAATTCCAATCAATGCAATATTGAGCCATACGACTGTTAACCAGGAGATATCCATTGGTACAAATGAGACGTAATAAACGGATGGATCGAGCTTAAAGAAATGGGTACTGCGTTGAAAATAATAAAGCAGCAGGGCTAAGAAATTGCCGAGTAACAATCCATAGCCAATTAGGTATAAGGAATTATATAGGAAAACCACTCTGATTTTACTATTCTGCATGCCCAGGGATTTCAATATTCCAATCATGGAGGAGCGTTCAAGAATGCTAATCAATAAGGCGGAGATCATATTGATTACTGCGACAACAACCATCAGCACGAAGATGATATTATCGTTCATATCAAGCATATTTAGCCAGTTGAAGATATCAGGCATCTGCTCAACAACATTGGTTGCATACAACTCAATTGGCAATTGATCGTTTACATCTTGGGTAGTCTTAGCGAGTAGATTAAAGTCTCGGACACGTACTTCGTAACCGCCGACTTCATTGTCCGCAAGATTATTAAGCTTGCGAATTAAGGATAATGATCCGATTACATACACTTTATCAAGTTCCTCAGAGTTCGTGGTATAGATTCCACGTATAGTGAACTTACGCTTCCGAACAGGCTCTTGAATAAAATACATGATGAAGCTATCACCTACTTTGAGATTTAAACGATTGGCGATAAGACTTGAAATAAGGAGCTGATTTTCGGCATTCTCTGCTGAGAAGTCGATTGTTTCACCTTCGAGAATTGTTTTCGATAGGAATTCTTGATCGTAATCCTTATCGATTCCCTTGAGTAAAACGCCTTCAACCTCACCCTTGACATTCATTATCCCCGCTTTAGTTGCGAATGGATAAACGTTGATGACATTACTATCTTTTTCTAAGCTGCTAATTTGATCCTTGGAGAGTGAAATAGGCGTATTGACGTAGGAATCGTTACGGTCATTTTTTAAGATAATGACGTCTCCAAAAAATCCTCGTTGCTTATCAGTAATTTCTCCTTTAAAACCACGCAGAATTGCCACGGCCATGATAATTGCTAGAATCGCAAGCGTCAATGCCGCAATCGTCACTCGAACAATTAGCTTCGAAAATGTACGATTGCCAGTTAGGGTAATTCGTTTAGCGAGGAAAAATGGAAAATTCAAGCTTAAATTAAATTTGTAACTTCGCAAAGGTATAAAAATTCAATTCAGATTCGAATTTGAAATTACATAATCAAGATTCTTTATGCGTATTATATTCATGGGCACCCCTGATTTCGCGGTTGCCTCTTTAAAAGCTCTTTTGGATGCAGGTGAACAAGTGGTTGCTGTTGTTACGGCACCAGATAAGCCCGCTGGTCGCGGTCAGAAGCTACACCAATCGGCTGTCAAAGTATTTGCTGTAGAACATAACATCCCTGTTTTACAACCTGAGAAGTTACGATCTCCTGATTTTATTGAGGAGCTTCGCTCCTATCAAGCGGACCTACAAGTGGTAGTTGCGTTTCGTATGCTGCCTGAACTGGTTTGGAATATGCCTCCACATGGCACGGTGAATGTACATGGTTCTTTGTTACCGCAATATCGTGGTGCTGCCCCTATTAATCATGCCGTTATCAATGGAGAGACAAAAACAGGTGTAACGACATTCTTATTGCAACACGAGATCGATACGGGTAATGTGTTATTTTCGGATGAGGTTGAAATCACGGAATCAGACGATGCGGGTTCGGTTCACGATAAATTAATGAATTTAGGGGCTTCCTTAATTGTACGCACAGTTGAGGCTATAAAAAACGGGAATATCCATCCTATCCCGCAAGATGAGCTGATTGACGCGTCAGCGATTAAACATGCACCAAAAATATTTAAGGAAGACTGCTTAATTAACTGGGACCAGTCGACGGAGACAATTTATAACTTCATCCGTGGATTGAGCCCCTACCCGACTGCATATACTCATTTGGATCAGAAAGTTTTAAAAGTTTTTAAAACGAAGAAAGAAGTAACCGCGCACAACCATGTGACTGGGAAATTTTTTAGTGATGGCAAGACCTTTATCAAGGTAACAACGAAAGACGGCTTCATTCATTTGAATGAAATTCAACTTGAAGGTAAAAAGCGTATGAGTGTTGCTGATTTCTTAAGAGGCTATAAATCGGAGGAAATTCTTACGATTCTTTAAACTTTAAGATATCCCCAGGCTGACACTCTAATGCGCGACAAATAGCATCCAAGGTTGTTAATCGAATCGCTTTTGCTTTTTGATTCTTAATGATGGACAAATTTGACAGCGTTATCCCCACTCTGTCACTCAATTCGTTGAGTGACATTTTTTTTCGAGACATCATCTCGTCTAAGTGAATCATAATTGGCATACTCTATTTATTTATTCTGATTTTTTCTTAAAAACAATATGTTCGTTGAAATGTTTTATTCTCAGAATAATAAATGGTTAGAATAGGAGTTTAATTAATAATAATTGTAATAAAAACATGGAGACAGGGTGACACAACTAATCTTTGGAATGATTTTTGCGAACAGTTTTACCTCAACTCACCACGGCTAAGTAACTCATAATGAGTTAATAATTTACAATTATATTAGAATTTAATGAAGAAATTTCGCTATGTTTGCGAACATTTCAGAATAGAAAGGTTTATATTATTAAATGAGACAGCTCAAAATTACGCAATCCATCACCAATCGTGAGTCCCAGTCCTTGGATAAGTACTTACATGAAATTGGAAAAGTAGATTTAATTTCAGCCGAAGAAGAAGTTATTCTGGCGCAAAGAATTCGCGAAGGTGATCAAGTAGCATTAGAGAAATTAACCAAAACCAATCTTCGCTTCGTTGTATCTGTTGCTAAACAATATCAGAATCAAGGCCTAACCTTAGGCGACTTGATTAACGAGGGCAATTTAGGCTTAATTAAGGCAGCAAAACGCTTTGACGAGACAAAAGGTTTCAAATTTATTTCTTACGCGGTTTGGTGGATTCGTCAATCTATCCTTCAAGCAATTGCAGAGCAATCTCGTATCGTTCGTTTACCATTAAACCAAGTAGGATCTTTAAGTAAGATCAGTAAAGCCTTCTCTAAATTAGAGCAAGAATACGAACGTGAACCGTCCCCAGAAGAGTTAGCAGACATCCTTGAAACAACCGTTGACAAGGTATCAGACACATTGAGCAACTCGGGGCGTCACGTATCGATGGATGCTCCATTTGTACAGGGAGAAGAGAATACCTTACTTGATGTTTTGGAAAATAGCGATCCGGATACAGATAGTTCTTTAATTGATGAGTCTTTATCGGAAGAGATCAAACGTTCTTTGGCAACATTGACTGAGCGCGAACGTGAAATCATTGTGTTATTCTTCGGATTAGGTTCAAACCATCAGTTATCACTTGAGGAAATCGGCGAAAAATTCAGCTTGACGAGAGAACGTGTTCGTCAGATTAAAGACAAAGCATTACAACGGCTTCGTCATACATCGAGAAGCAAAATTCTAAAATCCTATTTAGGATAACATTTTATTGAAAGCATAAGTAAAGCGCAATTTATCGATTGCGCTTTTTTTGTACCTTTCGTTTTTCTTACCCCCCACAGTAAAAAAATTGCCTCTACTAATTCTAGCAGAGGCAGCTCTTTAATCTTGCTTAAAGAAAAATTATTTCTTGTGTAATTGTTCGTAAAGATCAATTACTTTCTTCTGCAAATCGATTACTTCCGCTTCACGAGCTTGTAAACGCTTTTGTAGTTCATTAACTTCATTCTGAATTTGCTTATCTTCTTCAGGATCTGAAGTTGATAAAAGTTGTACTAACGACAAGCCAAACAACTTTGAGATTTGATTTAGCCTCGATAAATTTACATCCGTAATTCCTGTTTCAATTTTTGAAAACGCAGGAATAGAGATGTCCAATCGCTTGGCCACATCCTCCTGACTCCAGCCCTTCTGGTGTCTAAGTAATCTAATTTTTTTTCCTAATGCATTCATGGGTAAAATGTAAA
>JBEBRI010000045.1:0-25305 GCA_040394915.1 Sphingobacterium sp.
GGAAAGACGATCCTACGATCATCGTCATTAGTGCTGCTTTTAATAAATTTTTCATTGCTCTATCGAATTAATAATACAATATTCGATAGCAAAACTGGAAAGATTTGGGAATCTAGAACTTATTGCGTGATAAAATTCTTTTTTAGCTCAAAGTGTTGTAAGTCAGATTTGTAAAAATACGATAAATGCAGCTGCTGATGCTGTTCAAGAATAGAATGCACGATAGAAAGCCCTAAACCATTTGAACTATTATCCTGATTCCCTTTATGGAAGCGTTCGAAGATATAAGCTGGATTTAAAGCTCCTGAAGTACTTGTATTGGCGATATCAAGACTGTCCTCACTCATTTTGATTATTAATTGGCCCCCGCTTGTATTATACTTAATGGCATTACGCAGTAAATTTGAAAGCAATATGTGTGCAAGATCTGGGTTGAAATCAACAATAAACGCTCCTTCATCAATCATTGTTACTTGAATGTCCTTGTAGTCAATGACATCCTCTAAATCGATCAATAAGTCTTTTGCAACCTCGTTGAAACTTACGGTTTTTACTTCTGTATACTGATTGTTGTCTATCCTCGATAACATCAATAGAGATTTATTTAAGGCAACCAAGCGATGCAGCGATTGCTTTGCCTCTACAATTTGCATGAGTTGACTCTCTTCTAAATTGCCTTCTTGTAAAAGTAGTTCGAGTTTTGCGATCGTGACGGCTAAAGGGGTTTGCAGCTCATGGGAAGCATTCTCTAGAAAGCGTTTTTGCCCCTCGAAGACCGCCTCGTTACGACTAATCATAGTGATGATTTGGCCATTTAATTCTTCAAATTCTTTCACCTTGGTGGGAATGGGTTCAAAGCTCTTGGAATGCCCAAACCGATATCGACTAAGATTGTTTAGGATTTCTTGAAAAGGCTTCCAAGCGCGGCTCATGACATAATAGTTCACCACCAGAATACTTAAAACAATCACCAAGTATAGCACGGTTAATGCAATGGCAAGATTAATCGAATAATCATCTTCCTCGACAGTCGACGTCCGTATCTCCAAACTATAAGCTTGCCCACTGGTACTATAGAAACCAGTTTTCAGTACGCGATAGGGTTCATCTTCATCGTCATAGGGCATATACATAAACTCTCTGGAGAAATGATTCTTATCGAGATCTTCACTATCTTTCGTCGGTAAAATGCGAAACTGATTGATGCCCCAGGTTTTATTGTTATCTAAAATAGTCGGGTTATTATATGCTTCTCGAATAATCTCAATTTTTTGATTTTTTAGCCCATCGTCGACGTTGTCATAAACCTCGTCCATTAAAAAAGCGTAGAAAATCAATGCCCACACGGCAATGATGATCAGGATGGTAATGACCAAAAATCGATTGGTATAATATTTAATGGATACCGACATCTAAACAAGTTTATAACCCACGCCGTAGACTGCTTGTAAGTCCATATCAGCTTGCGCTTCCTTTAACTTTTTACGAATATTTTTTATTTGCGAATAGATAAAGTCAAGATTATCGGCTTGATCGGTATGATCACCCCAGACCGACTCGATTAGACTCGTCTTTTCCATCAACTTGTTGGGACGCAAGATAAAATAATAGAACAAATCATATTCCTTGCGATTTAAAGTCATTTCCTTGCCGTCGACAAGCACTAAACGGTTATCCGGGTCGACCGTCACATTCTTATATTGTAATAGCTGTTCCCCATCGCGCGCATTTCTACGAATAATGGATTTAACACGGGCCAGCAATTCAGCTAAATGAAATGGCTTCGACAGATAATCGTCAGCACCAATTTCTAGGCCTAACACCTTATCCTCAACAGAATCTTTGGCGGAAAGAATTATGACGGATTGTTTTTTATGCTGATCTTTTAATTCCTTTAAGATATCAAGCCCGGAACCACCAGGGAGCATAATGTCTAACAGAATACAATCATAATCGTAATTCAAAGCTTTCTCAAGACCCGCAGGAAAATCCTGTGCAGTTTCCACTAGAAAGTTTTCAGATTTCAAAAATTCTTCGATAGTCTTGGATAAAGCTAATTCGTCTTCTATGATCAGTACCTTCATTTTGAATAAAAATACAATTATGTAAAAAGAATCTGAAAAGAATCTGGAATGCTTTGGATTTTTACGTTTTTGTAGCGGTAAAACATATTAATCCTTACTAATTTTCTAATTTAGCTTTGAATAGCGGAAATATATCATGCAAAAACGGATGTTAATTATCGATGATGAAGATAAACTTCGTCAATTACTTGCTCGCATTATTGAATTGGAGTGGGAAGACTTAGATATTCATCAAGCTGGTACATTAAAAGCAGGCATGCAGCAATTAAAGCAATTTGAGTTTGATCTCGTCATATCGGATGTTAAGCTGCCCGACGGCAATGGTGTAGACTTCGTATTAGAAATAAAAAAGCAACAACCTTTATTGGAAGTAATCTTGATGACGGCTTATGGACAAATTGCCGATGGTGTGCAAGCCATTAAGAACGGCGCGTTCGATTATATGACTAAGGGGGATGATAATAATAGAATAATTCCACTACTCTATAAAGCCTTCGAGAAGGTGAATATGGCGAAGCGCATTGCCAAGCTAGAAGCACAGGTAGGTAAAAAGTATAGTTTTGATCAGATTATAGGACATTCGAAAGCGCTTAGAAATGCGATAAACTTAGCGGAGAAGGTAGCCCCAACGGATAGTACTGTTTTATTATTGGGGGATACTGGAACAGGTAAAGAAGTATTTGCGCAGTCAATACATTTTGTGAGCCGTAGAGCGAAGAAGTCTTTCTTGGCAATCAACTGCTCCGCATTTGGAAAAGAACTGCTGGAGAGCGAGCTATTTGGTCATATAGCAGGGGCATTTACCGGCGCGATGAAGGATAAGTCTGGATTATTTGAAGAAGCCCATATGGGGACGATCTTTCTCGACGAGATTGGTGAGATGCCGCTAGAATTGCAAGCGAAAATCTTGCGTGTACTGGAATCCGGTGAGTATATCAAAGTTGGAGAGAGTAAGATTCGGAAAGTCGATGTTCGTGTTATTGCAGCAACGAACAGAGACCTAGAACAGGAAGTTGAAGCGGGGCATTTTAGAGCCGATCTTTTTTACCGTCTTTCCGTCTTTAATATTACGTTACCGTCATTAAATCAACGTGTCGCCGATATTCCAGCGCTCGTTGAATATTTTGTAGCGCTCTTTGCAGGCAAGATGAATCGAAGAGTGCCAAGTATTGACGACGCATATATCGTTTGTATGCAGAACCATCATTGGAAGGGGAATGTTAGAGAACTGAAAAACGTTGTGGAGCGCAGTCTCATCTTGATGGAAGGGGATCACCTGACCGTAGAAAGCCTACCATACGATATCCAAGTAGAGAAACCTCATATACAGAAAGTCGCATCCTTTGCGCTCCAAGACGTAGAAAAGTCACATATCAGTCGCGTACTAGCGCATACCCAAGGAAATAAAGCGGAGGCCGCACGTCTGTTAGGGATTGGAATAGCGACACTCTATAGAAAAATCGAAGAATACGATATATAAGACCTTCTCATATTGAGAAAGAGCCTATCAAAATGATAGGCTTTTTTTATGCTTAAATTTCAGGAGAATACGTAAGTGTTTGTTGCATAGTTGTTTGCTGTTCAAGTCGCTAGGCTGGTCTCGCTTTTGGCCTATCCCCAGAAAAGCTAAAAAAGATGAACAGAAAAAACAAAGCTCAAATTTCAATGCGTGATTTCCATAGTATTCCATTCCTAATATCTTCGACATGTTAACAATCACTTTAACTGTAGTTGGCATATTATGCTTTATAATCTTCTATAAATCGATCAATTTTTTCGACAAAATATAAATTCATGAAAAACAAAATTGTAAACAGTATCAAGGAATGGTTTCCGCACTGTGTTCCAGTCGATACGGATGCCACAGAATACACTTTGCTACGTCGTGTCGCAGATTATTGCATCGCCTGTTTCAACGGCCAACACGAGGACCAATTGAGGGCTAAAGAAGCAATACATATCATTGGTATATTATACGACAATGGGTCCTTGCACGAAAGAAATGCGATTGAGAACGAGTTTCTTGAGCGCATATCCCACGCTGAGTCGCCAGCCAGCCTGCGCCAGCATATCGACTTTTTACCCAAAGAGCTGAGACCCGTCTATATGAAAACTATTCTAGAAAACTAATATGTTCAGCTTATTAATTCTATCCATTCTGGTTTTTTTCTACGTCGTGTATGTATTGATTTATCCAGAGAAATTTTAAAAAAATGATGAACACAGAAATTATTTCAATCATTTTCATGTTCCTTTTTACGGTGCTTTTAGGGCTCCCAATTGGACGATATATTGCCAAGGTTTATCTCGGCGAACGAACTGTACTCGATCGAATATGCGGGCCTATAGACCGTTTTATTTACAAAGTATCTGGTATCAATCCCACACAGGCGATGAGCTGGAAAGAAAACCTGTCTGCACTGTTGACGGTCAACTTGGTTTGGCTTTTCCTAAGTATGCTGGTTCTCATGATTCAACATATACTTCCTTTAAATCCGGATCATAACCCCGGTATGTCACCTGATTTAGCGTTTAATACGGCGATTTCCTTTGTCGTAAATTGTAATCTACAACATTACTCCGGGGAATCCGGATTAAGCTATCTATCGCAAGGTATGCTGATGTTCTTACAATTTGTGAGTGCAGGAGTTGGCATGGCGGCAGCAGCAATGCTGTTTCGTGCGTTCCGCGAAAAGCAGACTCAAAGTCTAGGGAACTTTTACCAACTTTTTGTCAAATCCTGTACTCGAATTTTACTACCTATTGCCATCCTCATAGCCAGCTTACTTGTTTTTCAAGGAACGCCGATGACTTATCAGGGCAAACAACAGATGATTAGTCTAGAAGGGGATACAGTTGATGTTTCCACTGGACCTGTGGCTGCTTTCGTTAGCATCAAGCACCTCGGTACCAATGGTGGAGGCTTCTTTGGTGCAAATTCAAACCATCCCTTTGAAAACCCATCCTTCTTGACCAATATGACCGAGATGATCGCGCAGTTTATCATTCCTATTGCAATGATCTTCGCTTTCGGCTATTATATTCAGAAGAAGAAATTTGCGTGGGTTATTTTCGCTGTGATGACCCTTGGCTTTCTTTGTTTAGCCATTCCAACAGTGCAGATGGAAAGGGCAGGTAACCCGGCGATTGCAGCTATGGGAATTAATCAGGAAAGCGGCGCCATGGAAGGGAAGGATATTCGAATTGGTGCCGCTGCCGCAGGTTTCTGGTCTATCGTTACGACCGTTATTTCCACAGGCTCCATCAACTCTATGCACGATAGCAGTATGGCCCTGTCGGGAATGAATCAACTGCTCGGCATGATGATCAATGCATTCTACGGAGGCTGTGGAGTCGGAATCCTAAACTTTTTCGTCTTTATCATCCTCGCCGTATTTATTAGTGGACTAATGGTAGGGCGCACACCTGAGTTTATGGGGAAGAAGGTTGAGGCTAAAGAAATGAAAATCGCGATGATGATCGCATTACTACATCCCTTTCTCATTCTTATTAGCACAGCTATGGCGAGCTACTATCCGTCACTAGGTGCAGCGACGACCAACAACCCAGGTTTCCATGGATTTTCGGAAATATTATATGAATACACTTCGGCAGCAGCTAATAATGGTAGCGGTTTCGAAGGTCTAGCCGACAATAACCTATGGTGGAATATCAGTACGGGCATTGTGCTTTTATTTGGACGTTTTATTCCAATAATAGGACCTGTTGCTATCGCCGGTTTATTGGCCGAAAAGCGCTATATACCCGAGAGCGCTGGAACCCTAAAAACCGACACCTTTACTTTCGGTTTTATGATTTTAGCCGTGATTCTTATCGTTGCCGCACTATCTTTCTTCCCAGCACTTACACTAGGCCCCATTGCCGAGTATTTCTCACTTAAATAATTCAGAACCCATGAAAGCTCAAAATTCATTTTTTGATCCTCGATTATTAAAAGAATCCTTCGTTCAAGCATTTGTAAAACTTGATCCGCGAATAATGGTCCGTAACCCTGTTATGTTTACGGTAGAAATCGCAACCCTGGTGATGGCAGTCGTTTGCGTAGGGATTATTCTAGGGAACCAGGAGCAAGGAAGTTTCGCTTATAATTTCAGCGTATTCTTGATCCTCTTAATCACCCTCTTATTTGCAAACTTCGCTGAATCCCTTGCAGAAGCGAGGGGTAAGGCACAAGCCGATAGCCTTCGGAAAACGCGGGAAGAAACGCCCGCAAAACTGAGCAACGGAAAAACGATAAACTCGTCGGAACTACAGAAAGGCGATATCTTTATCTGTACAGCAGGCGATATTATTCCCACGGACGGAGAAATTATTAAAGGATTAGCGACTATCGATGAAAGTGCGATCACTGGGGAGTCAGCCCCTGTTATACGGGAGGCTGGCGGTGATCGTAGTTCGGTAACCGGCGGTACGAAAGTCCTATCGGATGAAATAGTCGTTACCGTGACAGCAGCTGCTGGAGAAAGCTTCTTAGATAAGATGATTGCGCTAGTGGAAGGCGCGAAGCGGCAAAAAACACCCAATGAAATAGCGCTCACCATTCTGTTAGCAGGCTTTACCCTAGTCTTTATCCTTGTGGTCGTCACGCTCAGCCCGTTTGCACAATTTGCCAAAGTAGGAATCAGCATTGCTGCTTTTATTTCACTTTTTGTCTGCTTGGTTCCAACAACAATTGGGGGATTGCTTTCTGCAATTGGGATTGCCGGGATGGATCGCGCATTAAGAGCAAACGTATTAACGAAATCTGGAAAAGCCGTGGAGACTGCCGGTGATATTGATGTTCTGTTATTGGATAAGACCGGGACAATTACGATTGGTAATAGAAAAGCAACACGTTTTCAAGAAGCTCCTGGCATTGCTAAAGAACGCCTGATTAAGGCGGCTGCGTTGAGCTCTAAAATTGATGAAACCCCCGAGGGTAAATCCATTGTCGAACTGTCGGGATTAGATCTTTCAAGTTCATCATCGCAGGAAGAATTATTTATCAAGTTCACGGCAGAAACGCGATGTTCAGGACTTAACATCGGTTCTACGCGAATTCGAAAAGGTGCAACGGATGCCATTAAGAAAATTGTGGAAGATGCAGGAAATCATTTTCCACAAGAAACAGCGTCGGCTGTTCAAGCGATATCGGCAAATGGAGGAACGCCATTGGTTGTTATAGAAAACGAGCAGGTACTGGGCGTTGTTGAATTGCAAGATATTATTAAACCGGGTATTCAAGAACGTTTTGCAAGACTCCGTAAGATGGGTATAAAGACAGTGATGGTTACGGGAGATAATCCCTTAACCGCATCCTTTATTGCCAAGACGGCTGGCGTAGACGACTTTATTGCGGAGGCAAAGCCCGAGGATAAGATGAATTACATCCGTAAGGAACAGCAAGACGGGAAGTTAGTCGCCATGATGGGGGATGGAACGAATGATGCGCCAGCGCTAGCACAAGCTGATGTTGGCGTCGCAATGAACAGCGGAACACAGGCCGCTAAGGAAGCTGGGAATATGGTTGACTTAGATAATGATCCGACAAAACTTATTGAGATTGTGGAGATTGGAAAGCAACTCTTAATGACTCGGGGAACTTTAACAACCTTCAGCATAGCGAATGATGTCGCCAAATATTTTGCAATTATCCCTGCACTCTTTGTGATCGCGATTCCAGCATTGGCTCCGTTAAATATTATGCAGTTAAAGAGCCCGGAATCAGCCATTCTTTCCGCTATCATATTCAATGCAATCTTGATCCCTTTGTTAATACCATTGGCCCTAAAAGGTGTACCCTACAAGCCAATTGGAGCTTCCGCATTACTCCGAAGAAATATAGTAATCTATGGTTTCGGGGGACTACTAGCCCCATTTATCGGTATTAAATTAATCGATATGCTATTGTCCTTTATCTTTTAAATCAGAACAACATGAAAAACTCAATTTGGATAGCCATCCGACTTACGCTGGTCAGTTTAGTGTTATTTGGCGTTCTCTATCCTTTAGCGATTTGGGCCATTGCGCAAGCGGCGCCAAGCCAAGGTCGCGGAGAACGAATAGAAGCCGATGGCCGCAGTTACTATTATCATATCGGGCAGTCCTTTACCGATCCCAAGTATTTCCAATCTCGACCTTCCGCGGTTAACTATAATGCTTCCGCTTCGGGAGCAAGTAATAAAGGACCTTCAAATGAAGATTATTTGAAGGAAGTGGAACAACGAATCGATAAGTTTATCGAGCAAAATCCCAGTATAAATCGTAGTCAGGTTCCTGCAGAACTGCTAACTGCAAGTGGTAGTGGACTCGATCCGCATATCAGCGTGGCAGCAGCAAATGTACAAGTAGCACGAATTGCGAAGGCGAGGGGGCTATCGGAAGCGGTAGTCGTCGATTTAATCGGTCAACACGTTGAACAGCCGCTTTGGAACTTGTTTGGGCCAGCAAAAATTCACCTGCTTTCGCTAAATATCGCACTAGACAAAATCAGTAAACAGACTGGAGGGAACCATGCAGATTAAAAATTGGTTATCAGGATTGGTTTTGTTTTCAGCTTTCACATCTTATGGTCAGGAAGAACAAGATACAACAAAGGTGAAGCTTCGCATGTCTGCGTACATCGAAAGCTATTATAGTTTCGACCCGAAAAAGCCAAGTCAACATCAGAAGCCAGCGTTTACCTACAGTCATCATCGTAACAATGAGATATCCGTCAATTTGGCAATGCTGAAACTCGCATATCAGACTGATCGGGTTCGTAGTAATTTAGCGTTGGCAGCAGGATCTTACATGAATGCGAATTATGCAGCCGAAGAGGGGATTTATAAGGCTATATATGAGGCCAATGTAGGTTATAAAATCAGCAAAGACGCCAACCTATGGATTGACGCTGGAATCATGCCTTCCCATATTGGTCCAGAGTCTGCTATAGGAATCGATAATATCAATCTCACACGGAGTTTGGCTGCCGACAATTCGCCGTATTTCGAAACCGGAGTTAAGCTGTCGTATCAAAATAGCGATGCTACTTGGAATATAGCAGTCTTGGCGGTGAATGGCTGGCAACGGATACAGTTACCAACGCAAAGTACCGGTTTATCCTTTGGCCATCAAATTCAATATAAACCCACGGAATCGCTGTTGATAAATAGCAGCTCCTATATGGGTAAAGAGGGAGCAGACAGCCTGCGTATGTTTCATGATTTCTATGTTCAAATCGATCTGAACGAAGGACTACGCCTAATAGGTCTCTTTGATTTTGCAATACAACGGCGTTCTCAAGGTATGAAGAAAGCAAAATACTGGACCGCAGGCTTACAAGCAAAATATCAATTTAATAACAGGTTACATCTCAACGGGCGCTTGGAGTATTTTAAGGATAAGGAGGGCATGATATTGGCTGCTACTTCTACTGCCTTGAAAAGCCTTTATGGAGCATCGGCAGGTTTTGACCTGCGCCTAGTCGATAATTTAGTATGGAGAGTGGAATATCGTTACTTACAGGCTAACAGCAACGCCTTTTATAATCGAGATACACTTTCTGAGCGTCGCAATAACGCATATAACACCGCAATTACCTGGCGATTCTAAATTTGGAAGCTACACATGGAAGATCAGCGTAAATCGGCCGAGTATTTTTTGGATCTTTTAAAGCAATCCCGAAAAGGTAAGTTTAAGATCTACTTAGGAATGAGTGCGGGTGTAGGTAAAACCTACCGTATGCTGGAAGAGGCACATAAACTTTTGAAGAATGGTATATCGGTAAAAATAGGATTTGTTGAAACACATGGACGAGCGGAGACGGAAGCATTGACAGCCGGTCTTCCCATCTTGCCCCGACGAAAATTATACTACAAGGGAAACCAATTGGAAGAAATGGATGTGGATCTTATTTTAAAGCTGAGGCCCGAGGTGGTTATCGTCGATGAATTAGCACATAGTAATATTCCAGGAAGTAAAAATTCAAAGCGATGGCAAGACGTTGTTGAATTGCTGGAGGCAGGAATCAATGTTATCGCGGCGCTGAATATTCAGCATGTTGATAGCTTACAGGTCGAACTCAATGCTTATTTTAAGATCGAGGTTCAAGAACGGGTTCCCGACAAAGTGTTGGATATGGCTGATGAACTGGTGTTGATCGACATTAGTGTGGATGACCTTATCGCACGTTTAAAAGAAGGAAAGATCTATACCTCGGATAAAATACAAACTGCTTTACGCAATTTCTTTCAGGAAGAGCATTTAGAGTTGCTACGGGAGTTAGCTGCAAAGGAAATTGCACGACATAGCATTCAGAAACATGAACGGACGGCAATTGGCGAGAAAAAGCGTCGTACGGAACGGTTTATGGTCTGTATCAGTACGGAGGAAAAAGTCGCTCGCAATATTATTCGGAAAACTTGTAGGCTCGCTAGTTATTATCATGCCGATTGGTTTGTCTTGTATGTGCAAACGCCGAAGGAGTCGCTAAATAAAATCGCTTTAGACAAACAGCGTTATTTGATTAATAATTTTAAATTGGCAACAGAATTGGGCGGACAAGTTTTACAAATACAGGGCAAGGATATCCCGACATGTATCGTTGAGCAAGTATTGCAGATGCGCATTACGACCTTGTGTATAGGACGTCCCCATTGGCCACTGTTCCGAATTTTATGGACCGTTGGCCTATTTAGAAAGTTACTCAAGAAATTAGAAACAATAGCGGTTGATTTAATCATATTGTCATGAAAATCAAAACCAAATTAAATATCGGTATAGGGTTATTATTCTTAATGATCCTTATGCTCGCCTTTTCAAGTACTTGGTATGTTAGTGCCTTGAAGAAAGATGGCGAAAATATTCTTGCGGCGAATTATTTGTCGGTAGAATATGCTCGAAATATGTTAGAAGCGGCCGATCAATGGGCTGCTGGCGATACGCAGGCCTTGAAAACGCTACAGATTAATCTATCCAGACAGCAAAAGAACGTGACAGAAATTACCGAGCGGGAAATTACAGATCGCCTGACGAAGAAGCTAAATTTGTTGCAAGAAGAGCCTCACAACTATCCCGTCGCAGCAGAACTGCGTAAGGAGTTGGTCAATCTTATGAATGTCAATATGGCGGCGATTGTACAGAAGAACGATCATGCGCGTCTACTCGCGAAAGAAGCTTTTTTACTTATTTCCATATTGGGGGCCTTGAGTTTCTTAATAGCCTTTGTGCTATGGATGAATCTACCCAGCAATATTGCCGATCCGATTAAAAAATTAACCTTGAGCATTCGGGAGATCGCCAAGCAGAACTATGCGCAGCGATTATACTTGGAGGGTGATTCGGAATTTGTTGACCTTGCTAATTCGTTTAACAGTATGGCCGAGCGGCTTCAGGAATATGCGAACAGCAAACTAGATACGATCTTACAAGAGAAAAAGCGGGTGGAAGCGCTGGTGAACAGTATTCACGATCCTGTCATTGGCTTGAATGATAAGCAGGAAATTCTGTTTATCAACGATGAAGCGTTATTGTTGACAGGTTTATCACGCAATGATATCGAAAGCAAAAGCTTGAAAGCGCTCGCGACAGGGAATGAATTGGTTCAAAAAATAATTGAGATCCCAGATAAAGCGCATCTTCATGGCGAAGCCGATAGCCGAGATCAAACCATAAGCATTTATACGGGGGATAAGGAGAGCTTTTTCGAGAAACAAGTTCACCCGATTGCTATAGTGCCGACCGGCGAACAGGCGCTGCAGCAGGTAGGAGAGGTCATTATCCTAAGAAATGTCACAAGCTTTAAGGAGCTGGACGTGGCGAAGACGAATTTTATTGCCACGGTATCCCATGAATTAAAGACACCGATTGCTTCTATACAAATGGGTTTAGAGCTGATGAATCATCCTAAAACCGGCGTGTTGACTGAAAATCAGAAGAAATTGATGGAGGGTATTCGCGATGATAGCGAGCGATTGTTACGAATTACGTCAGAATTACTTAATATGTCACAGGTCGAAACGGGAAATATTAAATTATTTGCACAATGGTGTAACCCCATGCCGGTCATTACTTACGCCCTGCAAGCAACCCATCTACAGGCCGAGCAAAAGCAAATCGAATTAATCACGCAATTGGACGAAGACCTCCCTGAAGTATTTATTGATGAAGAAAAAACTGCCTGGGTACTCACAAATTTTATTACCAATGCGATTCGTTATTCTCCAGAACGAAGTCAGATCATCGTTTCTTTGGTGAAAAAAGATTCGAAGCTTATCTTTTCGGTTCAAGATCATGGAAAGGGAATCGATAATTCATATAAGGATCGCATATTTGATCGCTATTTCCAAATACCGGGCTCCATGCGTTCAGGAACGGGACTGGGACTCTCCATTGCAAAAGATTTTATCGAGAACCAAGGAGGCAGTATTGCTGTAGATAGTAGCTTGGGCGTTGGTAGTACCTTTTCCTTTAGCATTCCCACGAGCCGCTCGGCCATTTATTCGAAGTCGTAGGTCTCAAAATGGGTGACGAACTCTTCGAATTCCAAAAGGTACTTTTTATCTTCCGGATAATAGCGCGCTTTCTGAAAGTGCTCCCCGGCAAATTGTTGTATGCTGGTCGTGGATTCCCATTCTGTGACGGTCATAAAATGACAGATGTCGTGATCAATGCGACGTAGTACTTTTGCAGATAGATTTCCTTTCGTGCTGCGGTAGTCTTTCATGCCCGTACTAGTCAGGTAGTTCAGATAGACATCAGCGTCTTCTTTCCGCGTAATGCCATGCCATATTCTGGTGATTGTTTTCATCGCGTTTATCGTTGGCTTACACTAATTTAACAATAATTAGCCAAAAAGAAGGCGCTGAGGAAAATAGTAAAATTGGATAACGAACGCCCAATTAAGGAGAGTTTTCATTGTATTTCACTTACACGAAAATCCAAGCTCAGGCCTTTTAGATTTCGTTTGATGGGCTAAGCTTGGGTTCAGGTAGGCATGAGCTAGGGCTAATCTAAAAGCTTGTCCTATAAATCGGGCTGTGTATGACTACTGATCGCAATTCGATTCCAAACATTGATGGTTGCAATGGCTAGGATAACTTGTGCAATGTAGCTTTCTGTAAACAATGCTTTTGCCGCTTTGTAGGTTTCATCGCTTAGGCCATGCTCATGTATTTTGGTAACTTCTTCGGTTATCGCTAAGATCACACGTTCCTCATCGCTGAAAACATTTGTTTCACGCCACGCATCCAACAAGAATATACGTTGGGCGGATTCGCCCATGGCCATCGCATCTTTGGTATGCATATTAATACAAAATGCACATCCATTAATTTGTGATGCCCGGATTTTTATTAATTCTAATTGGGTTTTGTTGATGTCGGATGCTTGGATAAAATTTTCAAGCGTGATTACTCTTTTGTAACCATTTGGAGCCAATTCGGCGATATTCATTCGTGCTTCCATCGTATATAGCTTTTTGTTTAAACAAAGATGCTATTCTGAAAACAGGAAAATCTTAAGCTAGTTTAAGAAAACATTTTTTTGCGAATTTCACTTAGATACTCAGGTGTGAGTCCGAGGTAGGAAGCGATTAGATATTGGGGCACGCGCTGTACAAAATGGGGAAAGTTATTGTTAAACTGGATAAAGATTTCCTCCTTGGAATGTGACTTAAAGAGCTTGTTTCTGAATTGCGCAGCTGCATAGGCCTTCTGATACACTTGAAGGAAGTAGCTTTGCATAAAAGCTTGCTCTTGAAGCAGTAAAAGCTCTTGCTCTCGATTAATTCGAAGGATTTGACTGTCTTCTATTGCCTGTATCGCGCAGTCTGTTTTTTGCTTGCCGATATAGGCTTTTTGATCGCAAATCCACCAGGACTCCAATGCAAAGTCGCAGGTTAATTCTTGACCTTTCTGATGTAAAGTATACATGCGTAAGCAGCCTGCTAATACAAAATAATTGTATAAATGCGCCTGTCCGGGCTTTTGTAAATGAGTTTTCTTTTTGAAGTCTAGCACTTCAAAATAGGGGACGATCGCTTCGAATTGTTCATCGCTAATCGCTACGTGTTTTCTGATATGATTTTTAAAATTCAATAACATAAGACTCCCTAAATTACACGAACATATTTTCTCTACGCATTATTACCTTCGTAAACTTGAATTTTGCTATGGGTTTTAGCGGCCATCTCTGATGAAGAGATTCTTTGTAATGACACGCTTTATTTAGATTGGGGCGTTCTGACCGATATTATGTTTCCCATTATTCTTTTTTTACATTATCAGCTTCAAGCCAGCATAGTAATTACGAGGTGGAGCGGCATTGTAGAATCGGTTTCCCATAGCGTTGATATCGTTTCCTAAGCTATATTTCTCATTCAATAGATTGTCTGCGCCGATAAAGATCTGTATTTTTCGCTGCTTCAATACGCTTGTTGTCCAGGCTAGTTTTGCTTGTACTAAATCGTATTTCTCCGCATAAAAACTATTCGCATCATTCAATGGAATCGACGAGCAGTGGTTATGATAAAGATTGATTTGAAAATGCTTCGGCAATTCTAAGGAAAGGGTATTCGCCCACATCCACTTTGGAATCGATGTGACTTGATTGCCAGTATAGTCCTTATCATCGACTAAGTATTTTGCAAATGAATAATCTTGATAGGTCAGATTGGTCGAGAAAATTAAGCTTCTGACAAATAATCCCTGTTCAGGGCTGATAATTTGCGTTAGAACACTAGCTTCTATTCCTTTTTGCTCGATTTCACCGGCATTATTGAAGTACTCAGCACCGCCAGCATCTAATTGTCTAACGATTCCATTCTTCATCCGGTATTGATAGGCCGCCAAATCGGCTATGATACGACGATTCTTGGTTTCATAGCGTAGCCCTGCTTCGTAATTTACGCCATCCTCAGCATTTAAATCTCGGTTGATTTGATTGTTAGAGGAGCGAACTTCAGAGATGGTCGGAGTCGAATAGCCTTTTGAAATAGATGCTCTGATAGCAAACTCTGGGCGTACTAAGTAAGAGAGGCCTACTCTTGGCATCCAGCTGTTTTTAAAATCTTTTTCACCCTTGATCGGATCGGCATTATTGGCCTTTTGTTCAAAGTCTATATTGTTCAGATTGAGCCCAATTGATCCTTCAGCAATTAGGCGTTGTGCGATTTTTGCTCTTACGCGATAGAAATAGAAATGTTGAAGGTTTTCAAGCTGATCGTCGTAGTTGAGGGGCCCCTTAACTCCAAAATTGTTCTCGTAGTTCTTAATGGCATACCAACCTTTTTGGCCTTCAGCGCCCAATTGCATTTCCCATTGAAATTCTTCCAATTGGTTTTCTTCGTAGGAAAGATAGGTACGTAATCCGATGTTTTTCTCTTTTCGCGTTTCGTAATTGGTTACGAATGGATTTTTAAAATCGGTATAACTTCCGAACAAAGCGATCACATGCTTTAGTTGCGCATTGATTTGATAGGTATTTGTGATTCCGGCGATGCTTGTCTTGTTATAGATTGCGGCTTTCTGATCGATGGCACTTGGAAAAGGACCGCCTGCAGGTCTTGCTTGTCTTGGATTATCAAGATACTGTGCTTGGGTAAGTCCTCCTGGTGTTTCATAGCCTAGATCGGCATATAAGGCTAGGAATTTTAGTTCTCCCTTTGGACTATAAGCCCATTGATGGGCGGTTTGGAAGAATTTCTTGTTTAAACCGCTTTGATCACGATAGCCGTCAGATCTTAAAAAGGCTTGGCTAAAGGAAAAGTTATATTGTTTATTGACCTGCTGTTCGATATTGAGCTGTTCTTGAAACATGCCATAGGATCCGCCGGCTAATAGCAAAGAGACATCGTTGTGTTTTTGACTGGCGAGCCCATTGGGTATAATACGCACCACGCCGCCTGTATTCGGGCCGTAAAGTGAGCCGTCCGGGCCTTTGATGACTTGGATATGATCGATACCAACGGGATCGAGTATATTGAGGTATGTATTTCCGCTAGCGTCGGTAAAAGGAATTTCATCGAGGTATATTTTTGTATTACGAACACCAAATGGGGAACGTATCATACTTCCCCGAAGTGCTAATCGATAGCTTCCGGGAGAACGTTCTTCCATGCGAATGCCTGGCGTACTATTCATAGCACTCAGGATCGTACTTGTTGATTGTGCTTGTAAGAGCGTTTTACTGACTACTCGCGCTGAACTTGTCATATCGAGCATGGCTTGTGAATTGAAATGCGCTTTGATTTCTATTGGTGCAATTTCAGCGAGTGTGGTATCGGTTTTCGGCGTCTGCGCTAGCGCGTTTAAGGTGCTATAGGAAAGTAGGAGTATGCTTAAAATAGATTTCTTCGAAAAAACAAACATCATGTTCAGGTAGATTTGTCCGCAAAATACCGAAAAAAAAGAATTTTTAGCCTAATATCTTATAAATGTAGGTCGCAAAACATCTAAAATGCATCGTTTAAACCTAGGAAAAGACCTCTTTGACCAAACTTTCCAAAAGCATAGTCAATACATAGGTTGGTACGCGTTGCTTTATTGAACAAGACCCGAAGTCCAGCACCTGCTGCGGGTTGCCAGTGTTGGAATAACTTGGTGCCCATTTGATCGTTGGTACTTTGCACATTGGCAAAGACAACGCCACTTAAGAACTGATTGCGTAGGATAGGGTAACGATATTCAACTTCCGAGTAAAAGTAAGACATACCTTTGAAATAGCCCATCGTATAGCCTCGACCACTTCGCGCATAGGGGTCTCTACTGGTTCCTGGTAGATCAATATACGGTAGCTTTCCACCTAATTTATACGATCCAAAATTCCAAAATGCCAAGACATGGTTTGGTCTTGTGCTAGATAGCTGCCAGTATTTTCGGAAGTCTGTTTGGAGTTGATATGCATTATGTTGGGAGCCCATCCATTCCTGATTCATCCGTAAGACGACATCTGCATAGATCCCTTTATGTGCACTATTCGGATTATCGCGTGTTGTATATTGCATATTCACCATCAGACCGTTGTTGTTGATGTTGACCGGATTGAAGTCGTTCCATCGGCTGTAGATTTGGCTCGGCGACATGTTCTCATCACTTCCAAAGGTTTCTAGCCCTCGTTTTAGCTCGAAGAATACGCCCGCCCCGAGAAAAGCTCCGGGAAATAATTGCTTATAGATACGCTCATTGATCGTGTAAGCAGTAAATTTATTGACAAAGCGATGTCGATCGGGATTGTTGATAATTTGTTCTTCTTCGGTGGGGTTTTCTAAAGGAATTCCCATGCCCAATCCGTAATCTAATCCTACAGCCTTGGCGATCATGACATTCCCCTTAATGTTCCATTTGTTTGAGGGTGTGTAGATATCATGAATTAAATAGCCTACGATGATACCTCTTGTTGTATAACTCAGGGCAGCGGCAGCAATCGACATCTGCGTGTTAGGTTGGTTACCCAATACTTTACCACCTACCGCTTTAATTCCAATTTGTGCACCAATGGAAGGGTTGTAATTAATGTTGGGGAGGTAAGAAATTGGGGAACGCTTCTTTGGCTTGGTGTCCTTCGGTTTTTTTGAAGGGATAATATCTTTGAAAAGATCAACAATATCGTATAATTCCTGTGTGTTTCGGGTACTATCCTGCTGTTGTTTGGTGGTAACGCTATCTTGAATCAGTATCTGTTGTGCGAGAGTTGGCCTAAAAAAAGCAAAGATTAAAAACAAACTGATGAGGATTTTCCGCATGATTGAAGTATATGATTGATGTCTTTGTATATCAGTGTCGTTCACAATAAACAGTAGGTTTAGAACATTGTTTTTACGAGCTCCTTTACGGATGCTAAATTATCGAATTTTTCATACATTCCTAGGAATCCTGTTAATCCGCCGGTATGAATGGCTAAAATCTTACTGTTTGGTTTAATATTGCCCTGTTTTACCTGGTCAAAAAGTGCGTACATCATTTTTCCTGTATAGGTAGGCTCAATCATAATACCTGTTGATTGCATAAAGCTATGTATAAACTCGAGAAGTTCAGGTTTGGTCTTGGCGTATCCACCGAAATGATAATCTGTATGCAGTCTCAGTGGGGTGATGTCAATTCCCCAATCCTGTATATCTTTTTGAATAAATTCCCCTCCCTTTAACACCGAAATTGCATGAACGATACTATGTTGTTTCTTTCTGCTGATTGCCGATAAAACCCCAGCACAGGTTGTTCCCGTTCCGGCGGCCAGGAATATATCGCTGTAGGAGTCCGTTAGCTCTTCTATGATAGTTTCACAGCCGATAAGACCTTCTTTGCTGCGTCCACCTTCATCGACGAATAGCGCGGCATCTTTATTAAAATGCGACTCAAATAAAGCATACTTGTCTTTATAGGTCGTTCGATCTACAAAAATAAGTTGCATTCCAAAAAGTTTGCATAGACTGAGGACTGGATTTGAAACTTCGTCACCGCGAACGAATGCGTAGGTTTTGAGCTGGAACTGCGCACCTGCAGCGGCGCTTGCCAGTAAATGGTTTGACCATGCTCCGCCGAACGTAACTAACTTGTTTATTCTTAATTCCTTCATATGGCTTATATGAAGTTTCAGTTTCCTCCATTTATTTCCTGAGATAAATGGATGAATCATATCGTCGCGTTTAATCGCTAGTTGGATGTTTTTTTCGGTCAACAGCGGATGGGTTATGTTTTGTATAGGACTATATATAGGGAATTCGAGCGACATGGCGTAAAGTTAAGGATTAATCCAATTGTTGAATCTGGCGAATGTAAAATAAGGAAGCTTAGGTACATCAGGTGAAAAATATTACTTTTGTGGCTATGACGGAAGAATTGGATTTAGAACAGGACGAGCGAGAACTTTTTGAGCATTTACGTATCGTTGCAGATAAAGGGCAGGCGGCGTTACGCTTGGATAAATTCTTAATGAATCGTGTGGAAAATACCTCAAGAAACCGCATTCAGAATGCGATTGATTCGGGTTCTGTTTTAGTGAATGAGAAAGCTGTAAAAGCAAGCTATAAGGTGAAGCCCTTGGATGTCATTACGGTTGTTCTTCCTGATCCGCCACGGGATACGGAAGTTTATCCAGAAGATATTCCCTTGGATATTATTTATGAGGATGATGACGTCTTGTTGGTTAATAAACAGGCGGGTATGGTTGTTCATCCTGGATTTAATAACTATACCGGTACGCTAGTGAATGCGTTGACCTTCCATCTAAATCAACTGCCTACGTTACCGGGAAATACCGGACGTCCGGGTCTCGTCCACCGTATTGATAAAGATACTTCTGGTCTGTTAATCATTGCGAAGAATGAATGGGCCATGACTTTCCTGGCGAAGCAATTTTACGAACACTCGATAGCGCGTAAATATGTCGCTTTGGTTTGGGGCGATTTGAAGGAAGATGGCACGATTACTGGGTATATTGGTCGGAATATGAAAGATCGTCGGATAATGGACATCTATGATGATCCGGAGAAAGGGAAATGGTCTGTTACGCATTATAAGATTTTGCAGCGTTTGGGTTATGTGACCTTAGTGGAGTGCCAATTGGAAACTGGGCGTACCCATCAAATTCGCGCGCACATGAAGTCGATCGGCCACCCTTTGTTCAATGACGAGTCTTACGGTGGTCATAAAATATTAAAGGGAACGACGTTCACGAAATACAAGCAGTTCGTTGAGAATTGTTTTACCTTAATGCCAAGACAAGCCTTGCATGCGAAGAGTTTAGGGTTTGAACATCCAAAGACAAAAGAATTTTTGCATTTTGAAGTACCAATGCCAGAGGATTTCCGTTTAGCATTAGAGAAGTGGGAAAACTATAGTACAAACACAGTAGATTAGATAGGATAGAGGAAATATGCCAATACAATATATAAACTTTAATGGGAGTTTAGTACCCGAAGATATGGCGGTTTTAAGTGCAGATAATCGTGCTTTTCGCTATGGTGATGGATTATTTGAGACGATGTTATGGAAAGACGGGGACATTCGTTTTTTGGATTTCCACGTTGAGCGCTTGCAAGAGGGGATGTCCTTGTTGCAATTCGAAGATACGGGTATTTTTGATACGTTTTTTGTTCGCAGTAAAACCGAAGAACTGATTCGCAAAAATAATATGATGGGTCAGGTTTTACGCGTACGTCTAATTATTTTCCGTATGGGTGCTGGCCTATATGGTCCAGAGTCGAACAAGGCGGGCTATGTGCTGCAAGTAGAGCGTAAACAAGAAACCCTTCGGGATAAGAAATTGGGTTTAATTGTCGATTTATATACAGACTTTAAAAAGCCTTATAGCGAGCTTTCTAAGCTGAAGTCGAATAATGCTTTAGTATATGTGATGGCGGGTATCTTCCGTAAAAAGCACGCCTTTGATGAAGTCTTTATCGTTAACCAAGCGGGAAATTTATGTGAGGCCTTGACTTCAAATATTTTTATCTACTACAATAAGGTTTTGTATACACCGGCTTTGTCTGAAGGTTGTATTGCTGGGGTGATGCGTCGTGTCGTCATGGATATTGCCTTATCTGAAGGTATCGAAGTCGTAGAAGCGGAGATTAAACCAGATATTATGAAAGTTGCGGATGAGATTTTCTGTACGAATGCAACCCAGGGAATTCAATGGGTGATGGGCTATAAACAGAAGCGTTATTTTAATAAGATTTCTAGAGTTTTCCAGGATCGTCTCGCGAACTGGAGTTACGAAGTGGAAGAATAATCAAAAAAAGAGGCTATCCAAATTTTTGGAAGCCTCTAATTTTGCAATAATGGAATAGTGTGGAATTCCATTATGTAAGTAGCACTAAACTACTCCTAGGTATATATTACACTTAGTTCTTTACGAGTTCAGTATTTACAATGATTTTTACGTCCGATGCAACGGCTTGTACCCCGTTTGGTAATTTATCATTGTAATTGATATGGTAATCCAGGCGGTTGATACTTGTTGTTGCTGTAAAGCCCGCACGAGTTTTGCCCCATGGATCGGTGATAATTCCGTTGTTTTGAACGACTTGAAATACAACCGGTTTAGTGACATCGCGAATTGTTAGGTCGCCTTTCAATATAAAATGTCCTTTTTTTCCTTTGATTAATACGCCATTTGTTAAAGTCATTTTTGGAAACTGCGCAGCATTAAAGAAATCGTCGCTTTTTAAATGTTGGTCTCTCGCATCAATACGGGTATCGATACTGTTGACATCGATTTCAAAGGCAATTTTTGCTTGGTTAAAATTTACGCTGTCGGTTGTTTCTACAACACCCGATAGGGTATTAAACGTTCCGTCCACGAAAGAAATTCCTAAGTGATTAACCTCAAATCTCGCACTCGTATGTGCAGGGTCAACCGACCATTTTACTTGTGCAAAGGCTGTATTCGTAATTAAAAATACGGAAGCTAGGGCTGTTAGTAATGTTTTCATAAATCTACTTTTTTTTATCTGTTCAAATTATAGGGTAAAATTGCCGTTAAATTTGATAGCAAATATTGATCTATGTTAATAAATCTCGAAAACAGGATTTAGTTTGTCATTAAAATATCAGAACTCACGAGATTGTTATTCCTTGGAACTCGCATTCCAGTATATGCTTCTTAATTCAATTCTTAATTAAAACTTGGCAAGGTGTACTATTCTTTTTAAAATAGTAGACTGACATTATTCAATATTTTAATTGAGATTGTTAAGATATGATAATTTTTAACTAATTACTAATTATTTTTTTAAAAGAACTGTTTACCTGCTTTGCTCATTGGAGCAACATGGTTCTTAATGTTCTCATCTATAGAACCTAGCGGACAAATCCTTTGATGGGTGGACTCTTGAAATTGTTATATAACAATTTCAATACATTTAAACATGGTTCAAAAGTGCTGTTATTAGGCCAAATTTCTAAGTAATTTATGGATTCGCTTTTGTTGAGTCTCTTTTGGCAAGTCGTTTATACGTTGACTTAAGACTGCTCTAAAGGATTCTCGGAATCGTTTGGGCAGTTCTATCATGATTTGTTCCGCATACATCGGAAATTGGTTGTTTGGAGCTTGATCTAGTTGTTTCCATAGTCTCTGGAAAATTTCCTCTTCCCATTCAGCATAGCGCAAGAGCTTGACGAGTGTTTTTACAAAATTATCGCGTGTAATCACTGTTCCTTGCTGGGCGGCGAGTTCCAATCGATCAAGGCTATCGACGATTTGCGCTGCTTTTTCGTCTGCGATGCTGTAAATTGCACTCATGGCTCCCCATTGAAGCCGATTGTTTTTGCTGCTCAAAAGCTTCAAAAAGATGGGGAAATAAGGGGCAATTAATGCGGGATTTCTTTCTCCAATCTCATATAAAGTCTTTATACAATCATTTTGCAGTTTGCTATTGGATAAATTTTCGATCAAATCACGGATTGCCGACTGATTTCCGTCGGCAGCGATCTGTACCGCTAGAGCAATATTTGCCCTTTCATCTTTTGATCCTATCGCTGTGGACAGTTTGCTTATTATGGACATCATATTGGATTTTTGTTTGTTGAAAATTGGGTCTCATTCACTTGGATAACTAAAACCACCGCTGTCGAATTCATGGATGAAATCTGCACGTCATAAAACAAATTAATTTTTTGTTTTAACCTGTTTTGGAACGGTTTTGTCTTCATCATGAAGGATGGTCAAACTAATGTAGCGAATAATCGTTATGCTATAGGATTATAAAGTACTAAATCAAATGGTGAAATGATAGTAATTTTAAAATAATATCAGTTTGATATATTCCGAAATTATAATTTGTATCTTAATAAAAATTGGCTAGTGCATGCAATTCAACGGTTTTCAAAAAATTAAAAGGGTTGGTCAGATCTTAAAAATCTTATCGAAACATGGATTTGATGAGATTATTTCACGTTCGAATATTGATCGATTACTTCCAGATAGTTTTTTATTTTGGAACAATCATGCAAAGAAGATCTTTGAGGACGATTTTAATGCGCGTATCCGTATGGCGATCGAGGAGCTTGGGCCAACGTTTGTGAAGCTTGGGCAATTGCTGAGTAATCGTCCGGACATTATTCCCGAAGATCTGCAGGAGGAGCTCGTCAAATTACAGGATGATGTGATGCAAAGCCCGATTGATTTGCGTGCGGTATTGGCTTCGGAATTGGAGATTGATTTGGATGCTCATTTTTCGACGATTGATGTCGTTCCTATTGCTTCAGCGTCGATTGCACAAGTTTATAAAGCGAGATTGATCAATGGGCAAGATGTTGTGTTGAAAGTTAAACGCGCGGGAATTGATGAGGTTATTCGTGCAGATTTGGACTTTATAAAAGATCTGGTGCAACTTCTGCAGCGCAAATATGAGGTGATTTACAAGATGAATCTCTATCAGATTGTGCTTTCCTTTGAAAGTTCCTTATTAAATGAGCTTTCTTTCACGAACGAATTGAACAACATCGAGCGGTTTCGTCGCAATTTTGCTTTGAATAATGATGTGTATGTTCCGAAGGTACACCGTCGATACAGTACTGACAGGATTTTATGTCTTGAATTTATCGAAGGTGTAAAAGTTAATGATTTGGAAGGTTTTGCCCGCTATGGTCTGTATACGAAGTCAGTTCTTCAAAATGTTTTAGATCTATATTTGGAGCAAGTGCTGATGCACGGTTTTTTCCATGCAGATCCTCATCCAGGCAATGTTTTGGTCAATAAACGAGGGCAGATTGTCTTTCTAGATTTCGGGGCAATGGGCTTTATGATTCCGCAAGATCGGAATATTATCGAGGCTATGGTATTAGACTTCTTAGCCAATGATGCGAAAAGCTTGATTAAGAATATTAAGAAGTTAGCCGTTGTCCACCATATTGAAGATGAACGTCGTTTGGAGCGGGATGCTTATGAGATTTTTGAAATGATTAAGCAAAACGCTTTAGATGATATTGATATCTCGGTTATGTTGGCGAAGTTGAATATTGTGTTGCAAAGTAATCACATCTTACTTCCCGATTTCGTTTACATACTTCTCCGAGGCGTTTCAATATTAGAGGGCACTGGCCGACAGCTAGATGCAGAGCTTAATGTCCCGGAGAGTATAGAGCCATTTGCGAAAAAGATTGCGCAAGAGAAGCTTTCTGCAGACTATTTAATCCAACAATTAAAAGAGAAGGCGAAGTTTGCGAAGGATGTGTTGACGGAGGTGCCCGAGGATCTTTTGATACTTTTGGAGAAAGTAAAGAATGATAAGGTTACGCTAAACCATAAGATGCAAGATTTTGATAATCTGCAACTTATTCTCCATCGAATGGGTAATAAATTTCTTTTGTCAATTTTAGCGATGACTTTTGGTGTTGGGGCTAGTATTCTGGCGCACGGTCGCGTAGGCTATTTGATTTGGGGCGTTCCAATCTTGTCTTGGTTTGGCTTTATCGCGAGTTTTATTATTTGCTTTGCCTTGCTAAACCATCTTTATAAGAGTAAATAATGATAACACGAGAGAAGACAGCCTATCGCTGCCTTCTCTCGTGTTTGATGCTGATATTAGGGTTAGAATTTATAAGTGACGCCAGCACCGAGTACTTGCCTAACTTGTAGACCCGGACCTTTTGTTCCATCGTTTTTAGGAACATCGATATTGTCATCATATATCAATTGCGCAGCCGCATTCACGGAGATAAATTTGTTAACTTGCATTTTCAAGTTAGCAGTATAATCGACATCAACGTTTTGTGGATCTTGCAGATAGTTTGAATAGAGTTTCAATATATTTTCCAAAGCAATATTCTCCATGATATTCAATTTGTAATAAGCATCTAAGGATGCACCGAATTCATTTCTGGAGAATTTATCGACATCCACATCATAAAGTTCTCTTAAGCTTTTTGCGCCGACCATAATGAATCTTGCTGCTGCTGGCGAAAGGTTAATTCGGAAGTTATCTGATTCTTTGTAGGCGATACCTGGACCGAAGCTTAAGTAAGCAGGAGCAAACGCTTTAGATATTAATGTACCTACATTATCGTCGTCATAAGAATATCCATTGGCGAACTGTGTATTAAAATTTAGGAAAACGGTATATAGCCATTTTTCTTTGGCTTGATATCCTAGTAAACTATTCAGCGAGAATCGGTCATCGTTTTTTCGCCAATCTGTTTCTTTTTGGAAAGTCTGTCCATAAGCAGCCAATACCTTATTATCCCATGACCATTTGTCTTTCTTATAGTTAAAGTCATAGTTAAAAATTAAATTTCCAGCCAAT
>JBEBRI010000046.1:0-25139 GCA_040394915.1 Sphingobacterium sp.
GGATGGTAACCGTGCTCTTGTGCCTTTTGCGCTAAATAATAAGGATCTACGCCAATGCAATGCCCCCCAACTAAACCGGGTTTGAATGGTAAGAAATTCCATTTGGTTCCAGCAGCTTCTAGGACATCGTGCGTATTAATTTCCAGAATATTAAAAATTTTCGCTAGTTCATTCACAAAAGCAATATTAATATCACGCTGAGAATTTTCAATTACTTTTGCCGCCTCTGCAACTCGGATCGTTGGGGCAAGATGCGTTCCTGCAGTAATAACAGACCTATACACTTCGTCCACTTGTTTACCTATTTCAGGTGTAGATCCAGACGTAACTTTTAAAATCTTATCAACTGTATGCTGCTTATCTCCCGGATTAATACGCTCTGGTGAATATCCCGCAAAAAAATCTACGTTAAATTTCAACCCAGACACTCTTTCCAAAACTGGGATACATTCTTCTTCAGTTACTCCTGGATATACCGTTGACTCATATACAACTATATCTCCTTTTTTTAACACTTTCCCTACTGTTTCAGAAGCTTTATACAAAGGTGTTAGATCTGGTCTATTATTTTTATCAACCGGAGTAGGTACTGTTACCACATAAAAGTTTGCATTTTGTATATCAGCTAGTTGGTTTGAACAGAATAGTCCTACCGTAGCCCCATTTTCAAAGGGATTACTATCAACTAAAACCCCTTTAAGAACTTCATCTTCCACTTCGAGTGTTAAATCTTTACCGGAACGAAGTTCATCAATACGCTTTTGATTAATATCAAAACCGAGTACAGGATATTTTGTAGCGAATAATCTCGCTAGAGGCAAGCCTACGTAACCTAAACCAATAACAGCTATGTTTTTCATTTTAAATTCGTAAAATATATTTTCAGTTATTTATTATCTTAAATTCTCCCAATACCATTTCGTTGCCTCTTTCAGCCCCTCTTTTATCACGTGCGATGGTTCGTAACCAAGTAGACTTTTTGCTTTTTCAACTGATGCTAGTGAGTGTGGAATATCTCCTTGTCTGTTCGGACCGTGAACTACCTCTACTTCAGCTATTTTACCATCATATTCTGACAAAAATTCTTTTAGATAATTTACTAATTCGTTAAGTGTCGTACGATCACCAACAGCCGTATTATAAACCGTATTTACGGCGTCTGGGTTATTGGTCAACATTGCTCTCTCATTCATTTGAATCACATTATCGATGTAAGTAAAGTCACGAGAATAGTCGCCCGCACCGTTGATAACAGGACTTTCGTAATTCATAAATTTCTTCACAAATAATGGAATAACAGCCGCATAAGCTCCATTTGGATCTTGCCTTCGACCAAAAACATTGAAATAGCGTAAGCCAATTGTTTCTATCCCGTAGGTTTTGGAGAATATCTCAGCATAGAGTTCATTGACGTATTTTGTTATTGCGTAAGGGGATAATGGCTTTCCAATAACATCCTCTACTTTAGGCAAATTCTCAGAATCTCCGTAAGTCGACGATGAAGCAGCATAGATAAAACGCTTTACCCTCGCATCACGCGCCGCTACTAACATGTTTAAAAATCCAGACACATTAACTTCGTTCGAAGTTTGCGGGTCTTTAATCGAGCGTGGAACGGATCCTAAAGCTGCCTGATGCAATACGTAATCTACACCGTTAACAGCTATTTGACAATCCTCCATATTCCGAATGTCTCCTTCGATCAATTGAAATTTAGAGTTTCCTTCATGCTGGATCAGGTTATGACGATGCCCTGTAGCAAAATTATCAAGCACAACTACTTGATGACCTTTTCCTAGGAAATACTCCGTTAAATTAGAGCCAATGAATCCAGCTCCGCCAGTAATTAATATTTTACTCATCTATTTATGTTGATTATTTACTTTCCATTTTTCAAATTCTCCTTCTCCGCCACGATCCTCCTCAAACCCGAGCTAGAAAACCTATGATCTCTACTGTTAAAATACAGTTCGATGCCTTTCTCCTCACAATACTGTCTGCCGGTAAAATCCCTATCCTTATACTCATCTCCGACAATACGAACATCAAGTTTAAAAGATCTTAAGATATCCTCTAAATCTTGCTCAGTTGAATAAGGAACAATCTCATCCACATATACACAGCCTCTTAGTTGTATATATCGTTCGACAACAGTTTGTGTCGGGGCATTTTTCTCAGGTCTATCTAACGTAGGATCCATTTGCAAACCACAGATCAGATAATCACACTGACGCTTTGCTTCAGCAAGCATCATGATATGTCCTGCATGTAACAAATCGAATGTACTAAAAGTGATCCCTACCCGGGGACCTGGATTATAATCCTTTGGTTTAGCTACGATGTTAGCCGTCTCACTTTTTACAGTTTCTTTCATATGGTTAATTGCTAAATATCATTAATCAATTACTCCCCAATTGCATAGTAGATGAACCCTAGCTCTTCCAATCGTTTTCTATCTAATAACTTTCTACCATCAAAAACGAAGGCCGGTTTTTTCATATTGTCTTTAATCCTGTTCCAATCGTAGTCTTTAAACTCATCCCATTCTGTGAGGATGGCGATACCGTGCGCATCCCGACAAGCTTCATAAGCATCTTCAGCGACTTCGAGTAAGCTCTCGTTCTCACTATGAGTCCGGGATTGCAGATATGCTAAATCTTTATAAATCTGATGTTTCTGAACTTTCGGATCAAATACGGCGATCTTCGCTTGTTCTTCTAATAGATGATCTGCCACATAAATTGCCGCAGATTCTCTCGTATCGTTTGTGTTTTTCTTAAAGGCCCACCCCAGAAAAGCAATTTTCTTGCCATTTACCGTATTATACATCGATTGTATAATCTTTTCTGCAAATCTTGTTTTCTGATGGTCATTAATACGGATCACTTGATCCCAATAATCAGCGACTTCATTCAGGTTATACGAGCGAGCAATATATACTAAATTTAACAAATCTTTTTGAAAACAGGAACCGCCAAACCCGACTGAAGCTTTCAAAAACTTAGACCCTATTCTGGAGTCCTGACCGATCGCATGTGCAACCTCATCAACATTAGCTCCTGTCACCTCACATAATTCAGAAATGGAATTAATAGAGGATACTCGTTGTGCTAAGAAAGCGTTTGCGACTAATTTAGAAAGTTCAGAAGACCAAAGGTTGGTCGTTATAATGCGCTCATTAGGAACCCATGCTTGGTATATATTTTTCAAGGCTTGAATAGCATCTTGATCTTCGCCTCCAATTAGGATACGATCCGGATTTTGAAGGTCAGCAATTGCTGTGCCTTCGGCCAAAAACTCAGGATTTGAAAGTACATGAAATTGAACCCCGTTACCTGTATGATCCAAAATGCTTTTAATGGTAGCTGCGGTCCGCACAGGTATTGTTGATTTCTCAACGATAATCTTCGAAGTTGTTGAAACCTCTGCAATTTGTCGGGCACAAAGCTCTATAAATTTTAAGTCAGCAGCCTGCCCTTTCCCTTTTCCATAGGTCTTTGTAGGCGTATTTACTGAAATAAAGATCATGTCTGCATCTTCAATTGCTTTAGTCACATCAGTAGAGAAGAAAAGGTTTCTGCCTCTAGCTTCCGATACGACTTGATCTAAACCAGGTTCGTAAACAGGCAAACTTGCTAAGTCTTCATGATTCCAAGCGTTTATTCTGTCAACGTTTAAGTCAACAACTGTTACTTGTATTTCTGGATTTTTTTGCGCGATCACGGACATTGTTGGCCCTCCAACATATCCAGCTCCTATACATGCGATCTTCTTAATTCTCATTTGAATTTTTAGTAGTCTTCCGAAATATACTAACTTAATCCTCCTCTTGAAAAAGAATTATTTGTTGTTGAACTTGTTTGTCGAGTTCAAAAGATATCAAAATCTTCTTTCCCAATAATAATTCGACTTTTGCAGCAAGTTGTTTCAAATAATCCGTATCAAGATTATCTCCAAGAACTAATACTTCGATCGTTCCGGAATCAACTCCTTTCGCATAATCGCCTAAAAGGCTCACTTGCCTTACATCGCCTGACCTATCAAGAACATTTTCAATAACTTTATCAATTCCCAGATACTTCCTAACCAAATTTTGCAGCGACTCAAATAAAGGATGCGCTATATTGGCTCGGTAATAGATTCTGTGATTTTCTTGATTTCGCATTAAATAGCCGGCCTCAGTTAACTGATTAAGCTCTTTTCTTACGGCATTAGTTGATTCGTTGAACTCTTCTGCAATACCACGTAAGTATCCCTTATTTGATGCTGAAACAAAAAATTTGATAAGCAATTTTAATCGGGTCTTCGACGTAATGAGCGAGTCCAACATAAGCTAGTATTGAGCAACAAAAGTACTCAAGATTTTTAATAAAACAAATTGTTTAAGAATTCGATTTGATAATTTTTCGAAAATATAATCTGTCGCTCTATGCAAACGTTTGTGTGATTAAACTCCTGTGTATAAGACGGAAAAGCATCGTTACATTGCTGCACGATGCTTGTAACAACCTAAAAAATGGATTAAACTGCTAAACCTTTTGACTTATCGTATGCTGCAGGCTGTTGCTCCATATCAAAGTCTCGAAGCGTATAATACGATGTCTTCAAAAACAATTTTTTCTCACCCTTTCGATCTACAATATAGCCTCGCACGACGACGCTTTCCTGTTTGCCCGAATGGTTCTGCAAAGCTCTATTGCTAATTGAAAAGCCAATGGAACGCATTGCACTTTCTTTTGCTTGGCCCGGCGTTATAAAAAAGTTCAACTTTTCGAATGCATTGACACGGATGTGCTTATTGCTGCTTTGCACACCCGTGATTACAACTTCTTTCACATGTTCCCCGTAGCTCGGAAGTTGAAATATAATGCATCCATAGTGGGAATTAAAATCCCCATTATTTTGATCCAATAACAGATTTACTGTTAAATCGGCATACTTGTCAAAGTTACTGTACGTTAATTTTCTGTAGAGATAGAACAATGCCCCAGCCGAAAGTATAATAGCGGTTATTATTAAATAGTTCATTGCGGTTAATATTTGTTAATTGTTGATGGAGTCAAAAATAGTATTGATCTTTCGAATTTCCGCAATAAAGAGGGGTGGACAAAAGGTGGACAAATCGCTACAAATACGAAAAATGCTTCAAAAACGCCAATAATAAAACATTAATTGTCAAGCACATAAAAAATCCCACCCGTTGGGTAGGACAATTTCATTTAACCTGCTATGGTTTCTTGCTTTTTCTTGAGTCGTTGTTTTGCTTTCTTAACAGCCTCTATCGAGACTCCAAGAAGATCTCCCATACTGCGATTGTTGAGATCCAATTTCATCAAGGCTAAAAGCCGTAAATCGTTTTCCGAAAGCTTGGGAAAAAAAGACTTTTGTTCCGCTAGATATCCAGGATAAACTCTCTCGAATACTTCTTTAAATTTTAACCATCGTTCGTCCGTCATGATATGTGTTTCCAACATATCACTTAGGCTTTCATTTATTTTTTCCTGGTGTTTACGATCGAGATCTATGCCTTGCGAAACTTCCATTCGTAATTGTTGAATAGTTGAATCGTTTTGTTTTATAGTATTTGTAAACTCCTCCAACGAATCTCTTAAAACGATTAATTCCTGATCCAACACATTCTTTTCGAACGCTAGTTTCAATTGTTCCTTCTCGAGAATCGCGGATTTGATTTTTTCTTTATTTCTTGAGCGGTTTACCAAGAGAATAATGATGACAAAGCTCAACAACAAAAGGATACCAAACAGCTGATACTTTTGTTGTGATTGAACTTTTTTCAATTCTGCAGTTTTTATCGCTTGATCATAACGTTCAGACTCCCATTGCCAATAAATCTTCTGCATCATATCAAAATTGGTCTGACTCGCCAAGCTGTCACTAAACGCTAAATATTCGTGTAGATGTATTAGCTCTTTCGCCTTATTGCCCTCTCCGTTTGCTATATCTGCAAATATTTTTGCAATATCTCTCTTGTACTGCAGAAAATAGGGCTTATCTTCTACATAGCCCTGCGATCTAAAAAGCGCCTCTTTCGCGTTTGACCACTGCTTTTTCTCGACATATATTTCAGCAAGCGCAATATAGGCTCTCATTGCGTCTAGATATTCATTAAACTGCTCTGAATATTTGATATTTCGCTGCACTAAAGCTAAAGACTCATTAATATTCCCACGGGATCGTTCGAAATCAGCGAGATTACCCGAAATAATACCTACCCAAACCGAATCCTTTGCCTCAAGGGCTACTTTCATTGCATGCTTAAAGTATACTTCAGCTTCTGCTATCTGAGCGTCGCGCCGTGAATAAACCCCAATGGCGTTAAACATGTCTATGCGTTTTCTACTTAGTTCATCGGTATAGGGCACGCCCAACTTTAAATAAACGATCGCCTTCTTATGATCGCCAATATAACTATAGAAGTTTGCCATATAGCTATAATGAAGTGGCACAAGTGGCATTGTGGCTGAAAGAACATTGTCACGGAACTCATTAGCTCTAAGAAAATAGGGGAATGCCTCTTTAACTTTTCTATAGGTGAAGTAGTAATAACCCCAACGTATATTCGTCAACATTTCCAAATGTTGATTGTTTTTCACAGCAAGTGAATTTAATGCTAGGTGAAAATAATGGTCAGACGGTGAATTAACATCATCATAAGCGACAGAAAAAGCATCCGCCATCAAAAGATAATAGGCAAACTTCAAATCCTCCCTTTTTTCGCTTTTTGCAAATTCTAATAACGGATCTAGACTTTTATGAATGGCGAGCGTATCCTTCCCTAAATGTGTATTAATCTGCAAGGCTTCCTCTAAAACAGCTTTATTGCTCTTTGACTGCAGCAAATACGCATAGGGGTTTTTGCCTTCCACATTCAAAAGGCAAAAAATTAGAATGTAAATAGAGGTTAATAGCGACGTTTTAGAAATCATTGGAATAAATTTCTCAATAAAAATTGAAGGGCGGAAATTAATAATTTAGTTGGAGGTTCAACAGATTAATATTTAAAATCCTGCTTTGCAATTCGCCTTACGTAATCATAATAATCCCCTTTTTTATCATCAATACTAGATAACACGGTTTCTCTTGAAGTGAAACCTTTCAAGATAGCTATTTCCTCAAGACAGGCGACTTTTAAAGACGTACGCTTTTCGATAGTCTTAATAAACTCCGTTGCTTCGGAGAGCGATTCGTGTGTCCCTGTGTCTAACCATGCAAATCCTCTACCTAAAAGCTGCAGATGGAGGATGCCCCTGTTTAGGTAAGCTTGATTAACGCTGGTAATCTCCAGCTCACCTCTATTGGACGGTTTAACATTTTGCGCTATGGATACAACATCGTTTGGATAAAAATACAATCCAACGACTGCATAATTTGATTTGGGATGCTGAGGCTTTTCCTCAATATCTAAAACCTTTCCCGCTTTATCGAAAGATGCTACTCCATACCGTTCAGGATCTTCAACATAATAACCAAAAACAACCGCCTTTTTTTCCTGCTCCACTTTCTCTTTGGCTTCTTGTAACAACACTTGAAGTCCGGCACCGTAAAAGATATTATCTCCTAATATTAAACAAACATCATCATCCTTGATAAAATCCTTACCAATGATAAAGGCTTGAGCAAGGCCCTCTGGATGAGGTTGCTCTGCGTAAGAAATTGTTAAGCCAAATTGGCTACCGGAGCCGAAAAGTCGCTGAAAATTAGGTAAATCTGTCGGTGTCGAAATGATTAATACTTCGGTAATCCCCGCCATCATAAGCACAGACAAGGGATAATATATCATAGGTTTATCATAGACAGGCAAAAGTTGCTTTGAAACGACTTGAGTTAATGGATGTAAACGGGTACCCGAACCACCTGCTAAAATTATACCCTTCATGATTAAATTGATTTATTGTTGATTGCACCCATCTCTATGAGCATCTTTTCTAGACTAGTTTCCCACTTTGGAATTTGCATACCAAAAGTACTTTTTATTTTTGAATTTTGGAGCGGCGAGAATTTAGGACGCTGGGCAACTGTAGGAAATTCAACACTCGCTATCGGAAGAATCGAGCAACTAAGGTTTGCTAATTTCTTTATTGCTGCTGCAAAATCAAACCAAGAGACCTTTCCTTCGTTAGCATAATGATATACTCCTCCGATCCACTTTTCACCTAAAATTATTCCTTTAATCATGAAAGCTAAATCTCTAGCGTATGTTGGAGATCCAATTTGATCGTCGACAACCTTTATTTCCTCACGTTCAGACATTAGTCTGAGCATCGTTTTTACAAAATTATTACCGAAGGTCGAATATACCCATGAAGTTCTAATAATGATCGCATTTTTATTCTCCTTTAAGATCGCTAGCTCGCCTAAGGCCTTGGTTTTTCCATACACATTAATTGGCTTCACTAGATCATCTTCTTCCCACGCTCTATTACCTTCCCCATCGAAAACATAATCGGTTGAAATAGAAAGTAATTTACAATCCGTCTGTTGTGAATATATCGCCATCTCTTTGACAGCGAGGTGGTTGACACGATTCGCCAACTCGAATTCATCCTCCGCTCGATCGACGGCCGTATAAGCCGCCGCATTAATAATATAGTTCGGTTTATACGTATGTAGCTTCGCTTGAATCTCCTCGACTCTATCCAATGGAAAGTTTTCACGATCAACAAACTTGCAGTCAACCTTGTCTACACCTTCAAAAGCGACTCTTAATTCACGTCCTAATTGACCCGTCGCGCCAGTAATGAGAATAAGTGGTTTCATATTTTCTAGCATTACCACTTGATTTCATCTAAAAATGGGAGTTCTTTGTCCTTTTCAGAGAGAATCAAATCTTTTATTGGAATTGTCCAATCAATAGCAAGGGTCGGGTCATCATACCGAACCCCAATTTCTGCGTCTTTATAGTAGAAATTATCACACTTATAGAAAAACTCTGCCTGCTCCGAAACAACCACAAATCCGTGTAAAAATCCACGAGGGATATAAAGCTGACGTCGATTCTCTGCTGAAAGTAGTACGGTAATATGTTGTCCATAGGTTGGAGATTCGGGTCTAAAATCTACTGCGACATCCAATACCGCTCCCTTTAGCACGCGAACTAGTTTTGCCTGAGCATACGTCCCCGACTGTGCATGTAAGCCGCGAATAACTCCATAACTGGAAAAGGACTGGTTATCTTGTACAAAATGAATATCTTGTCCTATTGCATCATTTAAGCTTTTTTCATTATATGATTCAAAGAAGTATCCACGATGATCTCCAAAAACGTTTGGTTCGAGGATAAAACAGCCCGCTAATTTTGTTTTATGTGCTTTCATCTCACTTTTATTTAGCGTAATGTTCGGAATAATAGTCTTGATAATCTCCTGTAATAACCTTTCTCAACCAATCTTGATTGTTGAGATACCAATCTATCGTCAAGCCTAGCCCCTCTTGAAATGTCACAGATGGTTCCCAGCCTAGTTCATTTTTAATTTTAGAGGCGTCGATAGCATAACGTAAGTCGTGTCCAGGTCGATCTTTAATAAAAGTAATCTGGGATTCGGAGGTACCCACTTCAAGGCCCAACTTGCCATCCATTTGCCTACATAATTCTCGAACAAGATCGATATTCTGCCATTCATTAAAGCCGCCAATATTATAGGAGCTTCCATTTTCTCCCCTATGAAAAACCACATCAATCGCTCGTGCATGATCGACTACATAGAGCCAATCTCTGGTATACTTGCCATCACCATATATCGGCAAAGGCTTTCCTTCCAAAATATTGGTTATGCAAAGTGGAATTAATTTCTCCGGAAAATGATTTGGACCGTAGTTATTTGAGCAATTCGTAATTACTATAGGAAGTCCATAGGTATCGTGATAAGCCCTAACGAAGTGGTCTGAAGAAGCCTTAGAAGCGGAATATGGTGAATGTGGATCATACTTCGTTTCTTCCGAAAATAATCCCTCCGCGCCCAACGATCCGAACACTTCATCCGTAGATATGTGATGAAATCTCTTCCCGAAATAATTATCTTTCCACGCTTGTCTAGCTTCTTCTAACAAATTTACTGTCCCAATAACATTCGTATGAACAAAAGCTAAGGGATTTGAAATGGATCTATCAACATGCGATTCTGCTGCAAGGTGGATGACTCCATCGGGACGGTATTTAATAAATAATTCATGAAGTGCATTACGATCTGTTATATCGATTTTTTCAAATCTATAGTTTGCCGAAGATTCAATATCTTTAAGATTCTCTAAGTTTCCAGCGTAGGTCAAAGAATCCACATTAACAACCTGATATTCTGGATAATTTACAACAAAATTGCGAACAACATGTGAACCAATAAAGCCTGCACCACCGGTGATTAGAATACACTTTTTCATTCAAGCAAAATAAAGAAATAAAAGGAGAATTTCAGGAATAAGTCACCAACAAAAAAAGAGCCCCGAAGGACTCTATCCATATCTTATACCCCAAGAATCTATATAATCTAGGATACAAGTGCTATCGCACGATTCTTAAGCAATTTTTTTTTCCTGCGCTGTTTCAAACATTGTCGCATTTTTAATAGGACAGTCTCTTAACAATTCACGTACGTCGTACTTAGATACAACGCCTTTCAATGCGTCCAAATGTCGGCTATGATGCATGTCTGTTCCGACAAAATCATACATGCCAGCACGTATCAGCGTTAGCGCCGCAGTCTTGACATGTTCACCGTAATATTTACTTATTGATAATAGATTGAGTTGAAGCATGCAACCAGCATTCTTGATTTCTTCAAATATCTTAAAGTTGTTATGGTAGTAATTATAACGTTCAGGGTGTGCTAAGATTGGCTGATAACCCTTTTCTAATATTTTCTTGATAATACTAAACAAGCCTTTCGACTCCGATAAATATGACATTTCAATCAACACATATTTATTGGGCATTAAACATAGCTGGTCGTTCTCAATGATTGAATCCAATTGATCATCAATCATATACTCAGCTGAGAAATTTAGTTCAAAATCAATATTCCTGTTCTTCAATGTTGATTTTAAACTTTGATGAGCCGCACTAATTGTTTCCGGAGTATTATTATGTACCCCAAACATGACATGCGGTGTAGAAACCGAGCGATGTATGCCTAAATCTTTTAATCCTTTGATTAATTCAATGGACTGCTCAACATCAGGACTCCCATCATCAATACCTGGCAACAAATGGTTGTGAATATCCCAAGTTATCCACGAAAGCTTATTATAATAACTCTTCTCGTTTTTCTTCTTCCCTCCAAATAAATTATTCCAAAATCCCATAGCGTTTAAAATAAGGTGTTTATCGAGTAATCAACCACATTGAATAAAGATAAATCATTCTAAATCTAACTCTTAATCTTTACTTAAAGAATACGATGAATGTAAAATAAACGCTACAGCAAATATTAAATTAAAGGAGAATGACCTTTTTCTAACAACTCGTAAACTTGTTTAACATCTTGCGATCGATTTCTATCTAAAATAAGGACCGCATCATCCGTATTAATTAACATACAGTTCGATAAACCAACAAATACTGTATGTTTACTAGTACCTACAACAATGTTGCCATTTTCGTCGACAGGATGCCCCTTTTCCTTAAGATAGCTAAATAAAGAGTCAAAAGCCCCCATATCGGACCATTGAAACTTTGCCGGAACTACTTTTATCAAGTCTGATCTTTCAAGTACCGCATAGTCAATACTCTTGGAGGGAATTTGCAACGAATGCTCCTCATCAAGAACCAAGTCGGTAGCATATTCGAAAGCTGTTTCAGCGGCAGAATAGAGCTTCGGTTCAAAGCGCATCAATTCCTCTAAAAAAACACCCGCTTTGAAACAGAAAATCCCAGAATTCCAAAGAAAACTCCCTTTCTTCAAGAAATCACGGGCAGTTTCTTCGTTTGGCTTTTCCCGAAAAGCAAGCACCGTATTACCATCATGTTCGATGTATCCGTAGCCCGTTTCTGGTCTTGTAGGAACAATCCCGAACGTTGCTATATAACCCTCTTGCGCAAAGACGATCCCTTGGTTGATCGCTTGTTGATATTCCTCTTCTCCTTCAATAAGATGGTCCGAAGGAGTTACGATCAAGATATCATCCGGGTCCGCATGAAACGCGGCAAAAGCAATTGCGGCAGCGGTATTTCTTGGCGATGCTTCAGCAATTATATCACTTTCAATTTGGCTCAGAAATGGTTCGGCCAATTCCTTATTTTGAATGGAACCAACGAGCGTAACTTTCGAAACTAAAGGTTGATTTCTTTCAACGGTTAATTCGAATAATGTTTTACCAGCAAATAAGGGCAGGTATTGTTTTGGTCTTGCCTTTCTGGATAAGGGCCACAAGCGGGAACCAACACCTCCAGACAATACGACATTTATAATTTTACTCATGATCAACCGATTTTAAATTGTTTTTTACTAAATCTTTCTTTAAGTATAACTCTGCAGTTGCACGAGCGTCTGATAGGGCGTCATGATGTTGTAACGACACGCCCATAATCTCGCAACAAATGCTCAGCTTGGTTCTTTCAAATCCCAAAGCTCGATATATTTTACTGGTACATTCCCAAGTCTGTGGAAGCTCCAATTGATGATAAGCTAGATCATAATAATGCATGGTCTCTTTCAATACCGAGCGATCGAGTAGCTCGTCATGAGCAACCATCATTTGCCCTTTTCACAGATTATCAATTTGTGGAAAAAGTTCAATAAAACTTGGGGCATCTTCCGTGTGTTTTGCCTTAATGCCATGAACGCGTGAAGTTTGCCACATATATTTGTTCTCCGGAGGTCTAACCAAGCTATAAAACTCATTGGTAATGACTCCATTCACAACATTTACAATACCAACTGCACACACACTACTGTACTTGGCGGTCGCTAACTCGAAATCTATACTGGTAAATGTATTTGACATAGGTGTCTTCTAAGCTTTTCTTAAATTTTAATATCCATATTTATCCTTCCACCGTTCCTTTAAGGACTGTCGAAGTTTTTCTTCGGCGGCATTCTTCCCCGGATCATACAGTTTCAAACCTTTCAATTCATCTGGCATGTATTCCTGCAAGACAAAATTCCCCGGAAAAGCATGGGCATATTTGTAATCGACGCCGTAATCAAGCTCTTTCATCAGCTTGGTTGGTGCATTTCTGAGATGCAAAGGTACCGAAAGATTATTCGTTTGCCTCACGACGGCTTGCGCCTTATTAATAGCTTCATAGGCTGCGTTACTCTTCGCAGAACTCGCGAGATAAGTTACCGTTTGCGACAGTATTATTCTCGATTCGGGCCAACCGATAACGTTCACCGCTTGGAAACAGTTGTTTGCAAGTAATAAAGCATTGGGGTTCGCATTTCCTATATCTTCCGATGCGAGAATTAATAAACGCCTAGCGATGAACTTGGGATCTTCGCCTCCTTCAATCATTCTTGCCAGCCAATAGACTGCCGCATTCGGGTCGGAACCCCGAATCGATTTTATAAAAGCAGAAATAACATCATAATGCTGCTCGCCTGATTTATCGTATCGAATTCTATTCTGCTGAACATGTTTTGCGACAAAATCATTTGCAATTGGAAGCTTTTGGTGCACCGCTGCTTGACTGACCAACTCCAATATATTTAACAACTTACGGGCGTCTCCTCCAGACAACTGCAACAGCGCATCGTATTCCTTAACCGCAATTTTATCTTTTCTTAAATATTCGTCTTCACTTAAAGCTTTATCCACAATATGGATTAAATCGTCCTTTGTCAACTCCTCTAAGACGTAAACTTGACATCTAGAAAGCAAAGCGGATATCACTTCGAAGGATGGATTTTCGGTCGTCGCACCAATTAAGGTTACCGTACCTCGTTCGACTGCGCCAAGAAGCGAATCCTGTTGTGATTTGGAAAACCGATGAATCTCATCAATGAAAAGAATGGGTTGTTCCTGATTGAACTGCTTCAGCTGTTCTGCTTTTTCGATGACTTCACGAACCTCTTTCACCCCCGACTGAATGGCGCTCAAGCTGTAAAAAGGTCGCTCTAGCGCCTTCGCAATAAGCAAGGCTAGGGTTGTTTTTCCAACGCCCGGAGGCCCCCAAAGAATAATGGAAGGGATAACTTTTTGATCTATGGCATTTTTGAGAACAGCCCCCTCACCAACGATATGTTTTTGACCCACATAATCTTCTAGAAATTTGGGTCGCATTCGTTCAGCTAAAGGAATCCTCGTTGTCATAATTAACAAAACTATTGAATTTTGACGGTAACGGCAATGCTTCACTTCATGTAAGGCATATATAGATCAAAATGTGGCGAATGTTTTACCTTATTCTAAATTGTAGTTCCTTACGGTTGCTTGATAACATTAATTAACAGTTCAAATTATGAAATCTCAATAGAATTGATAATTTTGAAAAAAGCAATTTCGAGGATGTTCAACAAAGTGCGTGTGTTATTGGCCATAGTGCTAATTATTTCGATCAAGGGACTAAAAGCCCAGAGTGACAGTGTGGTATTGGATCCTGCGGGTTTTGTTACAAAATACAATCCCAATTTTAAAGGTATCGGTCCTGAAGTGTATAATTTACCGGCACCTAGAACGAAAGAAGAGGTTCTTGTTGACTCTTATAAAGAGAAAAACAGCTTTTACGATTCAATCGCTAGACAATTAGATTACCAAAACCTAATTGAAGAATTTCAACAGACGACGAATGTCAGCTATCTAAATCAGCAATTCCAACCCTTTCCGAGTAGCGCTGAAAAATGGACAGAACTGATTAACTCCTTAAAGAAAAATAACAATACGCGTTTAGCAGCAGGCCTGCTGAATGTATATGCGCTCGAGGCGACAAAACAAAAAGATATCAAAAAATCAATTGCTTTATTAGCTGAAGCGCTCGGGCTCATCCAGAACACGGAGTTCAAGGCGGATGCGGGCATTGTTCAATTTAACCTCGCTAACGCTCACCTCTATCAGCGAAGTTTTGCTGACGCCGATGCGCTGCAAGAGCAATATTTGCAGAAGGCTATTGACAACAAGAGTGTTACAGATCAGGCAAATTCCCTGGTTCAAGTTGGATTAATTCGCGCTCATCAAAAAGAATATAAAGCAGCGGAGAACAGCATTATACGACGCGCTATTCCAATTTACAACAAGACAAGGGATTTTAGCGGGAAAATAAAAGCCTGGATTCAATTGGCAAAGATTTATCAACTTCAAAATAAGCATACCGAAGCCCAATGGTTTTTAATTCAAGCAAGAGACCTGGCAAATTCGAAGAACTTTAAAGCGGATTTACCAGAAATTGAATATATGTTGGGTTATTCCAAGTTTATGCAGCAAAATTACCGTGTTGCCAAAACTGAGTTGGAAAACGCTAAAACATTGGCTGATGGGGAAAACAATAAGATCCTACAACTCGCTATCCATGATAAACTTGGAGAAATCGATATAATTATGGGTAATTATGAGGCTGCAGAAGCTCATCTATCAGCCTATTGGAAATTGCGAAAAGAACTGTTTTAGAAGCCGTTTAAAATCACTCATCTGCCATTAAAATCAACGCTTTATCTTAAAAAATGTTAAGATTAAAGGTTATGGGTCAATATTTGATTATTGAAATGATAATTTTACGTTGATGCCCCCTACATTGATTTAAATTTTAACTAAATTTAGCGGCTACAATCGTTGATAAAGCGATTCGGGCAACGTGTTAAACGAGGTGTCTCTAATTAAAAAAATGAACAGTATTAAGAAAACCATCTATATGTTAAGAAATCTAATCCTAGGTCTTTCCCTCATTTCGATTGTTGCATGTGGTGCGAAACCGCGTGTTAATCTTGAACAGGAAGGCTTACAATTAAAACCAACAACTCAGCACGGGGTTATCGTGAAGGAAGTTGCAAACTTGTTGGAAAACTTCAGCTACAAGCGTGTTCCAATGAACGATTCTATATCCAATATTATTTTTAATAATCTCGTAGAAGGACTTGATCAAGGCCGGAACTATTTATTACAGTCTGACATCGATGATTTTCAACAATTCAAAAATAATTTTGGGGCAGATTTTAAGGAAGGTGATTTATCGAGCGCTTTCTATATGTTTAACAAATACTCAGACCGTTACTTACAATGTTTGAATTACGCTTTAGATCAAATCGATTCAAACCATGATTTCACGAAAGATGAAACTTACAATAGTTTTCGCGAGAAATTACCGTGGTTCAAATCGGATGCTGAGCTAAAAGATCAATGGCGAAAACGTGTAAAATATGATTTATTAAATCTGAAATTGACAGCTGGAGACTCTGCGAAATTTGATTTGGAGAAAAATAAAGAGACCTTAAGAAGCCGCTACAAAAATTTAATCTCTCAAGCATCTAAAGCGAATGCGAATGATGCCTTCCAAATTATCATGACAGCCTTCACGGCAGCAGTAGATCCACACACCAACTATTATAATCCTTCTTTTGCACAGGCTTTCAACGAAAGTATGTCGAACACTTTAGAGGGTATTGGTGCCCAATTACAGATGGAAAATGAAATGGTTACCATCAAAATGATCATCGCTGGCGGTCCTGCATTTAAAGATAAAACCTTGCAAATTAATGATCGCATCGTCGGGGTTGCGCAAGGAGATGGCGAGTTTGAAGATATTATCGGATGGCGCTTAGATGCTGCTGTTGCAAAAATTAAAGGGAAGAAAGGTACTGTTGTTCGCTTAAAAGTATTACCTGCCGGAGCAGACATGTCTACAACACCTAAGATTGTGAAATTGACTCGCGAAAAAATCGTTTTGGAAGAAGAATCAGCGAAGCGTGAAATTAAAACAATTAAAGGCGAAGATGGTAAAAATTACCGCGTTGGTATTATCAACCTTCCTAAATTTTATATAGACTTTGACGCTGTACGTCGTGGCGATCAAAATTATAAGAGTACGACCCGTGACGTTCGCTTACTGTTAGACAGTTTGAAAAAAGATGGTGTCGATGCTGTATTAATGGATTTACGGAACAACGGTGGTGGTTCTCTACAAGAAGCAATTGAGTTAACTGGATTGTTCATTGATAAGGGGCCTGTTGTTCAAGTTCGCGACACTAGAAATCGAGTTCAAGTGGATAGTGATCAAGAAGCTGGAGTTTCTTGGGATGGTCCATTCGGGGTCATTGTAAACCGCTTCTCGGCATCAGCATCTGAGATTTTTGCAGGCGCTATTCAAGACTATGGTCGCGGGATTATTTTAGGCTCAACTTCCTATGGAAAAGGCACTGTTCAAAACGCAGTAGATATGTCTAGATTTATCAGTGCAACAAATAAGCTATTAATCAAAGCTTCGGGCGAAAAGGATGCTGACACACCTAATGGTGCTCCAGAATTCGGACAGATCAATATCACTATGGGTAAGTTCTACCGAGTAACGGGTAGTAGCACGCAGCATAAAGGCGTTGCTCCGGATGTAACCTTTCCTACACAGTACTCTGCAGAGAAATTCGGAGAGAGCTCCGAACCTTCGGCATTACCATGGGATCAAATTAAACCATCTACATTTGCAAAAATTACAGATCTTGGCGCTATCAACTCAAAATTGAATGAAATCCACAAGAAACGTATGGAAAAATCGCCTGCTTATACATTCTTGTTGGAAGATATCGAAGAATTCAATAAGGTAGACTCTATTCCTTCCGTAAGCTTGAACGAAGCGAAGCTGAAATCAGAGCGCGAAAAGAATCGTCTAAAGAACCGTGATAGAATAAATAAACAATTGGCTTTCCTTAACCTTCCTTTATGGAAAGAAGGTCAACCTCAACCGAAGTTCGATTACGACTTTGTTTTAGAAGAGAGTGCGAATGTGCTCACCGATTACATCCGATTGAAAACAAAATAAGCGATATATAAATCAAGAAAAGCGAGCTAATTAGCTCGCTTTTCTTGTGCTATATGAAGATTGTCTTTTTAAATTCTGTCCCGCTATTTCAGAATCCACATCAACTGATTTATCTCATCGACACCATTGAATTGTCTGTCAAGAGCCTCTTGAAGCTTCTTGCTGTTATAGCTGTATTCAGAACTTGGATATTTCCATCGAACAGGGATTTTAGTGGGGGCTTCAGAATTCAAGCTACTCGCTGGATTAATTTTCCATTTCGGATAGCCCGTACGACGATAGTCGTAATAAGTTGCGTACTCAGATTGTAAATAACTTGCCAAATATTTCTGCGTTATTATTGCTTCGACGCGAGCCTCCAAGTTCGTAGGAAAACTAGCCGCCATGTCGGCAACAAATGCTGATATGTAGCTATCGTCTAAAGGCATTCCATGATGATACTGCACTGTGTTTGGCGTGTTACTATATATAAATTTCATGGACGCCTCAATGCCCTTTTTATACCACTCTTCAGCCTCCGTACTAACCCATCCCCGACTTGCGGCTTCCGAGATTATAAAACACAATTGAGCATACGATAATTGTTGAGTAGGTTCACCCTCCGGAATTTCTAAATATCGGTCGTTTAGTTTCGAATAGTCAGTGCTATTTTTTATCGCTAATACATTGTCATACGGCAATGAAGGATCAATCCCCACATAAGCATCGAAATCAGAAACTTGCTTTCCATCTTTCAATTGTTTTGCTGACGGGTTGGCATAATAGAATAGACGTCTATCTTTTAAAGATTTCAGCCTTTCAATGATTTCGCTTGAAACAATTGGATAAATAGTGAAATTGTTTCCAACCTTATAGAATGGATACGTTTGGCCACTTTTATCCGAGCGAATAAGTTGAAAGTTGTCTGCATTCGAAGTGAATATTGGTCTATTATTGAGAATCTGAGCAAAACGATTTTTAATATCCAATTCTTTATCGGAGTCTTTCTTGCTCAACTGGATAAGCACATTTAACGCATAGCTATTAACCAACTTTCTCCATTTCTCGATATTACCACCATACAATGGATCTCCGGCGAACTTTCCTCCTTCAGAAAAAGCTTTATCTGCCTTTTCCAATTCATTCAATACACCAATGAAAACATCCTTTTGCTCATCAAATTTCGGAAAATAGATCTTATCAGATTCCCCTTTTAACGCCTCTTGATATGGAATATCGCCCAAATCCATTGTCGCTTCAAAAAACTTGACGGCTCGCGCAAAATACATTAAGCCTTCATAAGAACGCGCCAATTTCTCAGAACTAGCAAATTCAACCATAAAGTGCGCATCGTTCAGGGATGTAAAGCTAAGCGAACCGGCTCCAAATCCATTATATTGATAGCTCTCAACAAACTCCGTCCAAACAATATTCTTATTCAACAAATAGGGTTGCATAAAGGATTTCTGAGAAGGCTGATTTGCCAAGTTGATTATGATTCTCGTTGCGAGCATTGCCGACGTGACTTTGTCGGTAGCCTCTGGATTATTATTAATTTCTTCAAACTTGGAACAAGATGAACAAATTCCAATGCATCCTATAAATATGTATTTAAATAGCTTTTTCATTTTGCATGTAAAAATTAACACTTAGAAAGTTAGATTTAAGTTGAACCCTAGATAACGTACTGACGGCGAGTTCAGGTCTTCAGAACCGGCATCTGGATCTGAGAAATGATATTTCTTTGTCCATAGGAACAAGTTCTGCCCAGTAATCCCAACACTAGCTTTCTTGGCTCTCAATTTGGAAGACACTTCCACTGGTACGGAATAATTCAACGAAACCTCTCTTAGCTTGATAAAAGTCTCATCCCAAATATTACGCGTCCCGGAGTACGCTCTTTTCCAGTAGTTTTCATAAGAAACAATTTGATCATTCTTGGCAAAAACTCGATCATCGCTTATTATTTGTCCATATTTATCATAACTAACAGATCCTGAAACAATCTTTACGCCTTCTCCTATGAATGTTTTATTTCCATTCACAACCTCTTCATAACGTGCTTCAGTATCTGAATCTGGATGAGCACCCGTTTGCCATAACCTTGCATTCATATTCGAATAAGAAAGTCCACCAACCCGACCGTCAACACTGAAGGATATTGCAAAATCTTTATATTGAAATTGATTCGTAATCCCCCAGATCCACTTAGGCGCTGAATACCCAAATAATCGCGCTGCATGTACAGCACTTATAGGCATTCCCGAGGCATTATGAACAATTTGACCATCGGTAGCTCTTTCCCAATCCCGTGTAACGTAATGATCAGTTCTTTCTCCGACTTTCACGTAAAGTTCATCCGCCGAATAATCAGAATCAAGTTTATGGTAGTATTTTAAATTCTGCGACAAATTTCCTGATACTTCCCATTGAAAATCTTTATTCTTTATCGGAATACCACCCAGCGTGATTTCATGTCCTTTCGTCATATACTCCTCTTCGATATTGATTAGTCGTGAATTAAAGCCTGTCGTCCCAGAAATCGTCGCATTGACGCTTCTGTTATGTTCCCAACGAGTATAATAAGTATAATTACCCAGGAGCCTATTATGCAACAGTGACCATTCTAAACCAATTTCACTAAGATCTTCTTGCGAAGGTTTAATTGAATAATCTTTGATAGAGTTCGGGTATGAACCCGTTGATAGTCCGTCCCATACATTATTCGAAACTGAAAACACTTGATTCACTTCATATGGATTAGGCGCAAATTTTGTAATAGCCCAAGAACCACGAACTTTCAGCAAATTCATCCAAGATGGTTTGTTTGATAATAGTTCGGATACGAGTACACTTCCTGACACGGATGGATAGAAGAAAGAACGAGTTTCTGCCGGAAGAGTTGAAGTCCAGTCGTTTCGCCCTGTCCCTTCTAAAAACACGATATTTCTCCAAGAAACTGACAATCGACCATATAGTCCATTTCTCATTTCTTTCGTTTTTGACTCAGAAGTTGCAACTGGTCCGATGGAGTTCTTTAAGGAATAAAAGCCTGGAATATAAATACCATTGACCGTAGAGGCAGTTATACCATTATCTCTTCGATAAAATATAGACGCGCCAGCAAGCCCATCAATCGCAAAATCGCCAAATGTGCCATTCCCAGTAAATATTAAGTCGTTCGTCGTACCGAATCCATCTTGCTTATTCGACCAGTATTTCCCTTTATTATCATAGCCAGCGAATCCGCCACGCGTTCCATAGATACCCATAGGATTTGTTTGCTGTCTAGTATTTCCATAGTAGTCATACCCACTACGAAGCATTAATTTCGACCAATCTGTCATTCTATAGTTCAGGGTAACGGCAGCGTTTAATTTGTTAATTAATTCTGAACTCAGTTTTTCATGAGCAGACATGTAAGGGTTATCATACCAAGCCTTATAATGCCAATTTTGTTGCTGGTCTTTAGTAATCCAGTAATCTTTATACTGCGTCAAATCATATTCGGGTCCAGTCCAAACCAAAATATTGTAGATGTAACCTTGATTACCGTAGCCAGCACCGAAATCATTCGGTGCAAAACGTCTATTATAGCCGAAGCGACTTTCTAAGCTCACTTTATCCGAAACTTTCGTTTCACCGGATACGGATATATTGGTCATATTGAGCTTTGTGTTTGGATATTGCCCCTTATTATAAATATGGTTAATTGATGTACGGATACTTCCGTGTTCGCCTTGATTGGTGAAGCTGATGAAGTTATTTGAAATAACTCCATGCTCTAAGAAGTTCTTAAAATTATTCTTGCCGAGAGATCGCAATTCACTTTCCTCCATCTGCTTCGTCATCGGGTTCCATTGGGGATATACACGACCAATATCCAGCTTATCACCCCAAACTTCGTCATCTGTATTATATTTTCCTCCATAACCAGCGGAATACGATGATTGAACTTCGGGAAGCGCTAAATAGCCAGCGAAAAACATATTATTCGAATTAACATTAATTTCCACGCCTTTCTCCTGTAGCCCCTTCTTCGTAGTCACCATTATCGCACCGTTAGCCCCTTCTACACCGTACAATGCGGCAGCTGTTGATCCTTTTAACACTGTCACATCTTCTATGTTATCAACCGGAATATCACGCAAGGTCATATTTTCATAAAGTACGCCATCGACTACCAAAATCGGAGTTTTACCCCGCAGCGAGAGGGATGGCGTAGTATTGAATTCGGTACTATTAGAAACTCGAAGACCTGATATTCTTCCTGTTAAAGAAGTTCCTATACCAAGAGCAGTCACTACCACTTCTTCTATCTCTGTATCCACTTTAGTTAAGCTCAGAATCTGATTATTTTTCGCTGATACCTCCAAAGCATTATAGCCAAGGCTTGTTATTTTAATTAAGACTGTCGATGGGGTGTTTTCGAAATGAAAAAAACCGCTTTGGTCAGTTACGGTGGAAATAGAAGACCCTTCAATCGTTACAGTTGCTCCGGAAATTGGCTCCTTAGTGCTCGAGTCGATAACTTTTCCCTTGAAATTCTGTTGCTTAACCAATTACGCTTTTTCCACCCGGACATTCGCTTTATTTGCTGGAACGACAGAAACTGCTCTTCGAATGATGTAGCTATCCTCTCCAATTTTATCAACCTTAATTTGTTGAAGCGTAACGTCTTGAACAAAGCTTTCAATGTCCGATTTTCGTAGGTTTTCAAGACTGTAATCATCTTTGATTTTTAAAAGCTTTAGCGCCGACTCATAGTTAAAATGTACATCAAATTGCTTTTCAATACGCGCCAGTAGCTCAACGATGTTCGTGTTTTGGTTTACCTCAAGTCGATTAGTGATCGCACTACTACTCGAAGGCATGATCTCACACAAGGCGATTGCCAGCATGAGAGATAACGCATGTTTTCTCATTAGTTCTCGATAATTGATAAGTTGTGGTTTTGGAATGTTTTCTCTAGTATATCCACCGCGCGCCGCAAGTTGTTACTCGGTAGATATCCCGTGAATTTTAATTGTTTACTCTTTATTGATTTGTGAAATTTAGTCTTTGGATAAGCTTGCTGAAGTTTATCAATAACACGATCAACATCCGTGTCTTTGAAGTATAGATTTCCTTCAATCCAGGAGTTATAAAGGAGGGTATCTACCTTCTCCAGGCTGATCATATTCGTTTGGAGGTCAAGGCTTATTTTATCTTCTGGTTTAAGCAAGTATTTTTCTTTTGCTGCGTCAACCAATATGGAGCCTTCGGTTAACACGACAGCATAATTTTCGTTTGAGAAATTGGCATTAAAACGTGTTCCAAGAACGCGAACTGTCATTTTATCATTTGCAACAAGGACGAATGGTTGATTGGGTTTTTTCGCCACAGCAAAAAATCCTTCGCCAACAAGTTCTATTTTACGGATTGAATCGGCTTTATTGAATGGACTTAACTGTATTAGGGTAGCCCCAGGTTGTAGATATATTAAACTCTGATCGCTTAATTTTAAAGTTTTAATCGCGTCGGTTTTGTTTGTATATCTAATAGGTTCGAATTGATTTCGTTTGTAATAATATAGCCATGATAGACTCAGCAACAAAACAGAAGCTGCGGCTACTATTAAAAGCAGATTTCGCTTCCAAAAAGAAACTACATTTTTCTGATCGTTTTCAACTATGGAAAGGAAAATGGACTCAGAACGATTATCATCCAATTTGATGTCTCCGACGATAAATTCATTCAATTCATCTGGAGTCTTAATTATCGTTTCCTTTCCTTCAGGTGAAGCAAAGTAACGCTTAATCTCATCAAATTCTTCCGATGTACATTCCCCTTTAAGATACTTTTCGTAAAGATATTCGAAGCGTGCTTCTCGCATATATTAACCTTCTTTATTAATATATACTATCTGCTACTAGAGAAAGACGACTTCAGAAAAAAATAAATTTAAGAAATAGAATTAAATAGGATGGCGAAGGCCACGAAAGTAGAGCGCTCCATGATATAGGATTTTACAAATCGATTTCCTTTCACCAACTGATCTCTTACTGTATTTTTAGAAATTTGTAACATGTCGGCTATTTCATCATTGCTCAAATGCTGTAGTTTACTGAATCGAAATATTTTTTGTCTTTGTTCGGGCAATTTGCTAATTGCTTCTTGATATAAGTTTTCAAGCTCTTTTAGATGAAGCTTTTCCTCACAATTATTTACTCCGAATTGGATGTTATAAGCAGTGTAGTCTGAATAATTCTTAAATTGAATCTTTTTCCTAAGCTCCTCGAATACTGCATGCCTAGCGATTGTAAACAAATAGGCATTTACATTTTGATTCACGTCGAGAAATTCAATTCGATTCCAAAACTTGGTAAAAACGTCTTGTACGATATCTGCTGCCAATTCGCTATCTCGTAGGTGGAGGGCAGCGTATTTGTATAACGCATCTTTGTGTTGATAAAAGAAATCACGAAAGATCAACTCATCTTTCGATCGCAGTTTATCGATTAAATTAACCATAAAATTTTGCTACAAATTTTCCTATCGAGTTCTTTTCAACAAGTTAAATATAGAATTCACTGCGCGAAAAACCTAAATATTAATTGAAATTTTTAATCAATATGACTTGTTGCAAATATAACCATAACATGAAAGGTTAAGATTAAATAAATATTAACTAATTTACCATACACTTAACAAAGAATCTTACCTGCATAAAAAAAATCCCCTCAAGATGGGGGATTATTTTTGTTTTTGGATTTTGATAAGCTAGACGATTGTTGCAGCATAAGCTTATCGCCAGCTCTTATACTGATTGATCAAGCCATTCGTTGAAGAATCATGGCTTTCAACACTTTCGGTTCCACTCAACTCCGGAAGGATTTGATTTGCCAGTTGTTTCCCTAATTCAACACCCCACTGGTCAAAACTAAAGATATTCCAAATAATGCCTTGGACAAATATCTTATGCTCGTATAATGCTATTAAGCTTCCTAAAGAACGCGGAGTAATCTCTTTAATCAAGAATGAGTTCGTAGGCCTATTACCCTCAAACACTTTGAAAGGCTTAAGACGATCGATTTCCGCTTTCGACTTCCCAGCTTTCTCGAGTTCCGCCACCACGACTTCCTCCGATTTACCATTCATTAATGCTTCTGTCTGAGCAAAGAAATTTGAAAGCAGAAGTTGATGATGGTTTCCAATCGGATTGTGTGAAATTGCAGGCGCAATAAAATCACAAGGAATTAACTTT
>JBEBRI010000047.1:0-24805 GCA_040394915.1 Sphingobacterium sp.
AATATTCTAAATAATTACGAATGAAGATTGGATTAGACGTATTGGGGGGAGATTACGCACCTGAGTCGAACATCAAGGGCGCAATTGAAGCTCAAAAATTGCTAGACGAATCTCAACGCATAGTGTTATTTGGCGACGAACATGCCACCAGAAAAGCTATAGAAGCGGCGGGATCCGACCCCTCAAAATTTGATTACGTTCATGCTCCTGAGCAAATCAGTATGCACGAACACCCAACCAAAGCTATCACACAGAAACCCAATTCATCAATTGCAAAAGGGTTTGAACTACTAAAATCTGCGGAGATAGACTCTTTTTCTTCGGCGGGAAACACTGGAGCAATGTTAGTCGGCGCAATGTTTAGCGTGAAGACCATTCCAGGAGTTTTACGCCCTGCGATCGCAACCAATGTCCCGAAATTAAAGGAAGGCTTTGGAATTCTACTTGACGTAGGTGCTAATGCAGACTGTAAACCTGAAATGTTAAACCAATTTGCACTTCTTGGCAGTTTATACGCGGAGCATGTCTATGGCATCCCTACGCCGAAAGTTGGTTTATTAAACATCGGTGAAGAAGAAGAAAAAGGAAATAACCTAACCGTTGCCACCTACCCATTATTAAAAGCAAACAACAAAATCAATTTTATTGGAAACGCTGAAGGACGTGACTTATTTAGCGACCATGCAGATGTTATCGTTTGTGATGGATACACTGGAAATGTGGCGCTAAAGCTAGCCGAATCATTTTATGTGGTTACATTGAAGAAAGGTTTTAAAGACCCATTCTTCGACCGCTTTAACTATGAACGCTATGGCGGCAGCCCGATTTTAGGGGTGAATGCACCGGTTATCATTGGCCATGGTATATCAACTCCTGAGGCTATTAAAAATATGGTTTTATTGTCAAGAGATATGATAGCTTCTCAGTTTATCGAGAAGATCAGATCAGCTTTTAATTAATTGATATGTCGAAAATTCATGCGGCAATTACCGCTGTAAATGGCTATGTTCCAGACTATATTCTAACCAACAAAGAGTTGGAAACAATGGTTGATACAAATGATGAGTGGATTGTTAGCCGCACAGGTATCAGCGAAAGAAGAATTTTAAAAGATCCGAATAAAGCAACTTCCGACTTAGCCGTACCAGCAGTTAAAGGTTTACTAGAAAAAAGAGGAATCTCTGCCGAAGAGATTGAATTAATCATCTTCTGCACCAGTACGCCCGATATGTTGTTCCCAGCTACTGCAAATATCTTAGCCGATAAGATTGGTGCTAAAAATGCGTGGGGATATGATTTGCAAGCGGCGTGCTCCGGATTCTTATTCGGACTAACAACAGCAGCTCAGTTTATTGAATCCGGCAAACATAAAAAAGTATTAGTTGTCGGTGGAGATAAGATGTCATCAGTCGTTAACTATAAGGACAGAAATACTTGTATTCTGTTTGGTGACGGATGTGGTTGTGTACTCTTAGAACCAAATACGGAAGGATATGGCCTACAAGACTCTATTCTGCGCACGGACGGTTCTGGCGGCCAATACCTTAATATCAAAGGTGGCGGATCCTTACATCCTGCAAGCCACGAAACAGTTGATGCGGGTTTACATTACGCGTACCAAGAAGGTCGTACGGTGTTCAAGTTTGCTGTAACTAATATGGCTGATGTTGCAGCTGAGGTAATGGAGCGCAATAATTTAAAGGCAGAAGATGTGGCTTGGTTAGTTCCACATCAAGCAAACAAACGTATCATTGATGCGACTGCAGAACGAGCTGGATTACCAGAAGAGAAGGTCATGGTCAATATACAAAAATACGGTAACACAACTAGCGCAACGATTCCGATGTGTTTATGGGAATGGGAAAGCAAGTTGAAAAAAGGCGATAATTTAATTTTGGCAGCCTTTGGAGGTGGCTTTACTTGGGGTTCCGTATATTTGAAATGGGCATACTAATCTCCAAGAATTTATTACCTTTACAGTTTACAATTTTTTCACATTAAAATAACTTAACCTACTAGCATATGAGTATGGATATTAAACAAATTCAAGATTTAATCAAATTTGTTTCGAAATCGGGTGTTAATGAAGTTTCTATCGAAGAAAAAGATTTCAAAATCACAATTAAAACAAATCAAGAACCAACTTACGTGACCGCAACAGTACCTACTGTAGCACCAGTTGCAGCGCCTGCATCAGCCCCTGCGGCAACTGCTCCGGCAGCACCTATTGCAGCGGCGCCTGTTGACGACGAATCAAAATTTATTACGATTAAATCTCCGATTATCGGTACATTCTACCGTTCACCGGGTCCAGAAAAAGGTTCATTTGTAAATGTTGGAGACGAAATCGCTCCAGGTAAAGTATTGTGTATTGTAGAAGCAATGAAACTTTTCAACGAAATTGAATCAGAAGTTTCTGGTAAAATCGTGAAAATATTAGTTAATGATGCACAACCTGTGGAATACGATCAACCATTATTCTTGGTAGATCCTCGCTAAACTCTGAACGCAAGTTCTAGAATTTGAGCCTAAGGGAAAAGTATTACATCATTTAAAACTATGTTTAAAAAAATATTAATTGCCAATAGAGGCGAAATCGCATTAAGAATTATCCGTACTTGTAAAGAGATGGGTATTCAAAGTGTGGCTGTGTATTCCACTGCGGACCGCGATAGTTTACATGTTCGTTTTGCGGACGAAGCGGTTTGTATTGGTCCTCCAGCGAGTAAAGATTCCTATTTAAATATCCCCAATATTATTGCAGCAGCAGAATTAACAAATGCTGATGCAATTCACCCAGGTTACGGTTTCTTATCTGAAAACGCGAAATTTTCTGCTATCTGTGCAGAGTATGGTATCAAGTTTATTGGTGCTACAGCTGAGCAAATCGAGAAAATGGGCGATAAAGCTTCTGCTAAAGAAACCATGAAACTAGCTGGGGTTCCAACTGTTCCAGGTTCGGATGGTTTAGTTCCGGATGTGAAGACTGGTCTGCAACTAGCCAACGAGATGGGTTACCCTATTATTTTGAAAGCTACTGCCGGTGGTGGTGGACGTGGTATGCGTATCGTTTGGAAAGATGAAGAGTTTGAACCGGCATGGGATTCAGCTCGTCAAGAAGCAGGTGCTGCCTTTGGAAATGATGGTATTTATTTAGAAAAGTACGTTGAAGACCCTCGCCATATTGAGATTCAGGTAATCGGAGATCAATACGGTACTGTTTGTCACCTTTCGGAACGTGACTGCTCTATTCAGCGTCGTCATCAAAAGTTGGTTGAAGAAGCGCCATCACCTTTTATTACGCCGGAATTACGTGCTAAGATGGGTGAAGCGGCCATTAAGGGAGCTTCTGCAGTGAAGTATGAAGGTGCTGGAACTATTGAATTTTTAGTGGATAAGCATCGTAATTTCTACTTTATGGAGATGAATACACGTATCCAAGTAGAGCATCCGGTTACCGAAGAAGTAATCAACTTCGACTTAATCAAAGAACAAATTAAAGTAGCGGCAGGAATTCCTATCTCCGGTAAGAGTTATGAACCAACCATGCATGCTATTGAGTGTCGTATCAACGCGGAAGACCCATTCAATAATTTCCGCCCGTCGCCAGGTAAAATTACGAACTTCCACTCACCGGGAGGCCATGGTGTTCGTGTAGATACACACGTCTACTCAGGATATACGATCCCTCCGAATTATGATTCCATGATTGCTAAGTTAATCTGTGTAGCGCAAACACGTGAAGAAGCGCTGAACACGATGGAACGGGCATTAAGCGAATTTGTAATCGAAGGTGTAAAAACAACCATTCCACTTCACCTACGTCTTATGCGTGATCCAAACTTTAGAGCGGGTAATTTCACGACTAAATTTATGGAAACATTCGACCTGACGCAGTATCCTGATGAGGAAGTTGTATAATATTTATTTTACATAAGCAAAACATGCCATTCTTCTGCCGAAGAATGGTATTTTTGTTTACTTACGAACAATTTACACGTACATAAATTTATATGTCCAAGAATCTAAAACTAATTGAAGCCATTAAGAATAAAGGCAAGAATATAGAAGCTGAGATGTCCTTTTTTGATCACCTAGAGGTTCTCCGTTGGCATATTATTCGTGCGGTGATTGCAATCACCATTTTTGCTATCCTTTCCTTTACCTTCTACGATTTCGTTTTCAACGATATCATCATGGGCCCCAAGAAACTTGATTTCTGGACATATCGCATGATGTGTAAAGTCGGTGAGATGATGAATCTGGAAGGCTTCTGTGTTGATCGAATGGCGTTCAATATTATTAGTACAGAGTTAGCCGGCCAATTTATGATCCAAATCAACTCGTGTTTATTAATGGCGGTTGCTATGGGCTTTCCCTACCTTTTATTTGAAGTATGGTTATTTATAAAACCGGCACTTACCGACATTGAGCGTAAATCTGCGAGAGGCTTTGTATTCTATGCGACACTTCTGTTTATTATTGGGGCATTGTTCGGATACTACATTGTGGTTCCCCTATCGGTAAACTTCCTGGCGAATTTCTCATTGAGTACAGAAATTGAAAACCAAATCACGATAGACTCCTATTTGTCGACTGTAGCGACACTAACATTAGGATGTGGTATCATCTTCCTCTTACCAATCTTAATCTTTATTTTATCAAAAATTGGCATTATGACGCCAGAGTTTATGCGTGCGAGTCGTCGCTATGCGATTGTTGTGATCTTAGTTATTGCGGCAATCATAACTCCGACTGCCGATATCATCACCCTATTGACGGTGAGTGCGCCCATGTTCATTTTATATGAATTAAGTATTATGGTCTCATCAAATGTCAAAAAAGCCAAATTACAAGCAGAAAAAGAATTCTATAACAGTTAATAACATATCATGTCAAAAAAAATCGCAATTGGTGGAGATCATGCTGGATTTGAATACAAAGCAGCGATCATTGAGTTTTTAAATGAATTAGGCTATACCGTACAAGACTTCGGCACCTATTCTACGGATTCGGTTGACTACCCTGATTTTGCTCACCCTGTGGCTAGCAGTGTAGAGGATAAGTCAAATGACATGGGTATCTTAATCTGTGGATCTGCTAACGGGGTTGCTATTACAGCAAATAAACACCAAGGTATCCGTGCAGCAATTTGTTGGTTAGAGGAAATCTCTGCCTTAGCACGCCAACACAACAATGCCAATGTGGTTTGTATTCCAGCACGCTTTATCGATCTAGACTTAGCTAAACGTATCGTAAAAACATTCTTGACAACTGACTTTGAAGGTGGTCGTCATGAAAACCGAGTGAACAAGATTGCTTGTTCATAAGGAGAAATCATTAAACAAGTTTATATGAGAAAATATTTAGTATTGTCGTTCTTGCTGCCAGCAATGTTCAGCTGCAGCATGGCGCAAAATCCCACTCAAAATAAATACGCAGAATTACTAACAGTAGAATCCGCAAGAGAACATCTAACGACGTTGACCTCGAAAGAGTATGCCGGTCGTGGTACTGGACAAGAAGGTGGTCAAAAAGCAGCGGAGTACATCGCCAAGACTTTCAAGGATCTTGGTTTAAAACCAGCCGTTAATGGATCATATTTCCAACCGGTAGCCTTAGAAAAATCCTCGTATGCAGTTGATAATTTTAAGATTAATAACCTTGAGCTGGTCAATGGTAAAGATTTGTTTGTTCAGGGAACAAATAATCTAACGAATTACGATGCAAACGAAATCGTCTTTGTAGGGTACGGAATTCAATCTGAAAAATACAATGACCTAAAAGGTCTTGATATTGCGGGAAAGATAGTTATGTTTCTAAGCGATGGTGAACCTACGGACAAGAATGGCAACTCATTAATCACTGGAGATAAAACACAATCGGACTGGTCGACTAGCCGATTTAAAAAGGCGCAAGAATTAATGAAATTGAAGCCTAAAATGATCATTGCAACGGGAAAACAAACCTCAGATATGATTGCGCGCTTCGGTGCCAGATTGACAGGTGGACGTTTTACCCTACGTAACGATAAAAAGGAAAATCAAGCAAATAGTAACACAAACCCTCCGGTAGTCAATATTACATTGGAGGCTGCTAACAAGATCCTTTCAGCGAAAAAAACGACAGTAGAGAAAGCCGTTGATAAAATCAATAATACCCAGAAGCCCAATTCTTTTGTTGTAAAGACAGCCGTGAAAGCGTCAATGGGGATTAAAACAGAAGAATTCAACGATCCAAACGTTTTAGGCTACATCGAAGGAACAGACAAAAAAGACGAGGTTGTAATTATCTCTGGTCACTATGACCACGATGGTATTCTGCCTGACGGAACTTTTTTCCCTGGTGCTGATGATAACGGATCTGGTACTGTAGGCGTATTAGAGCTGGCTAAGGCATTTGCTGCGGCTAAAAACGACGGACACGGACCTAGAAGAACGATTCTCTTTATGGGCTTTGCCGCTGAAGAAAAAGGTTTATTAGGTTCTGATTACTATTCGCAAAACCCGGTTTTTCCACTAGCAAATACGGTAACTTGTTTAAATATGGACATGATCGGGCGTATTGATGACAAGCACTTAAACGGTAATCATAATTATATTCACGCTATTGGATCCGATATGTTAAGCAGCGAGTTGAAAGCAATCAATGAGCAAGCCAACAACACCTATACCCAAATGGAATTAGATTATATGTATGATGATCCTAAAGATCCCATGCGTATTTATTACCGTTCTGATCAGTATAATTTAGCGAAGCATGGTATTCCTGTTATTTTCTTCTTCTCAGGTTTACACCCAGACTATCATACGCCAAATGATACGGTTGATCGTATCGATTTCAACATGATGACTAAGCGCGAGAAATTGGTATTCCATACCGCATGGGAAATTGCAAACCGCGACAACAAGTTAGTCGTAGACAAAACACCTGCAGCTAAGTAAAAGGTTATTTTTTAATAGTATACAAAGGGACGAAAGAATTTTCGTCCCTTTTTTATTTTATTCTTGGAATATTGAAATCAATAATTATATTTGCAGTGTACTAGTACCTTAATACACTAAACTATAAATTATGTTAATCATTAAATCACTTTCATATGCCTACAGCAAAAAAAGGCAGGTGCTAGATGAAATCAGCACTACATTAAAACCGGGACACATCTACGGTTTATTAGGCTTGAATGGAGAGGGTAAAACCACTCTTTTAAAACTCATAGTCGGTATGCTGTTACCAAAAAATGGAAATATCTGCTTTGGAACACTAAAAAGTACCACACGCTCTGCAGAATATTTTAATGAGGTGTACTACCTAGCTGATCAGAGTAAATTACCCGACATGAAGATTGAGGCCTTTGGCGAGATCTACGGTGCTTTCTACACTAGATACAATCATAACGAATATTTGAGCAGCCTCAAAGCATTTAACATTCCCTTGGAAAATGACTTAAAGTCACTTTCATTGGGACAACACCGTAAAGTTCAAATTGCCTTTGCTTTAGCTTGCAATACGTCAGTACTACTTATGGATGAACCGACGAATGGCCTCGATATTCCATCCAAAGCAATTTTTAGGAAACTGCTGGCGAAAAATATGAGCGAAGAAAAAATATTCGTGATCGCCACCCACCAAATTAGAGATGTAGATCATCTCTTCGACCAATTACTGATCCTCAAGGAAGGAAGACTTATACTTGATTCAAGTTTATTAGAAATTGCTAATCAATATCATATCACTAGAAATCCTTCTCCGAGTGATCAAATTATCTACAGTCAGCAAGACTTCGACGGCGCTCTCCATCTAGTACAAAGTGAATCGGAGGACGGTAAAATTGACATCGAATTCTTATTCAACGCTTTCACACAATCAAAACAACGTATTGAGCTATGAGAACATCCCTTTTATACGTAAAGACCATCTTTTTAGGACAGAAGTATCTACTTATTTCTATTCCTGTTTTTGCTTTAGTAGCATTTGTAGGTCTGTTCTATCTGACAAACAGCCAAACGATATCACTGATCGATGCCATAAGCGTAGCCCCCAACGCAAATAATGACGACTTGGCTATACAACTTTCGCAAAGGTATTTCTACCGGGAATCCCTTGTATTGGTATTCATTCTTCCACTCATACATCTCCTATTCTTCCAAAAGCTATTCTATAAGCCATACGAATTTACCCTACCAATTGGACCAGGAAAACGCTATTTATCCTATATGTTAGTCGGGCTAATTATCTTTCTTTCTAATCTGCTAATCCTGATTCTGCTCAACTATTGTTTACAGGTGTATTTACAAGCACAATTTTTATCCGTTTGTCAAGAAGCATATAACAGATTGGGTTACTTATACGAAAGTATTCCAAACAACAGCATTCTTTATAACGGGAATGTAAGCGCAGAATTAATCAAGTTTGGTTCATTATTCATACTTTTTTTGCCGGCGGTTTATATTGTACAAGTTTACTTTCGCAAGAATAGTATATTGAAATTCATAGCAATAATCACGACTTCGATCATAGTCGGACGATTCTATAGCCGTCATGTTTGGGCAAATAATCATGGATACATCAATAACGAAGCATACATTCAAACTTATCCCCTCGTACTTCTTGGTTCTGCTGCTATATTATGTTTTATAGGTTTTTACTATTTATTAAAAGATAAGGAGGTATAGATGCAATTCTCAAATGATAAACCCATCTACATCCAAATTATTGATGTCGTTATGGAAAAAATACTCAGTAACGAATGGCTGGCAGGTGACAAGATTATCTCTGTCAGGGAACTGGCAGCGACCTTAGAGGTTAATCCAAATACAGTAATGCGCTCTTACGAGAAACTTCAACTCGACGAAATTATTGTTAACAAACGCGGTGTAGGATTCTTTGTTACGCAGGATGCCCAACAAAGAATTATAAAATTGAAAAAAGAAACGTTTATAGAACATGAAGTACCAAAATTTTATCAAACTGCGAAACTTTTAAAAATATCCATCGAAGAACTAACTGATCTATATCAAAAACTATCTCTATGAAAAAGTCAACGATATACATATTAAGTGCAGCGCTAATTATGTTCATTGGGCTGTTTATTTTACATCCATTAACCGGAAATATTTTAACATCGAGTTACGAATCAAAAGAACCAATCGGCGCGATGTCAAAGTTGATGATGAAACTTAGCAAACCCGACACGGTAAAGCCCACTAACTTACAGCCCATTGAGCACATTATCATCAATGGCGCAGGAAAAGGTCAACGTGGAATCATTGAGATTCGTCAAGGCGATGAAAACCAACTTTGGAAAGCTAAAACACCCTATTTAGAAGCGATTAATTCAAAGATCGAAGGAAATACGATCATAATAAACGAAACGAATGATACCTATTTTAACCTTCACTTACGTCTCGCCTCACCTTCCATAAAATCGATTACTGTAAATAATACGTCCATTTCATGTGATCTCATTCCACAAGATGAAAGCCAATTCACAATACCACAAATCAACTTGGGAAAAAATGCAAATTTGAATATCAAAACAAGATTGGGTATACCGCAAATGCTACTTTCTAAGCTAGAAATAAACGCAAAAGAAGAGTCGATTGTCAAAGTAGCAAACCTGAAAATTCAGGACCTTAATGCAACATTGATGAATGCGCGAATGGATTTATCCCCTAATTTAATCGCTGATTCAGTGAATATTAATCTTCAGGGTCTTAGTCATGTAATTCGTCCGCGGGACTCTAAAAACATCAGTGTGTTTAACCTTTCGGGAGAAACGGCCTACTATGACGCCCGATATCCTAAAAAATAGATCGCGCTATGAACCCTCAAATCCTTATCAGGCTCTTCAAATCCTTGATTAATTTAATTAGGGGTATATAAAACGAATAGGGTTGGACGCCAGCGCTCAACCCTATTTATTAAGATTAATAGAGAACGTCGTTATTCAGGTTTGTCGGCAGTCGATTCGCGTGCTAGCGTTACCTCATCCGAAGCATTTTCCAAATACTTATCCAATTCGAACAAGGACTCATCGGATGCACGGTCGCCACCAGCGATTTTCAATTTATCAATCAATTGCATAGCCAATTTTTCTTCTTCAATCTGCTCTTTCACGAACCACTGCGCGAAATTCCATGTCGCCCAATCTTTTTCTTCCATCGATTGATTAACTAAGTTATAAATGGCATTCGTATTATCGACTTCATGTTCAAATACCATGTTAAAACACTCGGTAATACTAGTTGGCAGTTTGTTAGGAGCTTCAACAGCCTCAACTTTAGGCTCCCCTCCTCGCTCAAGGATGTACATCATAATTTTAATCATATGATTTCTTTCCTCTTGTGCATGGCGAAAAAGAAAATTTGCTATACCGCCATAACCCTTGGTATCTGCCCATATGCCCAAAGCCAAATACGTCTGTGAAGCTTGGTTCTCCTTGGTCATTTGTTTTATCAACGATGTTTCCATCGCCGCTGAAAGTCTATTCGTATCCATTGCAAAATCATTTTTATCAAAGAACAGACATCTTGTTATATTGTTTGAGCTCTTCGCCTTTTTTAATATCCTAGAAGGTTGTAAATTTGAAATAGAACCTAGGGAAACAAATAGGCAAAGTACTTGTTTTTATTATAAATCAATAAGATATATGGCGTTTTTAGACTACTATAAAGTTCTCGGATTAGATAAAACAGCCAGCCAGGAGGATATCAAAAAGGCTTATCGTAAGCTTGCTCGCAAGTTTCATCCTGACTTGAATCCGAACGACGAAGAGGCGAAGAAAAAGTTCCAAGAAATCAATGAGGCCAATGAAGTATTAACAGATCCGGAAAAGCGGAAGAAGTATGATCAATATGGTGAGAATTGGAAGCATGGCGACGAATACGAGAAGGCTCAACAACAATATAACCGTTCTAATGCTGGAAGAGCGGGACAGAATCCATTCCAAGGATATGACTTTAATTATGACGGCAACTACGACACTGGCGAGTACTCAGACTTTTTTGAGGAACTCTTTGGCAGTCGATTCTCCGGGAGAAGCTCCAATCGCCGAAGTGCTGGCTTCCGCGGACAGGACTATAACACAAGCCTAGAATTGACGCTGTTACAGGCCTCGCAAACTCATCAACAAACCTTTTCCGTTAACGGCAAAAACATTCGCATCACGATTCCTGCCGGCGTGGAGGATGGGCAAAAAATTCGCTTAAAAGGTCAAGGAGGTGATGGGCTGAACGGTGGGCCGAAGGGTGATTTATATATTACATTCAGTATCAAAGCTGATCCGCATTTTCAACGTCGTGGAAACGATTTATATACGAACATTTCGATCGATCTTCCTACGGCGCTATTGGGCGGTGAGACCATCGTAAACAGCCTGACCGGGAAAATCAATGTAAAAATAAAAGAGGGAACACAAAACGGTGCAAAAATACGTTTAAAAGGAAAAGGGTATCCTGTTTACAAGAAAGATGGAGAATTCGGGGATTTGTATGCTGAGGTTCACGTGAAACTTCCTACAAATTTGACAGACGAACAGAAGAAAATAATTCAACAATTTGCGGATTCAATGAAATAAGCTATGGAAAAGACATTATTCAAGGTGGTTGATATCTGTCAATCAAATAAAATCGAACGCAAATTCATTCAGGAATTACATCAAAATGGTCTCATCGAAATTATTGTTGAGCAGGAAACCGAATTCATCGAAGAAGAACAGATTTCGCAGATTGAGCGTTTTTCAACATGGCATTATGAGCTTGAAATTAATGTTCACGGTATTGAGGTTGTGCAACAGCTTATCGACCGAATCGAAAAACTGCAGCAAGAAGTTAGGATTCTAAAAGGCAGATAGAAAAAAGAACTAGGCGCTTAAAGGACTTAAGCGCCTAATTCTTATTAGAAGGAACTCGTAAAATCTACCCCAATTCTTAAAGGTATCGAAAAAGATGTGGTAACAAAATTTCCTTCGCTATCTTTGCCCGCTGTCCACCTAGGACCCGATTTGATTACTCGAATTAATTCCTCACCAGTCCCTTTACCTAAATCTTTCATAACTTGGAAATTACTCAAACTCCCATCGGCATTTACATGAAAAAACACCAGTAGTTCTCCTTTGACACCGTCTTTTCGAGCTGCACGAGGAACTTGATAATGCCTTTCAAGGTAGTCATAGAAGTTTTTAAAGCCAGCCTTGGGCCGTGCGGATACTTCTTTCCCTGATGGTGCAGACTCCATGATTCTCTTCGCTGATTGGCTATTTTGTTCAGCCGACCAGTGCATCTCACCCTTTTGAACAGCCAATTGAACCTTGTCGATTCCTGAACCAAATAAATTGGAAGCTGTATTCAGCAGCAACCAACTATAAAACAATGTAAAATCCATTGATAAGTTTTAAAAAACCTTCCACTTTTCTTAACCTACTCTTACATTGGAATGGAAAAGTGGTTCGACTGTATCCATTTCTATGTAAGTTAACAACACGATTAGCGTTTTAAACTTGAGCTTGTAACAAGTAGAATAGTTTTTATAATCCTATTTGCACATATTCAAGCCGTTCTAACGGTGAGTTTTCAAAGGACAAAATAACAGAATTTATGTAATTCATTCCTAAATTAAATTCATCGCTAACCTGATACTCCGATTATAATACCCTATAATCTAATAATGGATTTGGTCTTAACATGAACCTCAGCCCAGCCCCAGATTAGGCGAAGAATTTAACATTTCAACGAATGAGGTAGGCCTAAGCTATGCTTCAAGTAGGCTTCAGGTATGTTGAACATAATAATTCCCTCACTTTGATTTTTGTCATCGTTTAATTTAACTTAAGAAAAGAAAGATTAGACTACATCGGTGTTAGATCCAGTCGAAGCGGAATTGTATATTTTGTGGCTACTTTTTGTCCGTTACGGATTGCAGGTTTCCAGTCCTCAGCCTTTTTAATTGCAGCAATGAGCGCTTCCCCAGTGCCATGTTTCAAATCTTCGATTATTTTGATATTAGAAATTTTTCCATCGGAACCAATAATAAATGATGCTTCAACTTTACCCTTAACTCCTGCGTCTATAGCTGCCTGCGGAAAGGTGTAATTCTCTTGTACAAACGAGCGAAAGTTATTAAATCCACCAGGATATTCTGCTAAGATTTCAGCCTTTTCAACCAGCTCTCCTTGAAATGGTTCATTATTTGGCGCATCTTCCAACACGATTTCTTCCGTTTTCGGTTTTGCAACCTCTGTTTCGACGGTCTTCGTCTCCTTTTCAGTTTGCCTACAATTAACGACCAGCATCAAAACTAATAGGCTAATCGGTATAGACAACAAATAGGTTGCTTTAAATTTATAGTCCGTTTTTTCTTTAAATAACATCATTATTCTATTTTTTAATAAGGAATGATTAGAAAACTCATGTTGCAGGATCGTACGTTGAGTATCCATTGCCTGTGCTAAAAGAAGCTCTGCATAGGACACCTTATTTTCTGCATGCTTTTCATCCACGATGCACTCGTGTAAGAACTTCAGCTCCTTGATCAGCAACTGATATACAGGATTGAACCAATTAAATACCCTAAAAAGCTCAATTAGCATAATATCAAAAGAATGACCTTGTTTACGATGCTCTTCTTCGTGTAAATACACCTGATTGTATTCATCATCACGCAGCTCTTTGTTTATAACAATCTTCCCAAAAAAGGAGAAGCTTTGTTTTCCGTTACCATGCTGAATCAATTCCAATAAACGGATTAGGCGTATAATAAGCCAAATAGCAAATAAACATACACCGATCCAATAAATCGTCGACCAGCTTGGCAATGAAAACATATCGGTCAGCTCCGCCGATTGAGCATTGCTAGTTGCCGATACCGGACTTAAACCAACGATTATTTCTGGAAGTTTAAAGTGCATTAACTCACTCTTAGGCAATTTTAAGTATAGTCCCAGCGGGATAACATATGCCGTAAGCAAACTGCATATGAGGTAACAGCGATTCCAGTGAAAGAATGTTAGTTTACGGGTTCCAAACCAGTAAATGCCAAAAAACAATAGCAACGCAACATTGGAAATAATTAAATACAACATAGGCCTGTGAATAATTAGGATTTGTGCTTATGGATAATTTTTAAGATTTCATCCATATCCTGTACGTTCAGCTTCTTCTCTTCAAGGAAGAAAGATAACATACTGCTTGCAGAGTTCTCAAAGTACCCTTGCAGGAGTTTTCCTGTGATTAATTTTTTATATTCTTCTTTTTGGATCTTCGGAAAATAGCGATGGCTCTTACCGAAAGACTCGTGATCTACAAAACCCTTGGTTTCGAGGATTCGAATAATAGTTGAGACTGTGTTATAAGCAGGTTTCGGCGCTGGAAGCAAGTCTATGATTTCTTTAACAAATCCACCTTCCCTATCCCACAATACTTGCATGATCTGTTCCTCAGCCTTTGTAAGTTCTTTTAATTCGTCCATACTTGTTTTAATAAAAAGACAATATTGCCTATAATCGATTATGAACCGAATGTATAACTAAATTTTTAGTTATACAACTAATTATTTAGTTTATTTAACGAAAAAGCAGTATAAAAAACTGTACCTCAGTGTTTTATTTTTTCACAAACCGAGACCTAAGCACCTGCAAGTGTAATATATAATTAAAAAAAATGCTGAAACTGAGTCGATGAAGGAATAGGAATTAGGGCTGATAAGCGATTTATTCAGGCTTCCAACGTCTGTTGGCTTTCTTACTGGATTGGATTTTTTTCCGGTCTAATCGCGCTAATATTTTCGATTTTGGAATTTTCGTTGGTATGCGTGGTTTTTCAAGCTTTAACGCTTCACCAACGAGCGTCAAAAAACGCTGGATAACGATTTCCTTATTCCTTAACTGACTCCGATCGTTTGAGGCATCGAGTAGCAATTCGCCATCGTTATTCATCCGATTTGCTAAACGCTGTTTTAATAATTCTTTCTGATCCATCGACAAGTGCGATGAACGATCGATAGACCAAATGAGCATTACCTTTGAAGATACTTTATTCACATTCTGTCCTCCTTTACCACCGGATCTTGAGGTCTTAAATTGTAACTCGTCTACTAACTTTGATATTTGTTCATCCATTTGTAATAAAAATAGAATATTTCTGGTTCTCGAAAAAATATTAATCGCCATTTATAAAAGCATCACTATCTTTATGCAAGAAATCACAACATATGAAGATAGGAATCGTTTGTTATCCAACCTTTGGGGGAAGTGGTGTAGTTGCCACAGAACTGGGAAAAGCATTAGCCAATAATGGTCATCAAGTACATTTTATTACGTATAGCCAACCTGCCCGTTTGGATTTCTTCTCTGAGAACTTGTTTTATCATGAAGTCTCGATGGCGCAATATCCATTGTTTGACTTCCCTCCTTATGAAACAGCACTAGCAAGCAAAATGGTTGATGTTGTGCGTTTTGAAAAACTTGATCTTTTACATGTACACTACGCAATTCCGCATGCGTCAGTAGCTTTTTTAGCCAAGCAAATATTAAAAACATACGGCATTGAAATACCAGTGGTGACCACACTTCATGGTACAGATATTACGCTAGTAGGAAAAGATAAAAGCTTTAGTCCTGTCGTTACGTTCTCGATTAACCAGTCTGATGGGGTAACCACCGTTTCAGATAACCTAAAAGAGCAAACGTTGCAATATTTTGAAGTAACTAAGGATATCCAAGTGATCCCTAACTTCATTGACCTCAAGCGTTTCAGCAACAAGAATCACGAACACTTTAAAAAGGCGATTGCACCTAATAATGAACGCATCTTAGTTCATACCTCCAACTTTCGCAAGGTAAAACGCGTAGAAGATGTGGTTCGTATTTTTGATCAGGTCAATAAAGTCATTCCGAGTAAGTTGTTGATGGTTGGGGATGGTCCTGAACGTCGCAATGCAGAGGAACTTGCGCGTGATTTAGGTATTTGCGATGTCATCCGCTTCTTAGGAAAACAAGACGCTATCGAGGAAATTCTATCGATCTCCGATTTATTCTTAATGCCATCGGGCTCGGAGAGTTTTGGATTAGCGGCTTTAGAGGCTATGGCTTGTAAAGTGCCTGTTATTTCATCAAACACAGGAGGTTTACCTGAGCTCAATAAACAGGGTTTTAGTGGTTATTTGAGTAACATTGGCGATATCGATGATATGGCCAAAAATGCGATCCACATACTTAAAGATGATGCTACATTGGCCGAGTTTAAAGCAAATGCACTCGTGCGAGCGCATGATTTCGAACTGAGTAAGATCGTTCCTCGATATGAAGAATTTTATTCAAAAGTCGTAGAAACCTTAAAAAATCAGAATAAAACTGTTTAACGGATGTTAAAAAATCCTATCTTTGGCTTTTGGAAATACTCCAAAAATCAAATATGAAATACAAACGCATCCTACTAAAACTCAGCGGAGAAGCTTTGATGGGTGAACAAAGCTACGGAATCGACATTAATCGCGTTCAGCAATACGCAAAAGACATTCGAGAACTTCATAGTTTAGGCATGGAAATCGCGATCGTTATCGGTGGCGGTAATATTTACCGTGGCTTGAGCGCTGAAAAAGCTGGAATGGATCGTGTTCAAGCTGATTATATGGGTATGTTAGCAACCGTCATCAATAGCATGGCACTGCAAGATGCTTTGGAAAAAGAAGGTATGAAAACGCGTCTCTTAACAGCGATTAAAATGGAGCAAATTTGCGAACCTTTTATTCGTCGGAGAGCGGTTCGTCACTTAGAAAAGGGCCGTATTGTCATCTTCGGAGCGGGTACAGGAAACCCTTACTTTACGACCGATACTGCAGCATCCTTACGTGCGATCGAGATTAACGCTGACGCAGTATTGAAAGGAACGCGCGTCGATGGTATCTATACCGCTGATCCAGAGAAAGATCCTACAGCGCAGAAATTTGATCACATTTCATTTACGGAAGTGTATGAAAAAGGATTAAACGTAATGGATATGACTGCGTTTACCCTATGCCAAGAAAACAACTTACCAATTATAGTATTCGACATGAATAAGCCTGGAAACCTAATGAAGTTAGCGAACGGTGAACATGTTGGTACCATTGTAAGCTAATATTTTTTACGATAATTTATATATCAAGATATGAACGAATTAATTTCACTTCAGTTGGACGATTGCAAAGAAGGAATGGGCAAAGCAGTTGCACATACCGAGTCTGAACTTACGAAAATACGTGCTGGAAAAGCTAGTCCTGGTATGCTTGATGGAATCTTTGTAGATTACTACGGAACTGCTACTGCGCTTTCTCAAGTTAGTAATATCAATACTACGGACGCCAGAACAATCGTTATTCAACCTTGGGAAAAATCTTTGCTATCAGCGATTGAAAAAGCGATTATGGATTCAAACATTGGTTTGAACCCTCAAAATGACGGTAACATCATCCGTTTAGTGGTACCTCCGTTGACTGAAGAACGTCGTCGTGATTTAGTTAAGAAGGTTAAGGAAGAGGCTGAAAAAGGACGTGTTGCTATCCGCAACATTCGTAAAGAATCAAATGAAGCGATTAAGAAATTGAAGAATGATGGCGCTTCAGAAGATGAAATCAAAGTTGGTGAAGGCGAAATACAAAAGCTAACGGATACATACATTGCAAAAGTTGATCAATTAGCAGAACTAAAAGAGAAAGATATAATGACTATCTAGTCTATAAATCTACCTTTAACGCATATTAAGAGGGATTCCAAAAAAGAATCCCTCTTTTTTATTAAAATAATACCTATCTTCAAAGAACAAACTTATTGTAGGTATGACACAATCAAGACGTAATTTCCTGAAGCAAGCAAGCTTAGGCGTAATGGGCGGTCTGTTGGCCCCTCATTTTTTATCCTGCAAGGGAACCGGCAATGCTTCTGGCTCACCACTGAAAAATATAGGTCTTCAACTTTTTACGCTACGTGACTTATTAGCAAAAGACGCAAAAGAGGTATTAAAGAGCGTTTCTAAGATCGGATATACTCATGTTGAGACCTTCGGCGTAGATTTGACAAATAATTCTTTCTGGGGTCTCCCTGTGGATGAATTGAAAAAAGTTCTCAATGACAATAACCTGCTAAGTCATAGTGGGCATTATGATATGAGTAAATATCTAAGCAAAGACCATACTGATAAAGAAAATATTGAGAAGTATATTGAGATAGCGCATAATTTAGGTCAAGAATATGTTATTGCGCCAGTTCCTCCAATGTATAACCTAAACAAGCTCGATGTTGCCGCTTACCAATATATCGCCGAACAGTTAAATAAGGCTGGAGAAATGGCTAAAAAAGCAGGTATTAAGATCGGCTACCATAATCATTTTTGGGAGTTTAAGGAATTTGGAAATGGTACAAAAGGCCTGGATATTATACTCGCCTTTACGGAGCCTGACTTAGTATGCTTCGAACTAGATTTATTTTGGATAAATAAAGCTGGGGAGAATCCGCAGACATACTTCACAAAATATCCGGGAAGATTCCCATTATGGCACGTTAAAGATATGGATCGTCAGTTCTCCAATCCTATAGAACAAAACAAATTTGATCCGAAGACCGGAAAACGCGACACATTGAATTTTGCAGAAGTGATGAAGTCAATACGTTACACGGAAGTTGGCTCTGGCAGCATCAATTATCCTAACTTAACAACCTTTGCGAATGAAAGTGGATTAAAATATGCTTTTGTTGAGCAAGATGATATTTACTCGGATGATAAGTACGGTAGCATCAAGAAGAGCTATGATTATTTGCAAAAGAATTTTAAGTAACTAAGGCGGGAAATAAAATGCCCCCAGAAAGTGTCTAACTTTTCGGGGGCACTTTACAATCCGCATTATTTATTTAAAATCTTAACTGCTCGACTTCCCTTGCTGTTTCTTCTACCTTATCTCTCAATTCTTCCTTGAACTTAATCAAAGCCTGCGCAATGGTTTCATCCTGTGTCCCCAATATTTGTGCGGCAAGAATACCTGCATTTTTCGCTGCATTTAACGCAACTGTTGCTACTGGAATTCCATTTGGCATCTGCAAGATTGATAATACAGAATCCCAACCATCAATCGAATTAGAAGACTTTACTGGCACCCCAATGACCGGAAGATGTGTAATAGAGGCTACCATTCCTGGTAAGTGAGCTGCACCACCAGCACCTGCGATAATTACTTTTAAGCCTCGAGAAGCTGCTTGCTCGGCATAATCAAACATCCGTTTCGGGGTACGATGTGCCGATACGATCGTAACTTCTGCATCAACTCCTAAATATTTTAATACTTCGATAGCATCTTGCATTACAGGTAAGTCTGACTTACTACCCATGATAATGCCGATCTTTGGATTACTCATTCTATATTATGTTTAAGCGATAACTTTAATTAAATTCTGAACTTTACGCGCATTCTCAATTGCCGTATTACGATCTTCATGTACAATCGTAACATGTCCCATCTTACGGAAAGGTTTTGTATATTTCTTTCCATACAAATGAATATAGACACCATCTATGGCCAAGGCTTCTTCTAGTCCTTCATATTCTGCTAGCCCCTCATATCCTTCTTCTCCCAATAAATTGATCATAATGGCATTCCCTCTAGCGGCAGTATTTGCCAAAGGAAGATTAAAGATCGCACGTAAATGTTGTCCAAACTGAGAAACATAGTTCCCTTCTATCGTTTGATGACCTGAATTATGCGGTCGAGGTGCCAATTCATTAACTAGAATTTCTCCATCTTTCGTCAAAAACATTTCTACCGCAAGGATACCGACGATTTGCAAATCATTAGCTATTTTTTTAGCGATTTGCTCAGCCTTCTCTTGAATAACTTCAGCGTATGTGGAAGGAGAGATTAGAAATTCAACTAAATTCGCTTGCGGATTGAACTCCATTTCCACCATTGGGAATGTTGACATATCGCCGCGATCATTTCGAGCAACAATTACAGCAATCTCCTTTTCAAAATCAACCAACTCCTCTACAATACTCGGTTCTTCAAATGCTGTATCAAAATCAGCAGTAGTATTTATTTTTTTTACGCCTTTTCCATCATATCCATCTTTTCTCAACTTTTGGATAAATGGCAAGCTGATATTAGACTGCGCTAAACCATCTTTGTTCGAGATAAATTGGAAAGCAGAAGTTGGAATATCATTCTGTTTAAAAAACTGCTTCTGAAGCCCCTTATCTTGGATCAAGCGGATTACTCTCGCCTGCGGATAAACAATAACTCCTTCTGATTCCAAAGTCTCTAATGCATCTACATTAACCTTCTCGATCTCAATGGTAATCATATCCAAATCCTTCCCAAAGTTATAAACCGTATCATAATCGCTTAATGAACCAACTTCAAACTGGTTACAAAGACGCTTACACGGCGCATTTGGATCTGGATCTAAAACATGGATGTTTACATTAAAATTTATTGCTTCCTGGATCAACATACGGCCTAATTGTCCGCCACCTAGGATCCCTAAGCGTAAATCCCCATAAAAATCTTTTGTCATAAATTATTCTATTGCTCTACTGCGATAGGAAAAATATCTCCCTTCAGTAAAGACTGTTCATCTATTTTTTTCTGTAATTCCAAAAAAGCACCAATTAAAGCTTCCGGTCGAGGAGGACAACCCTGCACATACACATCGACAGGAATGATCTTGTCGACACCCTTTACGACATGATAGCCATGCTGCCAATAGGGTCCTCCGCAATTCGAACAAGAACCCATCGAAATCACATATTTCGGGTCAGGCATCTGTTCATAGAGTTTGCGGATTCGATCAGCCATTTTGAAAGTCACTGTCCCTGCGATAATCATCACGTCAGACTGTCTAGGCGAAGGCCTCGGAAACACCCCTAATCGATCTAAATCATAAGTAGCGGCCATTGCCCCCATCATCTCAATAGCACAACATGCAATACCAAAACTAATTGGCCACATGGAAGATAATCTGGCCCAATTCAACAGGTCATCCATCTTTGCGATAATGACGCCATTATTCTGTTGCAGACTTTGGTCTAGACTCATGATTCTGAACTTGGTTTCTTGAATTTAGGTTTGAACCCTATTTTAGGTGCCGTAGCAATCGGAATGTGCTCCGTATTTACTTCTTCTACTAAGGGCTCTTTATAATCTCGAACAGCGTATTGCTGTTGATTTAAGAGTTCATAAGCATTGCTGGGAATATTTACCGCAACTCTTGGCGTTTTATGTTCGGGTTTAATCCAACTGATATCCCCACTTTTCCAAACATAGATTAATCCCACAATCAGAATACCGATAAAGACCGCCATCTCCACTAAAGTGAACCATCCCCAACGTGCATCAGCCGCAATAAAATCCGCATTACCGAATACAGTGGCCCAAGGAAATATAAAGATTAATTCCACATCGAATAATAGGAAAATTAATGCGATGACATAGAATCTCGGATTAAACTGAATCCATGCGGATCCCACACTATCTTCCCCACATTCATATGTACTTAATTTTATTGGATTGGGATTCTTTGGCGAAAGTACTTTCGCAAGGTAAATGGTAGCACACACCAATAGCATTCCTACTATTGCCATTAGTAGGATCTTACCATATTCTGATAACTGCCCGGGGTCCTCCATGATACAAAATTAACAATTAATTCTAGTATTTAGTAGCATCTAATTTGTATATACATAAAAAAGGGCATCCAAATGAATGCCCTTTTCTTAAAATGAAGACCGAAACCTTCGCATATTCCTTACTAAAATGGCTTACCTGGCATTTTAGGCATATTTCTCATCATCTTAGCGGCCATTGCAGGATTTGACATTTGTTTCATCACTTTACGCATGTCGCCAAATTGCTTCATTAATTTATTAACCTCATTGATATCAGTACCCGATCCTTTTGCAATACGCACTCGACGACGTTGATCGATCGCATCTGGATTTTCACGCTCAAAAGGAGTCATCGAGTCGATAATCGCCTCGATAGGTTTGAAAGCATCATCATCAATTTCAACATCTTTAATGGCTTTCCCTACGCCTGGAATCATGCCCATTAAATCCTTCATATTACCCATTTTCTTGATTTGTTGAATCTGAGATTTGAAGTCGTTAAAATCAAATTTATTCTTACGGATCTTCTTTTGTAGTTCCGCAGCCTGTTTCTCGTCAAATTGTTGTTGTGCCCGCTCTACTAAGGATACAACGTCACCCATACCTAGAATACGAGATGCCATACGATCTGGGTGGAACACATCAAGCGCTTCCATCTTCTCGCCCGTACCAATGAACTTGATAGGTTTATTGACAACCGATTTGATGGATAGGGCAGCACCACCGCGGGTATCACCATCCAACTTAGTCAAGACAACCCCTGTAAAGTCTAAACGATCATTGAAAGCTTTGGCTGTATTAACCGCATCTTGACCTGTCATGGAATCCACAACGAACAAAATCTCATGTGGTTGTGTTGCCGCCTTAACAGCAGTAATCTCGTTCATCAACGCCTCGTCGATCGCTAAACGACCTGCCGTATCGATGATGACAACATTATTTCCGTTGCGTTTTGCTTCTTCAACACCCGCAACAGCAATTCCAATTGGATCAGTAGACTCGCGATTTACAAATACCGGTACCCCTACTTGTTGCCCTAAAACCTCTAATTGGTCAATCGCCGCAGGACGGTACACGTCGCCAGCAACCAATAAAGGCTTTTTACCTTTCTGCGTTTTCAAGAAGTTTGCTAATTTTCCCGAAAAGGTTGTTTTACCCGCACCGTTCAAACCAGCAATCAAGATAACCGTAGGATTTTTTGTAATCTCTAATTCGGTCACTGTACCGCCCATTAGTTCGGTCAGCTCATCGTTCATAATCTTGGTCAATAATTGACCAGGAGAGATACTCGTTAATACATTTTGTCCTAAAGCCTTGGTTTTAACATCATCGGTAAATGTTTTCGCAGTTTTGTAATTCACATCGGCATCGAGTAATGCCTTGCGAATCTCTTTCATTGTTTCTGCTACGTTAATTTCCGTAATATTCCCTTGCCCTTTAAGTACTTTAAAGGCTCTGTCTAATTTATCCTGTAGATTTGAAAACATCGTTTAATCTCTTGAAATCCTGTTGCTAATTGTGCAAATGTACGAAATCCTATTGAAAGGGAATCTATTCCCCATAAAAAATGGGGTGAACGCGAATTCACCCCATCGGTAATATCTGTAAAGCCTTTAATCTCTTCTACCGAAAAGAATCGAAGCGTAATATAGTAAGGTTACTAAGGCTGATAAAGCGGCTACCACGTAAGTCATCGCTGCCCATTTCAACGCGTCTTTTGCCCCATCATGTTCCGCAGTGCTATGTGTCACACCCGAACGATCTAACCAAGCAAGTGCTCTTGCCGACGCATCAAACTCAACCGGCAGTGTAATGAAGCTAAATAAGGTCGTTAAGAAAAGCGCTCCAACACCAACTGCTAAAACAATGTAATTACCCGAAAAGGCCATCATCATCACACCGATTAATAAAACCCAAGACGTCAAGCGGGAAGCCACGCTAACGATAGGCACCATAGCCGATCTAAACTGCAACCAGCTATATGCTGTAGCATGCTGAACCGCGTGACCACATTCGTGAGCAGCAACAGCCGCTGCCGCCACAGAACGTCCATGATAAACTTCAGGGCTTAAGTTAACGGTACGATTCGCAGGGTTGTAATGGTCTGTCAATTGACCTTCAACCGAAATAATCTGTACATCGTTAATACCATTCTCGTTCAACATCTTTTGCGCTATCTCCGCACCTGATAAACCCGAAGATAAAGGCATCTCCGAATACTTCTTAAACTTACTCTTGAAACGGAACTGGACTATCCAGCTCACTAACATAATTCCAATAAAAATAATCCAGTACATCTATTGTGTTTCTTTTAATTTTCTAATTTATCAATACTCATCAAATCTGATTCCAAACCCGACTTTCCTCAAATAAACTAAATAAAAACGACATATTGACAGAAAATGTGCGCCTAATTTACTTCTAGCACAAATCAATTCTATTCGTCAAACAATTTAGGACGGTGTATGTTTGGCTTTTGCTGGCCGCTAAAATACAGGTAAAAAGATAGGTACGTCACGATACTTACGAAATAACACAATCATCAAGCGCCGCTATCGATAATGAATTTGTAGCCGATTCGCTTTCAATTGCTGATATGCAGTCAAGCAGCCATGTAGTTATAAAAAATAAGAGCCACCTTCGAGGTAGCTCTTATTTTTTATAACCTTTTTATCCTATTTGAAACATCAAATTATTCTCTTCTATCATCTTCCGCAAATTTGTGAGTGCATAGCGCATTCTACCTAAGGCGGTATTAATACTTACCTCCGTGATATCAGCAATATCCTTAAAGCTCATATCGCAGAACAGACGCATTATCAAAACTTCTTTCTGATCGTCGGGCAGCAATTGTATTATTTTCTTTAAATCTACGTCGCGCTGTGTCTTCACCATCTTCGTTTCGACGCTATCGTCCGAAAATTGTAAAACCTCAAAGATATCGAAGCCATCATTATTCACAATATTAGGAGCGCGTTTTTCGCGGCGAAAATGGTCAATAACCATATTATGGGCAATACGCATCACCCAGGGTAAAAACTTACCCTCATCATTATAACGACCAGCCTTTAAGGTGTTGATCACTTTAATAAAAGTCTCTTGAAAGATATCCTCTGCGAGATATTGATCTTTTACCTGATGGTAAATAGAAGTGTAGATTTTAGTTTTATAGCGTTCTA
>JBEBRI010000048.1:0-24559 GCA_040394915.1 Sphingobacterium sp.
TACTAAATAAAAAAAGGATATGTTAGATTCAAAAGTACCTGCAGGCCCATTGGCCCTAAAATGGTCAAAACATAAATTTGATATGAAACTGGTTAACCCAGCCAACAAACGTAAATTCACGATTATCGTTGTTGGTACAGGTCTTGCCGGTGCATCAGCCGCAGCATCTCTAGCAGAATTAGGTTACAATGTAAAAACTTTCTGTTATCAAGATTCTCCGCGTCGTGCGCACTCAATCGCCGCACAAGGGGGTATCAATGCAGCAAAAAATTATCAAAATGACGGTGACTCTGTTTTCCGTTTATTTTACGACACGATCAAAGGTGGTGACTACCGCGCTCGCGAAGCAAACGTTTACCGTTTAGCTGAAGTTTCGGTAAATATCATCGATCAATGTGTTGCTCAGGGTGTTCCATTTGCTCGTGAATATGGAGGTTTATTAGACAACCGCTCTTTCGGTGGTGCTCAGGTATCTCGTACGTTCTACGCCCGTGGACAAACGGGACAACAATTATTATTAGGTGCTTACTCTGCACTTAACCGCCAAATTCAAAAAGGAAAAGTACAATCCTATACGCGTCACGAAATGCTTGATATCGTAAAGATTGACGGCGAAGCACGTGGTATTATTACACGTGACTTAGTATCGGGTAAGATTGAAGCACATGAAGGCCATGCTGTACTATTGTGTACAGGAGGATACGGAAACGTGTTTTTCTTATCGACGAACGCAATGGGCTGTAACGTTACTGCAGCTTGGAGAGCGCACAAACGCGGCGCATTCTTTGCAAACCCTTGTTATACCCAAATTCACCCTACTTGTATTCCGGTTACTGGTGACCACCAATCAAAATTAACTTTGATGTCAGAGTCATTGCGTAATGATGGTCGTGTATGGGTTCCTAAGACGGTTGAATTAGCAGAGAAATTACGTAAAGGCGAAATGAAGCCTAAAGACATCAAAGAAGATGATCGTGATTACTTCTTAGAAAGAAAATACCCTTCATTCGGTAACTTAGTTCCTCGTGACGTTGCTTCACGTAATGCGAAGGAAATGGTAGATGAAGGTCGTGGTGTTGGTAAATCTGGAGTTGCAGTATTCTTAGATTTCGCCGAAGCAATCCAACGCTTAGGAAAAGAGACGGTAGAAGCGAAATACGGTAACTTGTTCGATATGTATTATCAGATTACTGATGAGAACCCGTACGAGCAGCCGATGCGCATATACCCAGCTGTTCACTACACCATGGGTGGTGTATGGGTTGATTACAACTTGATGACTACGGTACCTGGCTTATATTGTTTAGGTGAGGCAAACTTCTCTGATCACGGTGCTAACCGTCTTGGTGCATCTGCATTAATGCAGGGACTTTCTGATGGTTATTTCGTGATTCCTTTCACTGTTGGAGATTACTTAGCTAAAATCGGAAACTTCAAACCTGTTGATAAAAACCATCCTGCTTTCGAAGAAACTCGTAAAGAAGTTGAAGCAAAAATCAACAAGTTATTGTCTTTAAAAGGTTCTAAAACTGTCGATGATATCCATAAAAAGTTAGGTCACATCATGTGGGAATACTGTGGTATGGCTCGTACAGCAGAAGGCTTGACCAAAGCAAAAGGCTTAATCCAGGAATTACGCAAAGAATTCTGGTCTGACGCTTGTGTATTGGGCGAGAATGAAGAACTTAACATGTCTTTAGAAAAAGCGGGTCGTGTTGCTGACTTCCTAGAATTAGGAGAGCTAATGGTAGACGATGCTTTGAATCGTAATGAGTCATGTGGGGGTCACTTCCGTCTTGAATCACAAACTGAAGAGGGAGAAGCAAAACGTGATGACGAACACTACGCTTATGTAGCTGCATGGGAATACAATGGTGATAACCAACCAGAGACACTACATAAAGAAGAGTTAGTATTCGAAAACGTTAAGTTAACACAAAGAAGTTATAAATAACAGAAGGCTAGCAATAGCCTTTTGATACTCAATATTACAATTATGAGTGGACATATGAATTTAACGCTAAAAGTTTGGCGTCAAAAAAATATAAACGACAAGGGACAATTCGTGACTTATCAAGCGAAGGATATCGCGGATGATATGTCGTTCCTTGAAATGCTTGATGTCGTAAATGAAGATTTAACTCGTAAAGGTGAAGATCCAATTTACTTCGATCACGATTGCCGTGAAGGTATCTGTGGTATGTGTTCATTAGTTATCAATGGTCGCCCCCACGGTCCTAAATATGGTATTACAACCTGTCAATTACACATGCGTTCATTCCATGATGGTCAAACGATCGTCATTGAACCATGGCGTGCATCTGCTTTCCCTGTATTGAAGGATTTAGCAGTAGATAGAACGGCATTTGACCGTATTCAACAAGCCGGTGGCTATGTAAATGTTAACACTGGTGGGGTTCCTGATGCGAATACCATCCCTATTCCAAAACGTGTTGCCGATGAGGCATTCGAATCTGCTACATGTATTGGTTGTGGAGCTTGTGTTGCGGCATGTAAAAATGCTTCTGCGATGTTATTCGTTTCAGCGAAAATTTCACAATTTGCTTTACTTCCTCAAGGTCAAACTGAGCGTTACGAACGTGCGCAAGCGATGGTTGATCAAATGGATGCCGAAGGTTTTGGTAACTGTACAAATACCGGAGCTTGTGAAGCTGAATGTCCAAAAGGAATTAAATTGACAAATATTGCTAGAATGAACCGCGAATACTTTACGGCGAAGTTCTTCCGTCAAGAAGATGTCCACGCATAAGGATTCGATCAATCTGAATAAAGTCCTCGCAAAGTTTATTTGCGAGGACTTTTTTTATATATTTACTGCTAATAATCAAAATTTTTAATGGGTAATAGGATACGAATTCTTCTGCTGATTTTAACAGTTTTATTCTTAACGACGGCAATTACGATAAATAATATCGTCACTAAAGAAGATATGTTAGAATTGGATGCACGTACTTTATCCAATAACCTTCATAAAGCAGAACATCTAGTCGATGAGTACTTTGCCGACTCTTCGATGATGAAAGCATTCCAAAATGTAGAGCTCTACCCTACTCAAGTACTTGATGTGACAAAAGAGATTGGTACGAAAGAACGTATCTACTTTTTTGTGTACAAAAATCATCAACCCATATTCTGGAGTACCAATCTCTTTGTCCCCGTAAACGATTTAGGATTTCAGTCCGACGTCAATTACATTAAAGAAGATAACCGACATTTAGTCGTAAAGAAGAAAGCGTTATCGAACAACAGCTCATTATTAGCTATCATCCCTATCAAGGCTGATTTTCCATTTACAAACCAATATTTGGAAAACATATTCAATACCACACTATTATCTTCGGAAAACTTATCTATAGCAAACTACACGGATACCGAGAACATTAAGAATATTTACAGCAATAACGGTTCGTATCTATTTTCTGTCAAACTAAGTGACGGGAAACATGACAATATTTTCATTAATATTCAATTTTTGTGCTGGATATTCGCTTCACTCTGTTTCTTAATATTTGTCCATAATATCTGCTATATGACAGCAAAAAATGGGAGGCCATGGCTGTCTATTGCATTTTTCGCACTCATACTAGTATTAACGCGCTACGTCGATTTAAAAACAAATTGGCTAGCTTCACAATCCAGTTTGGGGCTATTTAATCCGAAGTATTACGCATTTAGCCCAATTCTCCCTAACCTTTGGGCATTCCTTATGACTACTTTTCTTGTCGTTTGGTTTGTGTTCTACCTACGTTCTGTGATTGGTTTCCTCAAGTTTCCAGAAAGCTGGACAAAGCCTACTGTTGCAACCTTGCTATCATTGGGAGCGATATTGAGCATCTATTTCGTTAGTAACCTCTTATTTTACCACCTCTCAACGCTTATAACGAATAGTTCCCAAGTTAGTCTTGATTTCACCCAATTACTATCGTTCGACACCTATAGTTGGATCAATACCTTGATCTTTTGCATCAACATGGTTATCCTGCTGTACTTCATCGACACCATTGTTGGCGTGCTTAAAAATATATTACCTAACTCGACCTCATTCCTTAATCTTCAATTAATAGCCCTTGTCTCAGCGATTATCTTAAATGCGATTATCGTTGGTGAAAATACGTTTTTTAATATTTTTCTCGCTGGTGTAATCATGCTTCGCGCCTATAGCAATATGCGTATCAGCTTGAATTTCCCAACGTTCGTATTGACCCTTGTATTTCTTGCATTTATGGCAACCTCAGTCTACATGCGCAGCATTCATGATAAAGTGGAGCAAGAAATGAAGGTGACGCTTGGACAGTTGGAAGCCGAGGACGACTTTAATGCACTCGCTTTATTTGAAGATCTCGAGAAAGAAATACTTAAAGACAAGCAACTAACCCAACTATTTGCAATTAGTTTGCCGAATACGCAAACCGATATTATCAATCAATATCTCAAAACGCATTACTTTAGCGGCTACCTTTCAAAATTCGAATTCAACAGCTATTATTTCTTTGACCAAAAACCGTTGGAAAAATATAATGGTAATAAAATCGAAGAGTATAGAGAAAAGGTGATAAACAACTCCACTAAAGTTCCTCAGACCGAAAACTTTTACCGTGTAAGAAGTGATTTAGGAACGCACGAGTACTTCCTTCAATTCGAACTTCCTGTACTTTACAATGGCGAAGAAAAGCAAGTACAAGTTTATTTAAACCTTAAGAATAAAGCGTTTAATGCATCTCTAAACTATCCGGTTATCCTTGCAGACAGCCGTTCTGAGTTTATTAATAAGCATAAGCAACAAGCATCTTCTTTTGCGCTCTATCGAGATGGCTATCTCGTTACGCAAAATGGATCTTTTACCTATCCAAATCGAGATGATAACTTTGCCAGTAAAATCGGGCAATATAGTAACAATGAGAATTACAACGGATATTTTCACGTCATTTATCGACCTGACAATCATACCAGTCTGGTGGTCAGCACCCCACAACTCAACTTCTGGCAGTCAATCGCTATATTCTCATTCCTATTTTTAAGCTTGTATACTTTCTTCCTGGTATTCAACTTCCTCCGCTATTTTGCAAGTACAGTTTCTCGTCGCTCGTTTAATTTTACGAGTATCAAATATCATTTTAAGCTCTTAGTTAACCGAGTCCAATACAGTACGCGAATTCAAACTATGATTATTGGAGTGGTTATCTTTGGTATTGTCATCTCCGGATTAATCACATTTATTAGTATCAGCTACCAATTAGAAAAAGATTCAATAGAACGACGTCAAAAATACATATTAGATGTTGTCAATAAGATTGAGGGTTTGATGGAAGAATCCCCAAATTTAGACGAAAATCAATTCGAAAATATACTCCAGAAACTATCTGAAACATCGGTGACCGATTTCAATTTATATGATAAGAACGGAAAACTGCGATTTACTTCACAGCCTCGTATTTATGATATGGAGATAATTTCCACTTACATCAATCCGACCGCTTTTAACAACTTAAACATTCTGAAGAAGACAGACTTATTCTTAAAAGAGAAGCTTGTTAGGTTTGAATATAACTCGAGTTTTGCGGCAATCCGCAATAATGATTATAACACCGTATTATTTCTAAATATCCCCTATTTCACGACTGCGGAGCAAGAAAGTGCGAGCCAAAACTTGCTGTTAAATACCTTATTAAATATTTATACCATCATTATCTTAGCATTCGGGTTCTTTACCGTATTGGTAGCCAATTCGATTACAAAACCACTGAATTTAATTGGTAGGAAACTATCGGAAACAATCTTCAGCAATAAACCCAATGAACCACTCTATTGGGAACGAGACGACGAAATTGGAGCACTTATTAAAGAGTATAATTACATGATCGTCAAGCTAGAAGATAACGCGAAGCAATTGATGAATGCTGAGCGGGAATACGCATGGCGAGAGATGGCAAAACAGATTGCCCATGAAATTAAAAATCCATTAACGCCAATGAAGCTTGGAATTCAACAGCTTTCCCGAAGTTATAGGGAGGGTGACCCTCGCTTTGAAGAAAGGTTCTACAAATTTTCCAACTCTTTTATTGAGCAAATCAATAGCTTATCTAAGATTGCAACGGAATTCTCGAACTTCGCGAAGCTTCCGGACACCAACTTGACTAAGATTAACATTATTGAAAAGATCAACAAGTCGGCGAATGTATATCACAATACACAAAATACGTACATAAAAGTCATCAATAATACCGACGATGTAAACATCCACGTGCTGGGCGATAAAGATCAGTTGTTGAGAACCTTTAACAATCTTTTGAAAAACGCTATCGAAGCCTCTATTACACGTAAAAAACACCTGATCACTATACTGGTAGATTATGCCGATGAAAAACACGTACGGATACTCTTAAAGGATAACGGATTGGGTATACCGAGCGATGTAATTCCTAAAATCTTTCAACCGAACTTTACAACAAAAAGTTCAGGAACAGGTCTAGGACTAGCATTTGTAAAGAAAACCGTTGAGTCCATGAAAGGTGAAATTTCCTTCAGCACCTTTGAAGGAATAGGAACAACTTTTACGATCATTCTCCCGCTTTATGATGAAGATATGCTGGACGGATAGAGACTTTAGTCTCTGCTATTCAGACTTCGCGTACAGATGTCGACACAGGATCCAAATTATTTATGTATAAAGCGCTATTGTAAGGCTTTGATTCGCACTGGAAGGTAACAGGACTCAAAACAATCAAGAGGCCGACTAGGGCTTTTATTAGGCCATTATATTATGTCGCTATAGCGCTTATAAGATATTATTCGCTAAACTTATAATCAAAAGAAGCGAGCTATCCAGAGGGATAGCTCGCTTCTTTTGATTATTTGATATTTTCTTTTATTTCAATACGATAGAGGATCTACCCATTATCGAATTATCAGCGTATAGCAAAATTGTGTAGGCCCCTTTCTGAAAGCGCTGGCCATTGTTGTCCCAATTCATGGAGTACTCTTGCCCGTTGTTGGTGAAATTGATACTCTCTTTAAAGCTATATTGAAGTTTTTCACCATGCACATAGAAGATATCTTCAGAATTAGCCTCTAAATTACCTTTAGGGTTTATAACACGAACATATACATCTTTGCGCCCAGTAGTTGCCAAAGGGTTATCTGCAATTGTAAAGCTAATTTGCAACTTATCAATACGCTTAGATTTCGTTTCTATTTCGATTACTCCACCCTTTTTCTCCTCTACACCTGCAATATGAATATTAGAAACTTTAATCGAAGACGCCTTATTCACCTTCTCATTTAAGGCTTGATGATCTTTGGAAATTTTCGCTGACTTTTCATTGCTCGCATTTAACTCCCCTTTCAGATCAGAATTCGCCTCAGCCAATAGCTCGTTTTTTATACGAAGTTCTGTCACTTCGTCTTTCATTCTTGAAACACTCGTTTTCAACTCATAAACTTGCTGTTTTGCTGCTTCGATTTGCTGATCGGTGATCTCCCCTAGCTCAAGCTTATTTCTCAACTCTTCAATCTTCAACCGTGCCTCACGTTCTGAAGATTGAAAATCTGGAGTAGAACCATTAGATTGAGACTTAATATTATCCAACTCGGCTTCAATTCGATCAATCTCAGATTGTAAACTTTCTTTTTGTAATGTCACCGTATAAAGCTTCTCCCCAGACGACTTAAACTTAACGTAAAAATAGATGTTCGTCGCTAAAAGTGCCGCAATGGCGATGATGAAAAAATAGATTTTTGAGCTATCGCGTTTAACCTCAACGAGCTCTTGATCTTCATTCATCCCTTTATTTTCAAATCTTGTTTTCATGATGCATTTACGTACTCTTCCTCGACTCTCAGCGTGTGGTATAGTCGACTAACTAAATACGTTTAATATTATATTAACATTTTCGTAAAACAAATGGCAAAAACTGTTCCAACTCCAATTATTCAAAATAATTGAGTGTTTCATATCCGCCCTTCTTAAGATATTCTTCGCGCTTCATCAATTTCAAGTCGGATAAAACCATTTCATTCACCAGCATATCAAGCGAATATTTTGGTTTCCAGCCTAATTTTGATTGCGCTTTACTCGGATCTCCGATTAACAAATCAACCTCAGTTGGTCGATAATACTGCGGATCTACTTTGACTACAGTTTGCCCCAGCTTAATAGACTCTGCCGTTAACCCAAGCGCTGCTAGTCGATCCTCATCTCTGTCAATAATTACACCTTTCTCCGCTTCCCCTTTTCCACTAAATTCAATCTCCATACCCAACTCTGAAAATGCCATGCGAACAAATTCCCGAACCGTAGTCGTTACACCAGTTGCAATTACGAAATCCTCAGGTTTCTCTTGTTGAAGAATCAACCACATCGCTTCCACATAATCCCGAGCATGTCCCCAATCCCGCTGTGCTGACAAATTTCCCAAGTATAACTTATCTTGTAATCCCAACGCAATTTTTGCGGCAGCACGGGTAATCTTACGCGTCACAAACGTTTCTCCGCGAACGGGACTCTCATGATTGAATAAGATACCATTACAAGCGAACATTTGATAGGCCTCTCGATAATTTACGGTAATCCAATAAGCATACATTTTCGCAACCGCATAGGGACTTCTCGGGTAAAAGGGAGTCGCCTCACTTTGAGGAACCTCCTGTACCAAGCCATATAGCTCTGATGTGGATGCCTGGTATACTTTCGTATGTCCAATCAGGCCTAACAGACGAACCGCCTCTAGGATACGTAGCATGCCAATACCATCCGCGTTCGCCGTATATTCCGGTGTATCGAAACTTACTTTTACGTGCGATTGGGCCGCTAGATTATAAATTTCATCCGGTCTCGTTTCTTGAATCACCCGGATAAGGTTGGTAGAATCTGTCAAATCACCATAATGAAGCACGAAATTACGGCCTAACTCATGTGGGTTTTGATAAAGATGGTCAATTCGATCGGTATTGAAAAGCGAACTTCGTCTTTTCAACCCGTGCACCATATAGCCTTTTTTCAACAGAAATTCGGCTAAATAAGCCCCATCTTGCCCTGTTATTCCCGTAATTAGCGCTACTTTCATTTGATCTCGATTCATCCCCTACGTAAAAATTATGCAAATATATTTAAAAAAAATGCAATCGATTGATGTTTAAACAACAAAGCCGCAGAAAATTTCTGCGGCCTGTTAAAATTCGTTGGTTTTCCCTAGTTTGCGCGAGAGAATTTAAATACTAAATAGCCTTGACCTTGATCCAAAGGGATAGGCATGCGCATCGTCATTCCACTCTCATCCGCAAAAGATAGATCTAAACGGTATCCGCTAGTAACGTTTGAAGCTTTATCGCCTGCATATACTTTCTTAAATTGAAAAGCCGGCTCACCACCTGATTTACCTGGATTGTAAATAGACCATACAATATTGCGAACAGCTCCGTTTGCACATAATGTACCCTCAGCATTGAAAGTAATCGTACCACGTTGCGCGCCACCTGGTAAATCCCATACCGACCCGATGAAACAATCAACAGGAGCCTCATCAAAAATATTTTTGATTGTATAACTGCTCGGAATGTTTTCACGTTCTACGGAATTCAGAACCCATTTACCTTTAACGCCAGCACGCCACTGCGATGCTGTAGGACCCTGAGAAGATTCTGTACCGCCAGTAGTCGATTTCTTTTGCGCACCACAACTTCCTAAAATTAACACCATCGTTAACAAGGATAAAAAGGATAAAATACGTTTATGCATATTACAAAGTTTAAAATAGTATATTAAATGTATATTAGTAACCTCAAAAATAATACGATATTTTGATGAACATGACATCCAAAAATCATACCATAAGCAAAATTGTTGCCAAGGCGATATTACGAATTGTAATGATCATTCTAATTATTGGAATCACCTACTCCTTCAGCAAAGATGCTAATTTATTGAAGAACATTTCGTTATATTTTCCACACAAATGGGCTATATTTGCGCCAATTTCTTTATTTATTATTTTTATCATACTCATGTTGATGATGCTCCGCGAAAAGTATAAGCGAACGGATTTCAACTGGCTGTTTTCTTTAGCCGGCGGTTTCCTTGTCATTTATTTGATGATGCTATTTTCAAGGATCTATCCCCTTCTCTAATTTGATATTATCTTATGCAAGATACCAAAATCTGGAATATCGTTAAGAACCTGCTAAAAGTCGTAATCACCTTAGGCGCACTCTACTGGGTCGCTAACAAAATATCATTTTCAGAATTGAGTCAGGCATTACGCACCAGCAATCCGCTTTATTTGTTCTTGGCATTTTTAGCGTATGGCTGCTCAATATTAGTAGCATCTTCTCGGCTAAATTCTTTCTTTAAGGCCATCGGACTCGCGTTATCAGAACGCTATAATTTTAGACTCTATCAACTCGGACTCCTCTATAACTTCTTTTTACCGGGAGGTATTGGTGGGGATGGCTATAAAATATTCTTCCTAAAGAAAACTTTTAATGTTTCTCGAAGACAAGTATTAGGAGCGGTTTTTTTTGATCGTCTAAGTGGATTGTGGGCTTTGTGTATTGTTTCCGGTGCGCTGGTCATTTTTATGCCTCGATTAGCAATTCCAAATTATATTACCATTGCCGTGCTCGCAATTGGAACGATAAGTTATTTATATATACTGCGGACGTTCTTTAGACAGTTTTTAAACAATTTTATTGTCACCCATTTTAAAGCCTTATGCGTTCAAGGACTTCAAACCACAACTGCAATACTGATTTTGTACGCAATGAACTTTGACGGCAAATTCGCCCCTTTTTTATTAATCTTTATGGTTTCCTCACTGGTAGCGATCGTCCCTTCCATTGGTGGGGCTATAGGACTTCGAGAAACAGTCATGTTTAGTTTAGCAACCTACCTAAAATTAGATCCACATATTGCCGTTACGATAAGTTTGATATTCTACATTATCTCACTTTTGGTGGCATCAAGCGGAATTTACTATATTTTCAGACCACAACGTTTAGGAGCTGATAAACTTCCTTCTGCAAAAGAGGTAGAAGAAGAAATCGATAAAGAAGAAGAATAATGGCAAATATTATCATTACAGGAGCCAGCAGTGGCATAGGCTTCGAAGCTGTTTTAGATTTAACAGCAAACAAAGATCATAAGGTAATTGCATTAGCACGCTCGGCTGACAAGCTTCGAAAGCTGCATGAAATTGCCAGTTCACTAAATCATGATGGTGGCACACTGTACCCCGCACAATTTGATATCGTCTATGATAATTATCCGGACTCATTAGTTCCGTTTATTCAGTCGAAATTTGAAACAGTGGATATTTTAATAAATAATGCCGGTGCTTTAATTCATAAACCTTTCCTCGAAACGTCGAATGAAGATTTTGCATCCATGTGGCAATCGAACTTACTTGGTCATATCAATATGATCAAGCATGTTGTTCCATTGATGAAAGAAGGCAGCCATATCGTGAACATTAGCAGTATGGGCGGCTTTCAAGGATCAGCGAAATTTCCTGGTCTTTCGGCCTATTCCTCTAGCAAAGCTGCCCTAGCGTCGCTCACCGAGTGCTTAGCGGAAGAATTTAAGGAAAAGGGAATCAAAGTAAATTGTTTGGCTTTGGGCTCATCGCAAACCGAAATGTTCGAAGCTGCATTTCCAGGTGTCGAAGCGGGAACCTTAGCTTTTGAAATGGGGCGATACATCGCTGAATTTGCGCAAAATGGACATAAATATTATAATGGTAAAATTCTACCAGTAGCGAATACCACGCCCTAGACAACTCGCGTTAGCGATTTATCCAGAAATTAGAATATAAATTAGTAGGAGTCTATCAAAAATAGACTCCTTTCTAGTTTTATACGACTTTCAGTCGAACGAAATGAATTAAATAGCTATAAACGCAGCAAACCTTTCCATCAACGACGAATTTCTGTCAAGTTTTACTAAAATCGGAAACAGGCAACGAGTTCCTTGAGGAAATAAGGCTGATCATCCAATCATTTTTTAATGAAACACAATAATAAATGAGATTTATTTATAAATTTACGCATATTAAATGCTGAAACTTAACCATCATTTGCAGAACCCTAAACATTGAAATTAACTAGTGAAGGATTAATCTTCATTAGTAAAAAGCTTTTGAAACTAAATTAGATTTGGTCAAAAAACCAAATTTGGAACAACAACAAATTATTAAACTAGAAAACTTAATTATGAAAAGAAATCTACTATTTTTCATAATGCTTTGTTGGCTACCTATTGTAGCATTCGGACAAAGCAGAAAAGTTAGCGGCACAATCACGGATGCTGTTACAAATCAACCAATCGCCGGTGCGACGATTAAAGCGGTTGGTACAAATTTCGTTTCTCAAACGGACGTCAACGGACGCTATGAAATCGGGCTAAACGAATCCACAAAGTTTCTATTTTTTACTTACATCGGTTACACTTCACAACAGGTTGCCGTTTCTGGAGGCACGTTGGATGTGCAACTTAGCCCTTCAGCTGCCGATTTAGAAGAAGTGGTGGTCGTGGGTTATGGTACGCAGATTAAAAAAGATATGACGGGATCCGTGGCGAGTGTAAAGATGTCTGATTTAGAAGATGTCCCATTGCAGACTGTGGAAGCCGGCTTACAGGGACGCGCACCTGGTGTTTTCGTGAATACCAGTTCGGGAAAACTAGGACAGGCGTTACAAATCCGTGTACGGGGTATCTCTTCAATCTCTGCAGGCACACAGCCTCTGTATGTCATTGACGGTGTACCAATGATGACAAAAGCAATGGGAACCTATGATGAACCAGATAATCCGCTAGCTGCAATTAGTCCTGATGACATCGAATCTATGGAAGTATTGAAGGATGGTTCCGCATCTGCCATCTACGGTTCCAGAGCTTCAAACGGGGTAGTCTTGATCACCACGAAAAAAGGTAAAGCAGGTAGAACAAAAATCGACCTAAGCTATTTCGCAGGATTTAGTGATCCAACGAATAAGGGTGACTTCTTGAATGCTGATCAATATCGCGAACTGCTATCTGCAGCCTTAAATAATGCCGGATATATAGGTCCTGATCCCGACGAGCAATATCCAGATATTAGTTCCTTCTGGGCAGATTGGACAGGAACGGATGACTGGGATAAAAACTACAATTCAAACTGGGTAAATGAAGGTCTGCGTCGTGGAAACCTTCAACAAGGAAGCTTGAGTATCTCTGGTGGTGATAGTAAAACTAGATTTACTGCATCGGGAAGCTTTTCTGATACCAAAGGTATTATCATTGGAAACCGTTTCAAGAGAACCTCCGGAAGAATTGGTATTGATCACTCCGCATTCGATTTCCTAGATATTGGAGGAACTTTAAACATCAACAAAGTGGATAATTACCGTGTAAATAGCGATAATGCCTTTTCAAACCCACTTCAATTAAACGCATTGCCGCCAATTCAACCGATACGCGATGAAAATGGTGAACTAAATAACTATACCGTTTATTACAATAACTTAATAGATTTAGAAAACGGAAACAATACGTCAAGTACCTACCGTACGTTCGGTACCGCCTATGCTAATGCTAGAATCACCGAAGATCTAGTCTTCCGCTCTGAATATGGTATGGATTTCCAAAACCTGGAAGAAGATTTATACCTGGGTATGAGAACACAAGACGGTGGAGATTCTGGAGGTTATGGATTTAGCTACCAAGCAAGATCAATTAACTTCAACACCAACAACACGTTGTCTTATTCCAAAACCTTCAACGACATCCACAACCTAACTTTATTAGGAGGTATGTCATACCAAGAACAACAGTTTCGATATACAATGGCAGAAGGTAAAAACTTCCCTTCTGACTTGTTTAGAAAAATTACTTCGGCAGCCGTAAAATCAGATGCAAGTTCATCAGCAACTTCTAGCGCGATCGTTTCTTATTTTGCACGTGCAAACTATAAACTATTAGATCGTTACTTATTTGAAGCATCGATTCGTACGGATGGTTCATCTCGATTTGGAAAAGAATTCAAATACGGTACATTCCCTGCAGCATCCATCGGATGGGTAATCTCTCAAGAAAACTTCTTGCAGGAAAGCAATACCGTAAACTTCCTAAAATTGAGAGCGAGTTATGGCTTAACTGGAAATCAAGACATTGGAGATTTTTCGTCTAGAACCCTCTATGAGGGAGCAAATTATGCCGGAACACCAGGTACGCTAGCGTACCGCTTAGGAGATCCAAGACTAACTTGGGAGCAAACAGCGCAAAGCAACATCGGTTTAGATTTCGGAATATTAGCGGACCGCATTTCCGGAACCGTGGAAGCGTACCATAAAAAGACAACAGATTTATTGTTAGATATGCCAATTGTATCGACCAGCGGTTTCACAACCATTTATAGAAACATTGGTAGTCTAGAAAATAAAGGATTAGAATTAACCTTAAATTCTAAGAATTTCGTAGGCGAATTTAAATGGTCTACAAGTTTTAACATTGCATGGAATAGAAATAAAATTCTAAAATTAGTTAATGGACAGCCAATCTATCCAGGTGGTCGCTACTTAGGCCGTTTAGAAGAAGGAAAGCCATATGGTTTCTTCTATGGAAAAGCCTACGCAGGTGTTGATCCAGACAATGGGGATGCCCTTTATTATAAGGACGCAACACGTACGACAACCACCAACGATTATTCAGAAGCTGCAGATCAAGAAATTGGAAATCCAAACCCGAACTTTTACGGTGGCTTCGGAAACAGATTCTCTTATAAAAACTTCGACTTAGACATCCAAACACAATTCGTAAGTGGTAATGACATTTACAATGCTGCAGGTGGTTTCCAATCGGCAAATGGTGATTACTTTGATAACCAAACAACCGACCAAATGAATTATTGGAAAAATCCGGGCGATGTAACCATGATACCTCAGCCGCGCTTTGACTCCGCGAATGGTACGAGAGCGTCGTCGCGTTATATACAAGATGGTTCATATTTCCGTGTTAAGAATGTCGTATTGGGTTACAACTTACCGAATGAAACCGTGAATAAATTGAAAATGCAAAGAGCGAGAGTGTATGTGTCGGCAACCAACTTGTTGACATTGACAGACTATAATGGTTACGATCCAGAAATCAATACCACCTTTGCAGGTGCTGTTCAATTAGGTACAGACTTCTATACTGCACCGCAGCCACGCACAATCACTTTTGGAATTAATGTTGGTTTCTAATCAAAAACGAAAAAGTTATGAAAATCTTAAAAAATCTATCATATTCTGTTTTAGCCTTCTCCTTATTGGCTAGTTCTTGTGGAAAGAAAATAGATATAGAACCTCAGGATGATATCTCATCTGAAAATGCACTATCCAGTGCCGCTGATGTTAACAACGTACTCGTAGGTGCCTATACCGTGTTAGCACATCCAGCATTATATGGCACCAACTTGGTCATGATTCCAGATTTGTATGCTAGTCCCAGCTATTTAAACTGGACAGGTACATTCAGCACCTACCGTGACATTTCGAATCAAAATTTAATATCCACCAATGAGGATGCGACGCGCACATGGACACGTGCCTATCAAGCGATCAACGCGGCCAACACGGTATTAGAATCCCTAGATGTCGTTACTGATCCGGATATGAAAAATGAACTCCAAGGAAAGGCTTTGTTCATTCGCGGGATTATGCATTTCGAACTGGTACGATTATATGGCCTTCCGTATGAAGCAGGCGCTGCAAACTCAAGTTTAGGTGTACCAATTGCCTTAAAAGCTGTTAAGGCATTTGAAGATATTACATCCGATGTTCCTCGAAATACAGTGGCGGAGGTATACACGCAGGCAGAAAAGGACCTGACCGAAGCGGTTTCGCTCTTAAGTGACAGTCCAGACTTATATGCTGCGAAAGGCATGCTCGCTCGATTATATCTGCAAAAAAGCGATTTCACAAAAGCGCGCATTCAAGCAAACGATATTATCGAAAGCGGTGAGTACAGCTTAGCTAGCAACTTGGAAGATCCTTTCCGCGTAAAAAATTCTTCTGAAGGCGTTTTTGAAATTCAACAGAATGAGCAGAGTAACGCGGGTTCTTCAAATGATGGTCTTGCAACTTTTTATTCAAGCTACTTAAACAACACCGGCGGTAAAGTAGGTCGTGGTGATTTGAGTATCTTGAGTTCTTATGTGAATAGCTATGCAGCGACCGATAAACGTAGAACACAAATGATCTATGAAGGAACAGGCGCAAAAACCGGATGGTTTACACGAAAATGGTATAATTACTTCGACAACATCCCGGTAGTACGCTTAACAGAGCTTTATTTAACACGGGCGGAGTGTAATGCCAGATTAGGTGGTTCACTCGGCGCCAGTCCGTTGAGCGATATCAACGAATTACGCCAGCGCGCAGGTTTAGCTGCGCTGACAAGCGTAACGGTTAATGATATCCTTGCTGAAAGGGATAAAGAGTTAGCTTTTGAAGGTTACAGAATCCACGACTTGAAACGTACAAAACGAAATGTAGGAGCACTAGCTTATAACGCTCCAAAATTGGTTTTCCCGATTCCATATCGCGAAGTATCTGTCAATTCAAAACTCGTTCAAAATCCGGGTTATAATTAACAACCATAAAAAAGCCGCCTTTATAAGGCGGCTTTTTTATGGCAAGTTTAAAATCCAGTCTCCAATATCTTTCAACACGCGCGTATCGAAAGTCTGTTCAATATTGGCGTATTCTAAATGTGATCCAGAAGCAGACGGTTGAAACAAATGATTTAACCCCGGATAGACCTTGAGCATACTTTTAGCATTTTTAGGAAGGTTATCCGTTAAGCTTTCCATATTGGCTGCTGCAGGGACTTGAACATCATTACCCGCAAAAGCTGCAAAGACCGGAATACGAATGCGCTTAATAAATGGGATAGGATCAATTTTCAAAAAATATCTATACCATGGCGTTACCAATACGCCTATTTCATCACCAAACTGCGCATTCTGACTTTCGGGGATGGAGCGCATATTGGCCATCAGCTCCTCAAAAGCTTTTTCCGCTGACAAATTACTCTTTACAATCGCGTAATTCTTCAGAATAATTTTTCTGTCCATTGCGCTCATTTGCTTTCCTTGAACCCGCATCACGGCTTCATTCTGTAATAGCATCAAGGAATCTATCGGGATCGCCGGACCGGCAAGATCAACAATAAACTTCAATGAAGGGATACGCTGGCCTGCAAGAATGGTCGCAATAAGTCCACCTTCGCTATGACCAATAATACCGACTTGGTTAGGATCGACATCAGCTTGTGCTCGCAAGAATTCTAAGACCTCCACCGCATCTTTCCCAAAGTCTCCAGTCGTCGCTTTCGTGTAAATACCGGTAGATTGACCAACACCACGGTCATCATAGCGCAGCACAACGATCCCACGCTTGGTAAGATAGTCGGCAATCAATTTAAAGGATTGATGTGCAAAAACTGTTGAATTTCGATCTTGAGGACCACTTCCTGAAACTAATATCACCGCCGGGTGCTTCCCTCCAGTTCGTGGACGGGTAATTGTCCCCGCTAGCTTGACATCCGCTGATTTACTGGGAATAGTAACGTTGACGGTATCATAACTATAAGGTGGGTTTACGGCTTGTGGGCGCTTGTAAGCCTTCCAAACACCTTTTTTAAAGTCTAGTGGAGCTTGCATGCTTCCTTGCTGTACCCGACCAGTAATCGACTGTCGATCGTCAGAAAGCCTACCCGCATAACGGATTCCAAAGGCCTTGACCTCGACACGAATTGAATCGCCATCCGCTTTAATCAAAGAAAATGGCAACTTTGCTGGACTTTGCGAAGGGCTTTGCATCGTCCCATTCCATACTCCATCATATGTAAACTCAAAAACGGTTGGTAGCTTTACATTTGGCAATTCGAGCGTACCTATCCACGTTCCCTCAAATGACTGTCCACAAGCGAATAAGGTGAAACTTAATCCGATAAGGCCGAGTAGGTATTTTTTAATCATGATAAATAAGGATTTAATATATGTAAAAAGGTGTCTAAAAGCATCGTCAATATGATGATTAATAGAACATGGTACCCTTTCTTACTATTCATGGCAATTTTCATACCCAGAACCAAAAGATGGAAAAAGTAGTAAAGAAATGCAATTGCCAATATGCCCGCGAGAGAAATGATTACTAAGTTAATCTGTGGAACAGTTTTCAGCGTTAAATCACCTGCTAAGATTGCTTTCTCCAAAGGCTTCATGATCCCCTGCATATAGGGATTGAAGAGCAATAACATGACAATCAATTGCGCAACGTTCGCGACCAGAACAACGGTGATTACATCGATGAGGCGGCTCTTTGGATAGATAAGTTTAGCGATTATAAACATCAGTAGACTTAGCAAAATAATGTTCAAACCCGTATTCAAAAAAACTTTCCATAAGGGAAGCCCTGTATTATTATGAAGTTGAACGATGCCATCGGCAAGAATGTTCCAATGCCAGCTCAAGAAAACCATCCCCACAAAAACTGAACAGCCAAATATTAAAAGCTTTCTATCTGTACTATTTTCGAATGGATTAATTAGAAACTTAAGCATTGGAGTTCCTCCCTTCTCTTGAGTAATAATAATCGATAACCGATTGTACTTCCTGTGGCGTTTGTGTTCCAATGAGCAGCTTCCTTCCTGACTTTAAATGAAGTTGTACTCCCCTATTCCCGCTTGTCGTCATGGCGATCCCTCGCCTGCCAAATCGATATCCCCAACCTCCATAATCGAATAGGGTATATTTTATTAAGGAAACCTTTTCAATTTCACTCCAGGCATACAGCTTATGAAAAACAAAAGGGACGAAACGAACATGGATACCTTCCGCATCATATCGTGTCTTTAGACGAATTGAAAATAACAATCCGAAGATAATTAGTAAAGATAAGATGCTAATATAAGCGTCTATCCTATTAATAACAGTGGCGTTAAATGCCGTATAGACGCTCCATCCCATTAACAAGATGAATACCAGCACAAGCCATTTGGAGATAAAACTTTGAGATTCGCTATAAGAGTTCATAAGTTACTCATTCTAAGATTTTCAATTTTGCAATAAGTTCATCCAGCTTATTTCGCACCGTCGGGTAGCTTTTCCCCATTGCTTTGGCCATTTCTTTTAAACTGCCGGAGTTCATAAGAAATTGAACTACGAACTCTTGTTCCTCCGCTTCTAATCGCAGCAAAGTAGGAAACTTGAAATGACCAGAAACCTCCGTCTCACATGAAGAACAGCGAAGTTTAACAACAGACAATTCAGAATCGCAGGCTGGACAATGTATTGGAAACTTCATATAATCAACATTAAACTTAATAAAGTTAAACATTATTTTAATTTTATTAAACTATATTCCCACAAATGAGTATTCACAAACGTTACAATGGGCAATTTGACCAATTTCGTATATTTGCACAATTTATATTGATTATGAGAAAACTTTTAGGGTTTATCCTGACTCCGATATTCTATTTTTGCTTTGCTTTATCACTTATCATATTCCATCCTATACAGTGGTTGTGTCTAAAGTTAGGCGGCTACAACGCACATAAGAAAAGTGTGGATATACTGAATGGCTTTCTCGTCGCTTGTAACTACACATTGTTCAACAGAACGCGTTTTATAGACAATAGGAACATCCCTACAGGCAAGCCCATAGTCTTCGTTGCAAATCATCAAAGCACTTATGATATACCTCCATTAATCTATTTTTTGAGAAGATTTCACGGAAAGTTCATTTCAAAATTGGAATTGATGACTTCAAATATTCCGAGCATTTCTTTCAATCTTAAATATGGTGGCGCGGCGAATATCGACCGGAAAGATCCTAAACAATCTATTGCAGAGATCTTAAAATTGGCCAATAACATGAAACAAAATAATTGGTCCGCCTTTATATTTCCGGAAGGTACCAGAACAAAGACCGGAAAGATGAAGTCGTTTTCTGTTGGAGGGATAGCAACGCTCTTAAAGAAAAATCCAGAAGCCTTGGTTGTTCCCATCGCTATTAATGGATCCTATAAAATGGTACAATGGGGAGCCTTCCCTTTACGTCCTTTCACGTCCATGTCATGGGAAGTCTTAGATCCAATCGACACCCGCGGGCTAAATGCCGAGGAAATCGTTAAAAAAGCAGAGGAACTTATTCGCGCTAAAGTGATTGAAGAACAGAAGTAGTTTAATTTACGGAGCGACCTTTCCAATCGTATTTCCCAACATTCCCCAAAACCCCAATATATACTAAGTATACCGAGTGGAGTATACTGAGCAAAGGAAGATTCCATATCAATGATTTACGCCCTGCGAAGGAGAGGACGGGATAGAGAAATGCAAATTCAACGGCTATTTTCAGCAAAATAGAAAGGAAAATCAATCGCTCAGCGTCTACATCTGCCCAGCAAAAGCAGAGGATGTTTACTAACAAAGCTAAATTAAACAACCATATCGACACCCCCAAAGCCACTACGCGTTTATCTTTATACTTGGTACTTTTGGATGCCCAGCGACGACGTTGGCTTAAAAAAGAGGATAGATTCTCTTTGGCATCCGTATATACGATAGATGCTTTCGCTTTACAGAATCCAATTCGATTAGCATACCGCTCCGCTACTTTATGCAATAATAATTCATCATCTCCAGAGGCAAGTTCGTCAATACCTTTAAAACCACCCATTTCGTAGAAAACGGACTTTCTGTAGGCTAAATTGGCACCATTACAAGTCGTTGGATTTCCATTCCCAATCCCTGCAGCACCTAGACCAATGAGATATAAAAACTCAAGCGTTTGTAAGTTCTCAAAATATGATTTTTCTTCGTGATAACTCACCGGGCTAGACACCATGTAGAGATCGTTAGCCTCCATGAAATGGATAATTGTCCTCAACCACTGTGGTCCCATGCGACAATCCGCATCCGTCGTAACGATAATCGCTCCAGTCGATAAATCAATCGCCTTATTGATCGCATATTTTTTGTATGAATTTAGCTTATCACCTGCCTCAAGACTGATTAACCGAACGCCGCGATCTGCATAAGTATTTATAATTTCACTCGTTCGATCTGTAGAATGATCGTCCACTACGATAATTTCTAAAAGCTCTTTCGGAAAATCTTGTGCCATTAAGCAATCTAAGGTTCTACCGATGTTCTGCTCTTCATTTCTCGCAGCAATGATGACACTGACCTTGTGCTGTATTGCGGCTTGACTAGGTTTGATGATCGGTAGGCGTATCCAACCAGCGCGCATGTAAAGCACGAGAACCACATACACGACGCACATGATAAACAGAAAAAGACTAAGACTTGTTATCACTGATATAATTCACATTTAACACAAAAAACGCTCCAATGATGGCTGGGAAAATTAAATTCACAAACCATACACAGGAAACAATTGCCATAACCGCTAATTCTTGGGTAGTAATGTAGGCAAATAAATTACTCGCAACGAAGCTCCGCACGCTAAAATCGAATATATCCAGCGAGGGAACAGCAGACTGAATGAAAAATAAGATGAAAATCATCGGCAGCATAGAAGCAATTGATAATTCAGGCAGAAAAACTAACATCAACACAATATACTGCGATGTAAAGATCGCAAAACGGCATGTTGAAAGCCATAATACATATCCCAACTCCGAAACGGAATAGTCTTCTAAAACTGCGAAGAATGGTTTAACTTTATGCAGGAATTTCACTTTTCCCACCAAATAATCGACCCAAGAAACATTGAAAAATAAAATCAAAAATGCCAAGGCATAAATGATGGCGAGTAACCAAACGCCGAAATCTACGCTCGTTGGTGTGTCAATAAAAGTTGTGACAAACCAGGCTATGCTTAACGCCCCAAAAATCGATGTGAGAACTAATTGCGCAAATAAGCCAACGCCCATGGCGACCGCACCAGAAGCTCGATTTTCTGGCTGCAGCAGCATGATTCGTCCACCGTACTCCCCGATCCTGTTAGGGGTGAAGATTGCCCAGGTCAGCCCGCAAAATACCGATCGAATGGCTTTCCACAAACTCAAGTATTCCAAGCGCTTACTCAAATAACGCCATTTGACAACCTCCAAAAACCAATTCGCAAACATAAGTAAGAAAACGACAGCAAGAACTAAACGGATAGTAAGCGGATCAATAGTTCCTATTAACTGTTGGAACTCGGCTAAGTTCTTCTGATTATTAACCTTTGAAACAACAAACCACATCGCTAATGCAACTATGAGGATCTTGATGAATAGGTTAAGATATTTTTTCTGTGTCTTTGTCAATTTCTTGTTTGAAAGCACAATTTTAACAATTTTTTAATAAATATCAGGCTTTTAACGCTGCTACTTTCGCGAATGGAGCATCTTTCTCCCGATTAGAAACGCTGATACAGCAGCAAACAAAATGTCCAACCCTGAGCGGCCGGCGATTTTAAAACTGACTGACCTTTATCAGGCCCTGTAAAACTCAATTTTTGCGAGACGTTCATTCCCGATAGGCGTTGAATTGGGCTTTCTTCCGTCCTCCTTCGTAGCTTGTTCGAAGCTAAGCTTAAAGCTATCGAGATAGGGATATCCTGCGATCATTGTGGCGTCGAACGTTATCTAATCAAGGAATTCCTGCTTAATGTATTAACCAAAAGGCTCAGCAGGTTTAGAGGAGCTTATGATTGCTAAGATTTTTGTAATATTGCAAGATGCAGAAGGAAAAAGCAAAGGAGCGTATTATTCTGGGAATTGACCCGGGTACGGTGGTGTTGGGGTATGGTATCGTCAAAGAGGTGAATAAGAAAATAACCTTGCTTTCCATGGGTGTCATTAAGATGGGACACTTGGATGACCATGCATTAAAGCTGCAACGAATCTTCAAGAAAGTATCCGCACTCATTGCGGAATACCATCCGGACTGTGTAGCCTTAGAAGCACCATTCTATGGCAAAAACATACAAGTGATGTTAAAATTAGGTCGAGCTCAGGGTGTTGCCATGGCTGCGGCACTAAATGCCGACATTCCGATTTCGGAATATGCTCCACGGAAGATAAAACAATCGGTTACCGGTAACGGCAATGCTAGTAAAGAACAAGTGGCTGCGATGTTACAGACCCTGTTGAATTTCAAAGAAACCCCAGAGTTTTTAGACGCTACTGACGGTTTAGCGGTTGCCGTCTGCCACGCATTTCAACAAAACTTAACAGGCAATAAACAATCCTATAGCGGCTGGGAAGCCTTTGTGAAAGACAATCAAAAGCGGGTTCGTTAAAGCTGCACGGAGCGTATTACGTTTTTCACATTGCGCTCAATAATATCGGTCATGGATTGACAATTTAAATATTGTGGATCATCATAGACCTGCGCATGGGCCTCTCTCAGTTTGATAATATTCTCTTCTGTGGATAACTGTTGTGTTTTTGAGGCGTCCCGAAGATCTTTTATCCGATGTCGTTCACTGCGTACACGATGTACAATCGAAGAACGCTCTTCTTGTTGATACTGCAAGACAGTCTTCTCGGTCAAATGATCCATCGACAACTTAACGTAGGGATAGTTTTCTTTAAAAAATTGAGGCATATACACTTTAATATTCCCTTCATAAAATTGCTGATCAAAATCAATTGCGCGAATTCTAAATTGGAAATCATCAAAATCAGGGGTAATCTGCATCACAAAATTGTACGCGCGCATGTCACCCAATAAGGAGATAACACAGCGTTCGTTGAATTTCACAAATTCCTTCGCTATACGCGTTTGATTATAATCTGGGGAATACATCCGCGACTTAGAAAAAACATCACCCGGAATACCGACGATGTGCTCCTCAACGAGCGTATCCCGATCATATAGATAATTGACTTGATTTGGTGACAGAATTTCTTCGAGCTCTAAACCATAAATACGTGAAGCATCTGCTTGCTTAATATAAAAGTAGTCGTAAACGTCGTTTAATCGGTTGACAATTTTGATTCTAAAGGGCTTTGTATTACCGAATGCACAAAACTCGATTCGCTCGATTACCTTATGCTGCACAATCCTGGTGTTTCCCGACGCTTTTAATGCCGCATATACAATCTTCAATTGATCGTAAAGATGATCCTGCACATGCTGCGGATAGAGCGGAATCTCCCAATAGGTATCCACGCCATGCTTATCAATAACCGGAACCGTTTCATCAAATTGGAGTAAATCTGAGTAAGCGAGAGGTAGCTTACTATCTCGTTGATACATCTTAAGGTATTTCAATAGGCCAGATCCCACCGGAAACACCGGCTTTTTCCTAGATATTTTAACGTCATCAATCTCCATCGTCTCGTATTTATCGGTCAAATCTAATGTACTAATTTTTTAAAATAAATTATTAGCATTTGAAATATAAATATGACAAAAAAATTGATGTAATTTTATCATTCAAACATTAAAATACCATTCAAAGTTGTTATTTTTGAAAAATAGTCAAATCAATAGGTTTATTGATTCGTTAAAATGGAAGAAGCTCCTCGGGCGAGGAGCTTCAACGCTAACCAATTATAAACCTA
>JBEBRI010000049.1:0-23701 GCA_040394915.1 Sphingobacterium sp.
GTTCATTGAAATAATTGTCGGGTACAATGAAAGGGTTAACACGCAACGAATCAGGTAAGTTATTTCCTTCCATGTTGTCGTAATATGTGTTGTTTTCTTTCATAGTACATGTATAGAATGATTTTTGCTAGAAAGGTTTAATCGTTCTTGGCAAAAAAGTTCTCTATCTTCTTAACAGCCAAATGATAGGACGCTTTTAAAGCGCCGACACTGGTGCCAAGCACATCCGAAATTTCCTCATACTTCATGTCTTCAAAATATTTCATATTGAAAACTAAGCGTTGCTTATCAGGAAGCGTTAATAAAGCTTCTTGTAGCTTTTGCTGCGCGCGATCTCCATTGAAATAAGAACCATCAGCTAAAGTCTCTGATAAATAAGCAGATGTTTCATCATCCAATGAAACATTCTGCTTTTGTTTTTTCTTATTTAAGAATGTAATGCATTCATTAGTCGCAATTCTGTACAGCCAAGTGTACAACTGAGAATCTTCTCTGAACTTATCGAGGTTCCGCCAAACTTTAATAAAGATATCCTGCACCACATCATCAGCGTCATCATGGTCAATAACCATTCTTCTGACATGCCAATAGATTTTCTGCTGGTACTTTTTTAATAACTCGCGAAATGCTTCTTCACGAGTTTTCTCATCGGCAAACTTCGCAATGATCAGGGAATCTTCCATATTGGATTATTTTCTGCTAATTACTTTTTTCGCTGCTTTAACAATATCCGCAGCTGTTAAACCATATTTCTCCATCAATTGTGCCGGCGTGCCTGATTCGCCAAAGCTATCATCTACCGCAACATATTCTTGTGGAGTTGGAAGTTCCTTCGCTAAAACTTGTGCTACGCTATCACCCAAACCACCTAAACGGTTGTGCTCTTCTGCAGTAACCACACATTTTGTTTTTGCAACAGATTTCAAAATCGCTTCTGCGTCCAATGGTTTGATCGTGTGGATATTAATGATTTCTGCATTGATGCCTTCTTTCTCTAATTCTTCACCCGCTTGGATCGCTTCCCATACTAAATGGCCGGTAGCGATAATGGTAACGTCCGTACCTTCGTTTAACATCACAGCCTTACCAATTTCGAATTTTTGGTCTGCAGGTGTGAAGTTAGGAACAACTGGACGGCCGAAACGTAAGTACGCTGGTCCTTCATGGTCTACTAACGCAATAGTAGCTGCTTTTGTTTGGTTATAATCACATGGATTAATCACAGTCATACCTGGCAACATCTTCATCAAACCGATGTCTTCCAAAATTTGGTGTGTAGCACCATCTTCACCTAATGTTAATCCAGCGTGAGAAGCACAAATCTTTACATTTTTACCTGAATAGGCAATAGATTGACGGATTTGGTCATAAACACGACCCGTGGAGAAATTAGCAAATGTACCAGTGAAAGGAATTTTTCCACCGATAGTTAAGCCTGCTGCAATACCCATCATGTTTGCTTCCGCAATACCAATTTGGAAGAAACGTTCCGGATAAGCTTTTATAAAGTCGTTCATTTTCAATGAACCGATCAAGTCAGCACATAACGCTACCACATTTTCGTTTTGCTGTCCTGCTTCAAGTAAGCCGGCACCAAAGCCTGAGCGTGTGTCTTTTGATTCTGTATATGTATATTTTTTCATGTTGTGATGTCTCAGTAAGAATGGCTATCCCATTCTAGGTCTAACAGCTTGTTATCTTAATAATCGCCAATGGTTGCAGGAATCTGATTCAATGCGCTCGCTAATTGCTCATCATTAGGAGCAACACCATGCCATTTATGGGATCCCATCATGAAATCAACACCACTTCCCATTTCGGTATGTAATAAGATGATCACAGGTTTACCTTTCCCTGTACGTGATTTTGCTTCATCGATACCAGCAACAACAGAAGCCATATCGTTTCCTTTGGCTACTTCTAACACATCCCAACCAAATGCTTCCCATTTTGCACGAAGATCACCTAGTGAAAGAACTGTATCTGTAGAACCATCAATTTGCGCGTGGTTGTAATCTACCGCTGCAATAATGTTGTCCATCTTGTTGTGTGGAGCATACATCGCTGCTTCCCAAACTTGACCTTCTTGTAACTCGCCGTCACCCATTAATACATATACTAAGCTGTTGTCTTTATTCAACTTCTTAGCTTGTGCAGCACCAAGAGCTACCGATAGCCCCTGACCTAAAGATCCGGACGCTACACGAACTCCTGGAAGGTGCTCGTGAGTAGTAGGGTGTCCCTGTAGTCTAGAATTAAGTTTACGGAATGTCGCTAATTCACTCACTGGGAAGTAGCCCGCTCTAGCTAATGTACTGTAAAATACAGGAGAAATGTGCCCATTCGATAAGAAGAATAAGTCTTCACCAATACCATCCATGTTGAAGGAAGGATCGTTTTTCATTGCGTGGAAGTACAATGCTACAAAATAATCTGTACAACCTAGAGAACCACCTGGGTGTCCGGATTGACATGCATGTACCATGCGAACAATGTCTCTTCTTACTTGAGAAGCAATCTGTTCAAGCTTGTTTATATCTGCACTCATTTTTTAGTATAAATGTTTCGATTGTTTTGCCGATAAAGGTAATGATTTTTTGTAGTATTTGCTTTAGTATTTAGTAGTAAGTATGAAGTATTTAGACCTTTATTTTGATTTTATGCAAGTTTTTATTTCAGTTATGCAATTTATTGAATCAAGAATTTGCAAGAATTTATCGATAAACAAAAGCAAGTTCATCGTTAGGCGATGATTTCATCGAAATTGCTGAATAAAACAAGGGTTTTGATTTATATGACCTATCCATTACCTTTATTACATGAAATTTGAAGAATTCAAAAAATCATTGGAAGATGCCTATCCACAATCAGATTGGCCGATTCAACTAACAGCACTTTGGTTTGAAGCGAAAGGACAGTGGAAAACAGGACATGATTTGATTGACCATTTAGAGGATCCTATCTCCGCGCATGTACATGCCTATTTCCATCGCGTTGAAGGTGATTTGTGGAACGCTCGATATTGGTATCGTCGCGCCAAGCAAGTGGAGTGTCAGGAAAGTCTGTCTGAGGAATGGGAGAAACTTGTTCGTTCCTTGTTAAATTAATTTCGTTCTGTCTTCACCGAGTCTACAGATGGGCTGGTTGATAAGGGTAAATCACTACGATTTCCATTCCAATTCCATAACTTTCTCCAAAACTCGCCCAGTGTATTGAATTCCTGACGATAAATCAATCCAACCGCATTGATGTAGTCATCGGTAGGGGTGAATAAGATGTTTCGCGTATTTAAGCGATTATACGCACGAAACATTAGATTTCCATCTCGACGTAGTTTAAACGTCAATTCAGCGTCGGTAGCGACTTTGTTCGAAAAGAATGTTAAATCCGTGGTTTGTACATTCCTTCGATCAACAATACCCCCCGTAAGCACTAATCGATCATTAAAGAATCTAAATGACGCGGACGCGTCGTTCAGAGAACGGATATTGAAATCTAGGAAGTCAATCTTCAATGACTGCGCTAAGATGTTATTTAATTGATTGAACGCGATCTCTGTACCTGCGGACAGTAAGGTGTTGTTTACCTCCCGACCCAATTCATTGTTCGAACTCGCCGTGAAACTCCGGCGTACAATAAGGCTTAATGCTTGTTGATTGACGTTATTTGCGTCGCTCAAATACGCTTGTAATTCGTCTTTAACGTAAGGTGTTTGCGGGAAATTCAAATCAAAGGAAACATCCGGTTGGCTCAAGGTCCCTTTGATGTTCATATCGGCCTGTGCCATCACGCGCTCATCTTGACCCGAGCGCCCAGCTGCGTTATACAAAGGAGATATCGACGTTCTTTGTTGATAAATCGCAGTCATGTTGATGGTAGCGCCCGACGGAGAACCAGTCCATCGAATCGTTCCGCCTTGCTTTATGTCAAAGAATTTGTTAAAGAAATCCTGTGCTGTAAAGTGAAACTTCCCGGAATTAACCGTGTAGTCACCAAACATTTCGAAATCCCCAAGACTCGAAACTTTCAACGTAATCTCCCCCGTACCATTACCTTTTAATGAACCCAAGTCCGTCTGTAAATTGACCTCTGCGGTAGGCGTCAGCTCTAAGTCCATATTCATCGTCATACCTTTCAATAAATACTTCGATTCTTGCTGTTTATTTTTGCTGGAATCATTACTTACAAAGTAAATAAAGTCACTATCCGTTACCGTCATTGCGGAATTGAAAGGGATGGTGATTGCCGTGTTATCTTCTGAGCGTGCTTTAATATTAATGTCAATTGCTGAGGTAGCCCCTTTAAATCGGAATGTTCCAGTTGCATAAGCCGTCCCAAAGTAGAGGTTATTATCCTTATACGTCGTGTTTAATATCATGGTATTTTTAGTAACCACGTCAACGTCAATGTAAGGGTTGCTCAGTTTATTTAGGTTCACAATCCCGTTGGCAACAGCTTGATGTCCCTTGTGATCATTGAACGTTAAATTGCTTAGCATAATGCTATTCCTGTCTAATAATACCGTTTGATTACTCAGGTTATAAGAAGTTTTAAGATAATTAACGTTGAACGACGCATATTCAATTTTTGATATCCCATTGAATTCAGGATGCTTCAAGCTTCCGCCAATTTGAATTTCAGCGTTCATTTTACCTTGTAGCTGTGAGGTTAAACTGCGAACGAAAGGTTGAAATAATATCAATTCCATCTGATTGAGCGAACCCTTTAAATTTAGTTCTTGGCTGTCTCCACCGATCCGGTAAGTTCCGCCAAGCTTCAATCCTTTATTCAACTCGTCAAGTAACTGCAGATCCAAATTCGCTTGCTTGGTTTCCGGATCAAAATCAGCGATTAAACGCAGTTGACCAATAGGAATTTGATTGTATACCAAGGGGCTAGTTTGAACATTGGCGGAGACATAAGGTTTTTTGAAAACGGAATGGAGTTCAATATCCCCATTTAACTCTCCAAGGAGGCGAATGCCGATCGGTTTCAGAAATGCTTCAAGCGAGGTTAAATTAAATTTACTGAAGTTGATCTCCAGTTTATCGTCTTCATTCGAAAGTACACCATTGAAGGCTACTTTCTGTTGCCCTTGACTGGCGATTAGATTTTTTAAATAAAATTTCCCTTTCGATACGCGCATCTCGGCATCGGTGTTCAAGGCCCATGATTCCCGATTAATAACGATAGAGGACTTGTTGAAATGGATAAACGCAGGCTTGTTGTGAGCGAAATGTATATCCCCATTCAAGCGCAGATAATTCAAATCAGTTTCTTTCGCCCCATTGATACTGAACAAAAGACTATCATTTGACAGCACGTTATTAATCTCAATATCATTTACAAATAGGCTATCACTTAAGTACAGCTTGTCAGCAGTGATATCCAATGAAAATGCTTTTTGATCCGCATTTTCACGAATATGAATGTTTTGCAGATTAATACCCTGATAACGAACAAACGGACTAAAGGCTGTAAATTCTGCCGTAAAATCTTCCGACGAGAAATGTGCTTCCAATGTAGCCCCGTCGTCGAGCGTCAATGTTGGATCTAAAAATGCGGAAACCGGTTCGAAGGATTTTACATTAACTTGTAAATCAAATATCTGAGGATTGTAAGGCTCTAAATTCAATCCAATGGCAGGCGCATAGCGCATTGCTAAAGCATTGAAGTAGGGGATTAATGTATTCAAATCGATAATGCCCTTCATTTCAGCATCGAGTACATTGGAACGTAAAGTTAATAGCCGATCCGCTTGCGTGCCATCCGCCGAGAAGAATAAATCATCTACTCGAAAGTCGCCTTTCGATGTGCGCATATTAATTTGCTCGGCTTCCACTTCGCCATTCAAATTGTTTAGGTTGTTACCGCTAAGATGTGTGTTAATTTGTGAATTGAAGATCACAATACTATCCTTCTCCACGAGACCCATTTTCTTGAGATTAATCAGGTCTACTTCTGCTGCCACATCGTAACTCGTTTCATCGGATTGGAAGTCGATCTTCGCATCATAGCTTAATTGTGCATTCGAATCGCGAATAAAACCGGAGACATCGACAAATCGCTGTTCCAACAGACCAGAAACCTCAATGCTATCGTATTGGTAGTTCCCAAACTGTAAATTTCGGAGTCCGCCATCTAATTGTAGACTCATTTTATCAAAATCGAAACTGCTGCCATCAAAATTAAAAGCAAGCGCAGTTGATTTCAATGTTTTACTCTTAATAAGCTCACCTAGTTGAAATTGATTGGAGGCAATATGACCTTGATAAAGAATGTCTTTTTGGATGTCGATCTTACTTGCTGTTCGTATGGCGCCGAGTTTAGTGTCAAAATTCCCCTTGATGTCGAAGAGGTTGTATAAACCATTAAAGGTGCCTTCAAATTCTATTAAGCCTAACTTATGAATCTGTTCCGGCAATGAAAAGCGGTTCCGCTGCGCAAGTTTAGGAATAATTAATTCGAGGTCTTTTGCTGACGTTTGAAGGGTTTTAGCATCGAAGTCAAAAATCGTTTTATTGATGTCTGGCAATCCTTTTATTCGAAAGTCACCTCTTAAGACAGTTTCGTTCCCTGTTCTTATTAATGCGTTCGTCGTTCTTAAATGATTTACCGTTCCGTCGACTGTTGCTTGAGGGACGGAGGCTGTAAATTGTACAGACTTCATTGAAGGCGCGAAGTATTCGATATCGCGAGAATCTACATAAACATCATCCATCGTTCCGGCAATCTGCACTTTCTTGATAAAATCTCCAAAATCGCTAAATTGATTGTAAGTAAATTTCAGATAGCGTGCAACACGAGATCGATTAGTTTGCAGAGTAAGTTGATCAAACTCCATGGATTTACCACTAATGAATGCCTTTGAAGACAGCTTCTTGATCTCAAAGCCCGATTTTTCTACGAGTGAAAGCTTTTTAATATCCGTTCTAAGTGAAGTCGAATCAAACTGGATGTTCGCCAGATCAATATTTAAGTGTTTGAGCTCGATATTGGAAAAGTCAACGCCTCTGTTGTGATGCTTTTGGTTATGATTTACGATCCTGATGTGGTTGTCGAACAGCCTAAGATTATGAAGCTGTAGTTCTAACGGTTTTTTCTTTGCTGTACCGTCTTTCTTTTTTGGCGCAAAGTAATCTAGCAGGAATTTGATATTGGAACTGTCCTTATACAGTTCGAAGTCAACGTATGCTTGATGCAATTCCAAGTCCTCGACAACGATTTTGTTCTGAAGGAAATGACGAAGCATCAAATTCGCTTTGAGTTCCTCTACAGCAAGAATAGGCGTTCCTTTTTGATCTGAAATTTTGAATTCAGTTAAGGATAATTGATCAAATGGGCGGAAGTAAATATGCTTGAGTTCTACTTTAGCGTTTAGTTCGCTAGAAAGGTATTTAGCGACACGTTGTGTTACAAATGTTTGCACCGATGCAAACTGGAGACTGAATACCACCAGGCAAAGCAAGGCAATTAAGCCTAGCAAGCTATACAACGTTATTTTAAGTATTTTTTTGATACTTTTGTGCTTTAAATTTAATACATCCCTCAACATGGCAATCATACTCGGTATAGAATCATCCTGTGATGAAACTTCCGCATCTATTTGTATAGACGGCGAAATTCGATCAAATATTATTGCAAGTCAAGCTATCCATGCGAAATATGGAGGGGTCGTGCCGGAGTTAGCGTCCCGTGCTCACCAACAAAATATTATCCCTACGGTAGATCAAGCCATTCTTCAAGCAAAAGTAAGTAAAAAAGACATAGATGCGGTGGCTTTTACACGCGGACCTGGACTTTTAGGCGCTTTATTAGTGGGAACCTCTTTTGCAAAATCTTTCGCCTTAGCGATGGATGTCCCCTTAATCGAGGTAAATCATATGCAAGCGCATATATTAGCACATTTTATTGATCAGCCAAAACCGGCGTTTCCATTCTTATGCTTGACTGTTTCTGGCGGTCATACGCAAATTGTATTAGTTAAGGATTACTTTGAGATGGAATTATTGGGGGAGACTTTAGATGATGCCGCAGGAGAAGCGTTCGATAAAACAGCGAAGATTTTGAACTTACCTTATCCCGGAGGACCATTAATTGATAAACACGCTAAAGACGGAGATCCGACCGCATTCAAATTGCCAGAGCCGCAAATACCCGAACTTAATTTTAGTTTTTCAGGTCTAAAAACCGCAATTCTATACCTCGTTCAAGCGGAAATAAAGAAAAATCCAAACTTCCTCGCGGAACGTATGGACGATTTATGTGCTTCCGTTCAAGATCGCATTGTTTCCATTCTTTTAAATAAGTTGAAAAAGGCAGCCAAGCAAACTGGAGTTAAGGATATCGCTATTGCCGGTGGTGTGTCCGCCAATTCTGGACTTAGAAGTTCTTTATTAGCGATGGGCGAGAAATATAAATGGAATGTCTTTATCCCAAAGTTTGAATATTGTACGGATAATGCTGCCATGATTGCAATTGCAGGCTATCACAAGTTCCTAAAACAAGACTTTGTAGGGCAAGATATTTCGCCGCTAGCGAGAATGCATGTTTAGCCTAAGGGAAAACAATATAGCTTAACGTATAGACTAGCAGGAACGAAAGGGCTGCTAGTCTTTTTTTTGAATTATACGAAGAATGGTTTGATTGTTCGGGAACTAAAAGATTTTCGACAGAAACTTGCTGACATTCTTATTTAAAGGATATTTTTATCTCGATACGTTTTCCATCGCTGCCTTTTTTCCAATCGGGGCCATTCTTGATGATTTGTACGGCTTGTTGGTCTAGTGATGGGTTAGCAGATTTTACTAAACTTATATCGATTGGGCGACCAAAATTCGAAATGTCAAAAATAAGAGTCACACTTCCTTTACCAAATAAAGATTCTTTTGTATGGTCGTTAATATATCGTTTATAGGCTTTCCATCCAACAAGCGGTTCAGATTTTGTTTTATTTTTATTGCCTGAATAGCCACTAACCACCACTTCGTCTAGCGTTTCATATTCAGGAGATAAGCTAATCCTTTGTTGATTCTTCGCTAATATGCGTGTTGATTGATAACCAATAGAAAGAATCTCCAGTTCAGTAGATTCTAGCGATGTCGGCATAACAAAACTTCCGGATGAGTCTGTAACAACAACTTCATTTGTTTTTATATTTCTTACCGTCGCTTGGGGAATAGGGTAGCCTGATTCCCGGTCAATCACCTCGCCGGTAATGATACGCTTGAAATCTTGCGGACTTGCCAGTCGTTCCTCCATGATTTCTGCCTGCGGGGCTACGCTTACTTTTGCCATGCTCCCTTGCAGGTTAATCACATTTGGATTGTTGGCAGACGCTAGCTGTGTTCTTTTCTTAGCGAGCTTGCTGTCGCGATTAGCAATCATCTGATCCGGTACTAAACGTGCTGTATCAATAAATAAATCCGGACTTAAACTGAGTTCCTTTTTCTGCGCTTCGGTTTTTTCTCTAGCACGCACTTGCTTCGATTGGCTCAATTCGCTGGCCTGCGGATCCCGCATTTCCGGTATTGCTGCTATTAAGGTTTCACTTGTATCACCAGAGTCGATACTGTCTAAGTCGATACTATTTAAGGCGCTGTCTTCGGCTGCTATGTTAGCTACATCTGCCGCTATCCTATCTAATTCCTCGGATTCTTTTGGGCGATTTAAATACCAAATAGTGCCTATTCCTAAGAAAAGGAGCAAGGATGCGGCAATACCTAGGGATTTATACGGGAACATTCGAACCGGAGTATTCGGGTGACTACGATCGTAGATGGCAGCATGAAGGTCTTTCGCGTCTGCGGTAATACCTAAACGCTTCTCTTCTTCAAGACCTAAGATTAGATCCATGAGCATTTCATCTTGATGGGAAGCTTTCTCAATAGCGTACATCTCAGAGGAACTTAATTCTCCGTTCACATACCTACGTAAATAAGCAACATCAAATTGATTACGCATCCGCTGCCCTTTCCATACAAATTTTTAAATTGCGTTTCCCGTTTTGAATCGCGCTCTTCACATCATTCATACTATAACCTGTAATCTCAGCAACTTCTTTATAGCATTTTTCCTCAATAAAAAATAAACGTATACTTCGCTGTTGTTTGTCAATTAACCGCTCAATACAACGCTCTAATTGGGATAGTTGCTCCTCGCGTTCCTGAAAGTTTTCTTCCTGATGCAAGTTTGCGGCAAATTCCACAAAGTCATTTGTAACAATTTCGGGTTTACTTTTAGCGCTCCGCAGTGCCATCAAACAATGATTCTTGCTCACCACATAAAGCCAACGGGGGAAATCTTGAATTTCCTGCTTCTTAACCTTCCCTATTAATTCCTCGAATATTTGCATGACCGCATCTCTGCTGCGCTCAGTGTCTTTAAAATATCGTAAGCATACGTAATAGACCATCTCGCTATGGCGTTGATAGAGGTCGCCTAGATACGCAAGACTGCCCTCCCTTAGGAAGGCATCTAATAGCTCTTCGTCTGTTTGTAATATCTTTTTCGACAAGATTCCCATGCAAATTGAAGCGGTAAAATAAATTTTTTTTCTGGTTTATGGAAATTATGGAATTACTGCATCCCTTGTCAAAATTCGAACGATATGAAAAATATACTCAGCATTTGGATCTTACTTTTAAGTTTTCTCGCGGTTGTTCAGGCCAAAGAGATTGTTGTAACAGGACAAGTCACCGATCAACAGAAAAAATTGGGACTTGCAGGGGTAGAGGTTTCTGTTTATCAGAAAACTGCTGCTACATTAACTGACGCTCAGGGCAAATACAAAATCACTGTAGAGCCAGGCGATCAGCTACTGTTTCGCTTTGAAGGTTATCAAGAACAACGCGTAAAAGTTGGAAACAAGACGGTTGTCAATATAGAAATGCAACTCCTAGAGCCGGAACAGTATCAACTGTTGGAAGAGGTGGTCGTGATGGGTGTTCATGCAAGGGGAAGAAAGGATAAACGCATGGCGACAGTACATGCGGAGACTCGTTTAGCGGGTAATATGCAGGGAATTAGAATTGGAGGAATCCGCCCGGCTGCAAATAGCGAGACCTACCAAAATATCGAGGAGAATGATTTTAAATCACCATTTAAGGACCCACTGTCAACTTTCGCTGCTGATGTGGACGGCGCATCTTACAGTAACGTTCGTCGCATGTTAAATGCGGGCCAATTGCCCGATAGAGATGCTGTCCGTATCGAAGAGATGATTAATTATTTTCAGTACGACTTGAAAGCTCCTAATCAGGCAGAGCCTGTAAAGATTTATACAGAACTTGGCCTTGCACCTTGGAATAAAGAGCATCAAATCATTCGAATCGCACTAAAAGCTAAAGATATACCATCCGAGAATCTACCAGCATCGAATTTTGTTTTCTTAATCGATGTATCTGGTTCGATGTTCTCGGATAATAAGTTACCCCTAGTGAAATCATCATTGAAACTGCTCGTCGACCAATTACGTGACCAAGATCGTGTTGCCATTGTTACTTATGCAGGCAATGCTGGGGTTAAGCTGGAAAGTACTTCCGGTAGTCAAAAAATGAAGATTAAAGGCGCTATTGACGAACTCGAGGCCGGTGGTAGCACTGCTGGAGGAGCGGGCATTAAGAAAGCCTATGAGCTTGCGCGCCAAAACTTCATGAAGGATGGTAACAATCGGATCGTATTGGCTTCAGACGGAGATTTCAATGTGGGGGCATCGAGTGATGAAGCGATGGAGGATTTAATCAGCAAGGAACGTGAAAGTGGCGTACATTTAACCGTACTTGGCTTTGGCATGGGCAACTTAAAAGATAGCAAAATGGAGTTGTTAGCGAATAAAGGCCATGGAAATTATGCTTATATCGATAATATTTCTGAAGCGCGTAAAGCGATGGTGACGGAGTTTGGCGGAACGATGTTTACGGTTGCCAAAGATGTGAAGATACAGGTCGAATTTAATCCTGCTTATGTTCAAGCCTATCGATTGGTGGGCTATGAAAATCGCTTATTGGCTGCCGAAGATTTTAATAACGATGCGAAACTGGGCGGTGATATGGGGGTAGGTCACAGCGTCACGGCGCTTTACGAAATTGTTCCGGTGGGTGTAAAAAGCAGTATAATAGGTACCGTAGACGCATTAAAATATCAAGAAAATAAATCTGCGGCAAAAGGCGAAATGAATGGCGAACTGGCAACTGTAAAATTCCGATATAAGGACCCGAAAAGTGATAAAAGCCAAGTGCAGCAAGAACTTGTTATGAATAAGCTTGCTAGTTTAGATCAAATGAGTGAAGATTTCCGCTTTGCTACGTCGGTAGCAGAGTTGGGTATGTTGCTACGGAATTCAGACTATAAACAGGAAGCGAGTTATAAAGGCCTTATCGCTCGGGCGAAAGCAGCGAAAGGTAAGGATGACGAAGGGTATAGAGCTGAATTTATACGATTAGCAGAAAACGCAGCAGCATTAGATAAACGGTAGCGTATTTTTAAACATTCCTCGTACTTAAGCCCTACCTTATGCGTACCTTGTTCGTTGAAAGCACGAAAAAAAACGAATCAAGTACGCTCGAAGCCTAAGCTAAGTTTATCGGGATTGCTTATTGGCGTTCTAAATACGAGGGGTTAACAGATTTGCTGTTGAGCTCAGAACTCTAAATAAAAGACCTTGGTTGAATTGAAATCAGTGCCAATTCGACCAAGGTCTCTATGTGGAAGAGTAAAGAATAAAACAGGGTTTATTCTATTTCTTATTTTGCTCTTTATATTGTTGTGAAAAGGACTTATTTGCAATTTTTGGAAGTTCTCTGTTCTCTCCCCATGCTTTTTTGAAGAAGTTTTTAACGAAGAAATTTTTCGTCTTTCCACCGAAGAAATCGATGATTCTTCGTTTTTGGATCGCCCAAGTGAAAAGTCCCCATGCTCTCTTTTCCGTCGAGGTGGTTAAATTCTCTTGAACGGAATCCCGACGATTGATGAGTAACATCTTCTGTATATCAATACCAACAGGACAGACCTCGGTACACTTTCCACATAATGAGGAAGCATAGCTTAGATGCTTAAACTCTTTCATGCCATTCAGGTGAGGGGATATTAAAGAGCCGATTGGCCCTTGGTAGGTGGTCTCATAAGTATGACCGCCAATATTTTGATAGATCGGGCACACATTAAGGCAGGCTCCACAGCGAATACAATAAAGTCCTTGACGCTGATCTTTTTGCTCTAAAACATTCGTTCTATTGTTATCCAATAAGATTACATACATCTCTTCTGGACCGTCCGTTTCTCCAGCTTTTCGAGGTCCGCTGATAAGACTGTTGTAGACCGTAAGGTTTTGCCCGGTGCCATGAGATGCAAGTAATGGCCAGAACAAATCAAGATCACTGATGCTCGGAATAACCTTTTCAATACCTACTACAGCAATATGAACTTTAGGAAAGGAGGTTGTTAATCTGGCATTACCTTCATTTTCGGTAATCGCGATACTACCTGTATCGGCGACTAAGAAATTGGCTCCAGTAATCCCGATATCGGCACTCGTATATTTTTCACGTAATATTTCACGCGCCTTCATCGTTAATTCTTCCGCCGTTGCTTCCAAGGGTGTTTCGAATTTCTCATGAAAGAGCTTCGCGATATCCTCCAAGCTGAGATGCATGGCTGGGGGGACGAAATTATAAGGCATTTGAGCGAGAAGTTGGATAATAAATTCGCCTAAATCACTTTCGATCGTTTCAATGTTTTTGCCCGCTAAGAAGTGATTCAATTCAATCTCTTCTGTAGCCATTGATTTTGACTTGATAACAGATTTTGCTTGGTGCTGCTCGAGAATCTTAGCAATTTCTTGTCGAGCCTCTTCCGCATCGTTTGCCCAAATAACCTGTCCGCCATTCTTCGTGAAATTGGATTCAAAATCCAATAAGTAGCGATCGAGGTTTTCCATCACCTTCCATTTAATCAAATTGGCCTTCTGCTTAGAATTCTCCAAGTCATGAAATTTAGCTTTACCGCGCTCAAATGCAAGATTATACTTGTCAATATTGCTGTTGATAATTTGGCGGTGTCGCAAGTCAAAAGATTTCGTCTTACTTTCTTGAAGGAATTTGTCTGCTACTGATTGTGCCATAGGGGTGATGTGTGCGATATAAACAAAAATAAAAGTTGACCAGGATATGGTCAACTTTTTAAATATAATAATTATAATGTTCTCAAGACGTTCTTCCGCCTTTTATTTACTAACAGGCTTCAATGCAATACTTAGTTCGTCTAATTGTTCAACGGCAATTGTCGCTGGGGCATCAATCATGACATCGCGTCCTGAATTATTTTTAGGGAAAGCAATAAAGTCACGGATGGTTTCCTGTCCACCCAGTATGGCTGTTAATCGGTCAAGGCCAAATGCAAGTCCGCCATGCGGAGGAGCGCCATATTGGAAAGCGTTCATTAGGAATCCGAATTGCTCTTGCGCTTGTTCTGGCGTAAATCCTAAGTGCTTAAACATTAAGGCTTGCATGTCTTTATCATGGATACGAATCGATCCGCCACCAATCTCATTGCCATTCAGCACTAAATCGTAGGCATTCGCACGTACTTTTCCAGGGTCACTGTCTAGTAAAGGCATATCTTCAAGTTTCGGTGAGGTGAAAGGATGGTGCATAGCATGATAACGCGAAGTCTCTTCATCCCACTCTAACAACGGGAAGTCAACCACCCATAATGGTGCGAACTCATCTGGTTTACGTAATCCAAGGCGATTGCCAAGTTCCATACGAAGCGCGCTCAATTGTGCGCGAGTTTTATTGGCAGGACCTGACAAAACTAATATTAAGTCACCTGGATTTGCAGAAGTCGCTTCCGCCCATTTCAATAAATCAGCTTGATCGTAGAACTTATCGACTGAAGATTTTAATGTTCCGTCGTTTTCATATTTGGCATACACCATACCTGAGGCTCCCACTTGAGGACGTTTTACCCAATCAATAAGCTCGTCGATTTGCTTTCTCGTGTAAGAAGCAGCAGCAGGAACAGCAATCCCAACGACTAATTCTGCATTATTGAAGATCGCAAAATCTTTATGTTGAGCAACAGCGTTTAGTTCGCCAAACTTCATTCCGAAACGGATATCGGGTTTATCATTTCCATAGGTGCGCATAGCCTCGTCAAAGGTCATTCTCGGAAATTGATCAATTTCGATTCCGTGAATATTCTTTAAAAGATGACGTGTCATTCCTTCGAAAATATTAAGCACATCTTCCTGCTCTACAAATGACATTTCACAGTCAATCTGTGTGAACTCGGGTTGTCGGTCAGCGCGTAAATCTTCATCCCTAAAACATTTTACGATTTGGAAATACTTGTCCATACCACCGACCATGAGTAATTGTTTGAAGGTCTGTGGTGATTGTGGTAATGCGTAAAATTGACCTGGATTCATACGCGAAGGCACGATAAAGTCACGCGCACCTTCCGGCGTTGATTTAATAAGATATGGCGTTTCCACTTCACAGAAGTCTAGATTTGATAAGTAATTTCTAACTTCTTGAGTTACTTTATGACGGAAAAGTAGGCTGTTTTTTACCGGGTTTCTACGAATATCTAAGTAACGATACTTCATACGAATGTCGTCACCTCCGTCGGTTTCATCCTCTATTGTAAATGGAGGAAGTTTTGATTCGTTTAAGATTTCAAGATTGCTGACGCTGATTTCTATTTCTCCAGTAGGTATTTTGGTGTTCTTGCTTGAACGCTCAATAACGGTACCTGTAACTTTGATAACAAACTCTCTACCCAATTCACGTGCGCGGCTACGTAAAGTCTCATCATCGTCACTGTTAAAAGTTAATTGAGTGATGCCATATCGATCACGAACGTCAATAAAGGTCATTCCCCCTAAGTCACGTGATTTCTGAACCCAACCACTTAAGGTTACGGTTTTACCAATATCTTCAATTCTAAGTTCGCCACAAGTATGTGTTCTGTGCATGATTTACTGTCTTTTAGTAGAAGGACAAAATTATTGGATTTAATTGAAAATAAAGAATTGGATTTCGATTAGGTATTCGCCTGAAATCATTCGGATGGCATGTCGCTATTCATACGAAACTAAACCTATATAATAAGGTGTGCCGAAAGCTAATGGTCTCGGTTTTCGCGGTCATATTTCTGTTTTAAGCATTGGAAAAAGTGGGGCATTCAAGGGAAGTCTTAGTGAATTATTCAGAACTCCCACTTTCAACCACTTTGCTAGTGATTTGAGGGTTAATTTAAAGAATTCATGCCAAATACAAGTACTTTTTGCGGTCTTTTTAGCGCTTTGGCTACAATTTTTAATTTATTGTAATTCAATATTATCCCTTGTTTTTGTTGTAGTTACGCGGGTTTTTTCAGGGACTATTGAATGTGGAAAACTTTTTTGTGGGGGAATGTGGGAGATTGTGGGGGAAAGTGTATACTTTTACATCATAATTAGTGTAGACGTATACTGAATGAATCAATTAATCGGAGAATTCGAATGTAAGCTAGACACCAAAGGAAGAATGGTGGTTCCAGCTTCGCTAAAACGGCAGCTGCCGGAGGCGGAGCAGGAAGGGCTTGTTGTGAACCGAGGTTTTGAGAAAAATTTGGTGATTTATACTAGAGATGAGTGGAATAAGAAGATGGCGCAATTGGCAAAATTAAACCAATATAATGCGAAGAATAGAAATTTCATTCGTCAGTTTATGCGCGGAGCAACGGAGTTAAGTTTGGATTCGGCTGGTCGCGTGTTGTTGCCGAAAGGACTGTTGGAGTATGCGGGAATTCAAGCGGATGTTGTTTTAGCTTGTCAGTTCGATAAGATTGAGTTGTGGTCGAAAGCTGAATACGACGCTATCATGGATGCTGATATGGGTGATGATTTCGCTTCTCTTGCTGAAGAGGTAATGGGTGGCTTTGATTTTGGAGGGCTAGAGAATGAGTAATGAGATCGGATACCATGTGCCTGTCATGTTGCAAGAGTGCATTGATGCGCTGGCAATTAAACCTAATGGTGTTTATGTGGATGTGACATTTGGGGGTGGAGGTCATTCGAAAGAAATATTAAAGCATTTAGGTCCAGAAGGAAGATTGATTGCGTTTGATCAGGATCCGGATGCGGTAAAAAATGCGTTAGATGATCCGCGTTTCACTTTGATTCATCAGAATTTTAGGTTCTTAAAAAATTATTTACGCTTAGCAGGTGTTCGCGCGGTCGATGGTATTTTGGCTGATTTGGGGGTTTCCTCACATCAGTTCGATGATGCAGATCGTGGTTTTTCTATCCGTTTTGATGCGGACTTGGATATGCGAATGGATCAAGTTTCAGATTTGGACGCGCGTAAGGTCCTCCGTACATATGCAGAGGAAGACTTGCATCGCATATTTGGAATGTACGGGGAGATTATCAATGCGAAAACATTAGCAAAGACAATTGTTACGGCTCGTTTGAATCAGGAAATCAATACCGTTGCGGAATTGAAAGAGGTGATCAAGAAGCACGTCCCGAAAGGTAAAGAGCATAAATATCATGCGCAGGTTTTTCAAGCCCTACGTATTGAGGTAAATAAAGAGTTGGATGCCCTACAGGAGTTTTTAGAGCAGACTGTAGGTGTTTTGAATACATCGGGTCGATTAGTGGTTATGTCTTATCATTCACTGGAAGATCGTTTGGTGAAAAACTTCCTGGCGAAGGGGAAGTTTAGAGGTGAGGTTGAGAAGGATTTCTTCGGAAATGAAATTAAGCCATTTAACGTAATCAGCCGAAAAGCGATTGTTGCGAGTGCAGAGGAGTTGGCTATAAATAATAGAGCGCGCAGTGCGAAATTGCGTATCGCAGAAAAGGTGTAAAGTAGCAAAGGAATCGAATGGCAAGGAATACAATTAAAAATAAAGAGCTAAGCGAGGAGGTGCAAGAGGAAATGTCGGATGCCTTGGAAGAAAAGGTGGAAGAGACGGAGGATTTTCTGAAGTCTGTATTTTCTCAAAAAAAACTCAATACTTATCTCGTTGCCAAGAACCTTCCGTTCGTGGCTTTTTTGGCCTTGTTGGGGTTGCTTTATATTTCCAATCGTCACCTCGCTGAGAATACAGTTCGTCGAATCGATCGATTGGGAAAGGAAGTAAAAGAGCTGAGTTGGGATTATAAATCATTGAATGCGGAGTTGATGAAATTGACGACGCAGACGGAGATAGCGAAGCGTGCGGACACATTGGGTTTAAAAGAGCGAACTGAACCGCCGATTAAATTACAGGTTGTAAAAGAAGTAAAAAAATAAAAGTAGAAACCATTACATGAATATTAGGAAATCCATATTGATTCGGGTGTACCTGGCGTTCGGGCTGATGGTATTCGGTGCTTTATTGGTTTTTGGAAAACTTCTCCATTTACAATATGTTGATGGCGATCGCTGGCGAGAAATTGCTGATAGTTTGACTATTCGCGAGCGTGTTGTGGAGGCTGCCCGCGGGAATATTTATTCCAATGATGGGAGTCTTTTAGCGACTTCGGTTCCGGAGTATGATATACGTTTCGACGCCATGGCAATTCCAGCTGAAGAAAACGATGTGTTTAACGCTCGTGTGGACTCGCTAGCCTTTAAGTTGTCGAAGTTTTTTGGCGATAAGTCGGCGAGACAATATTTGGGACAACTCAAAGAAGCGCGTGCAAAAAAACAACGTTATGTTTTGTTGAAACGCGCAGTTTCTCATCAACAGCTTAAAGTGTTGAAGGAGTTTCCTTTATTGAAAGGTTTCAAAGAAAATAAAAAGCGTTATTCGAGCAGTCTAATTGCGGTTCGTGAAAACAAGCGCATTTTACCGTTTACTAACTTGGCTGCCCGTACAATCGGGTATAAAAACACGAAAGGTGATACGGTACGTGTTGGTTTAGAAGGGGCATATGGCGATTATATCGAGGGGCATAGTGGTGTGCAGTTGATGCAGCGAATTGCAGGAGGTGTTTGGATTCCGGTGAATCGCGAAATGGAAGTTGCACCGACTGATGGTTCAGACATTATTGCGACGATCGATGTAAATATGCAGGATATGGCCCAACGTGCATTGGAAAAGCAATTGATTCAGAGCAATGCGGATAACGGCTGTGTGATTTTGATGGAAGTGAAAACGGGAGAGGTGAGAGCCATAGCGAATTTCACTAGGGATGCTGAAGGTGTTTATAGAGAGAAGTTTAACTATGCGATTGCACAGGGTGCTGATCCGGGTTCAACATTTAAGATAGCGTCTTATCTAGTTGCTTTGGATGATGGGGTTATTGATACGAATACCATCGTTGATATCGGCAACGGTACATATAAAGTTCCAAGCCATACCATTCGTGATTCACATCCACCGAAGAAGTCTCGTGTGACAGCGAAAGAAGCATTTGAAGAGTCCTCAAACGTAGGGGTTGCCAAATTGATTAATCAACATTACGGTAGTAATCCTGCGAAATATACGTCGAAATTACATAAATGGGGATTGAATGATCCACTGGGATTACAAATTCCAGGAGAAGGAAAGCCTTGGGTCAAAATGCCTGATAGCCGCTCTTGGAGTAAATTATCACTTGTACAGATGGCTTATGGTTATGAGCTGAAGTTGACGCCGCTGCAAACGCTGACATTAGTAAATGGTGTTGCGAACAATGGCAGAATGTTAGCGCCGCTTTTTGTAAAAGAAATCCAACATTTAGGAACAACCGTTCAAAAGTTTGACGCACGCGTTATTAACAAGCAGATGGCTTCAGAAGAGGCGATTGGAAAAATGCGTAAAATGATGGAAGGCGTGATGATTGAAGGTACAGGAAAGAAATTACGTAGCCCTCTATATACTTCTGCTGGAAAGACAGGAACGGCACAAATGGCTGATGGTTCACGCGGCTATGGTGCACGTCGTTACCAATCGTCTTTCGTTGGATATTTCCCGGCAGAGAATCCAAAATATTCGATGATTGTGGTGATTCGTAATCCTCGAAATGGTTATTACGGTGGTTCGGTTGCTGGTCCTGTATTTCGGGAATTGGCTGATATGGTTTATGCAAATGATTTGTCCTTGCATAGTACGCTGGATAAGCGTCAGGTGAACTTTAAAGGTACCAAGATACCGTACACATTGAAAGGTTCAAAAGATGCTACGGCTAAGGTTTATGAACTATTAGGGATTCAGTCAGTCAACTGGAATGCTATTGTTCAGTCAGATTCTGGATCTTCCTCGACGACTGCATTGCCATTTACGGCGACAGAATTTAAGGAAGGGATTGTTCCCGACGTCAAAGGTATGGGGCTAGTTGATGCCATCTTTGCGATGGAAAATGCGGGATTTAAAGCCACTGTTCGCGGGAAAGGAAAAGTTTATAATCAATCCCTGGTTGCCGGACAACGATTAAAGTCTGGTACTAAGGTGTTAATAGAATTGCATTAAGATGTTATTGAAAGAATTGTTGCACGCTATTCCGGTAAAAGATTACCTAGGTTCCCTCGATGTTGAGGTGAACTCGGTTTGCTTGGATTCAAGAAAAGCAGTGGCAGGTTCTGCCTTTGTAGCGGTTCGCGGTCAGCAAACTGATGGTCATTTATATATTGAGAAGGCTATCGGACTTGGGGCTTCGGTGATTCTATTGGAAGAATATCCGTCGGAAACAAAGGACGGCGTCACCTATATTTTAGTGGATGATTCTTCTTTTGCCTTAGGAGTTTTTGCTGCCAACTTTTACGGAAATCCATCAAAGGATCTCAAGTTGGTCGGTGTTACAGGTACGAATGGTAAAACTACTGTAGCTACGCTGTTATTTAATTTGTTTAGCCATTTAGGTTATCACGTAGGTCTACTGTCGACTGTCCAAAATCAAATTGGGGATCGGGTAATACCTTCGACACATACAACTCCTGATCCGATTTCACTGAATGCTTTATTGCGTTCGATGGTAGATGAGGGTTGTGACTATTGCTTTATGGAAGTCAGCTCCCATGCTGTAGTTCAACAACGTATTGCTGGGTTGCGATTCGCTGGCGGTATTTTTACGAATATCACGCATGATCATCTTGATTTTCACGGCACCTTCGCTAACTATATCAAAGCAAAGAAGAAGTTTTTTGATGATCTAGATCGTTACGCTTTCGCTTTGACAAATATTGATGATAAGAATGGTCAGGTCATGTTGCAAAACACATTCGCTCATCAAAAAACATACGGGTTACAACAGATGGCTGACTTCAAAGCGAAGATCTTGGAAAGCCACTTTGATGGTATGTTGCTGCAAATTGATGCCCAGGAGTTATGGGTGAAATTGGTTGGCCATTTCAACGCGTACAATTTACTAGCGGTTTACGGTGCTGCTATTCTCTTAGAACAAGAGACCATCAAAGTGTTGACGGCCTTGAGTGAGATTACGGGTGCCGAAGGGCGTTTTGAGACGATTCGCTCTAAACAGGGAATTGTTGCAATTGTAGATTACGCTCATACCCCGGATGCAGTTGAAAATGTATTAGAAACCATATTGGATTTAAGAAAGCCGGGTCAGCAGATTTTGACGGTTTTAGGGTGTGGTGGTGATCGCGATAAGTCGAAGCGGCCTGAGATGGCTGAGGTGGCGTCTCGCTTAAGTGATAAAGTTATTTTGACGTCGGATAATCCTCGTTCAGAAGATCCAGTACAAATCATAAAAGATATGGAGGCTGGTTTGGTTGCGGAGAAACGTAAGAATGTATTTTCGATTACCGATCGTCGAGAAGCCATTCGTGCTGCGGTTCATCTGGCACAGCCGGGCGATGTTGTTCTTGTTGCCGGTAAAGGGCACGAGAAATATCAAGAAGTTAAGGGAGTGAGAAATCACTTCGACGATAAGGAAGAATTGGAAAAAATATTTAACGAGATCAATTAAAGGGGATGTTATATTATTTATTTACTTGGCTTAATGAACATGTTCATATTCCGGGAGCTGGATTGTTTCAGTATATCTCTTTCCGGACGGCCATGTCTGTAATTGTTTCGTTGATTATTACGACGGTATACGGTAGTCGTCTGATTCGCTTACTGCATCAAAAACAAGTGGGAGAGACCATCCGTGATTTAGGATTGGAAGGTGAGAAGAAGAAGCAAGGTACGCCAACCATGGGAGGTTTAATCATTATCGCAGGTATTCTAATTCCTACGTTATTGTTTGCCAAGTTAGATAATATCTACATCATTTTGATGATTATCACGACCATTTGGATGGGTGCGATTGGATTTCTAGATGACTATATCAAAGTGTTTCGGAAGAATAAAGAAGGATTAGCGGGTCGTTTCAAAGTGATTGGACAGGTTGGTCTAGGTGTTATAATTGCGATTACGATGTATTTCCATCCCGATATTGTAGTACGTCAGCAGGTTGCAAATCCAACTTCTTCCAAACCAGTCGAGGTGGTGATTAATCCATCGACAGGGGAGAAAATTTATGCAGAGAATGTGAAGTCTTCGAAGACAAATATCCCTTTCTATAAAAACAACGAGTTTGACTACGCGAAAGTATTGGATATGTTCGGCATCACAAACCCTTGGGTTACTTTCATGATATTCTTGGTCGTTGTTGTCTTTATTGTGACGGCGGTTTCCAATGGGGCAAATATTACAGATGGTATAGATGGGTTGGCCACGGGAACCTCGGCCATTATGGGGATCACGCTCGCGATACTAGCCTATGTTTCGGGTAACATTATCTTTTCCGACTACTTGAACATTATGTATATCCCTAATTCTGGGGAGTTGGTGATTTTCGCCGGGGCGTTCATTGGAGCATGTACTGGTTTTTTATGGTACAATGCTTATCCGGCTCAAGTTTTTATGGGAGATACAGGGAGTTTGGCCATAGGTGGTATTATCGCTGCGTTCGCCATTTTAATCCGTAAGGAACTATTGATTCCGGTATTATGTGGTGTGTTCTTGATTGAGAATTTGTCGGTGATTATTCAAGTTTCGTATTTCAAGTTCACAAAAAAGAAATATGGTGAGGGTAGACGGATATTTCTAATGTCCCCATTGCATCACCACTACCAAAAGAAGGGTTATCATGAGTCGAAGATCGTAACACGTTTTGTTATTGTCTCGATCATCTTAGCAATTCTCACCATCGTTACATTGAAAGTTAGATAATTATATAAAGATGTCAAATATCGCACATACCTATTATCCTCAATCTGGCCGCCTAGTTGTACTAGGCGCGGGCGAGAGTGGAGTAGGTGCTGCTATTCTAGCGAAAGATAGAGGCTTTGATGTATTTGTGTCCGATATGGGTCAAATTGCGGACGCGTATAAAGCAACCTTAGAATTAGAGCAAATTCCTTTTGAAGAAGGAAAGCACAGCGAAGCGTTGATTCTAAATGCAGATTTAGTGGTTAAAAGTCCTGGCATTCCTGAAAAGGCAGCTCTGATTAAGCAGCTTCGTTCGTTGAACAAACCCCTGATTTCGGAAATCGAGTTTGCGGCCCAGTACACTGATTCGAAGCTATACTGTATTACAGGATCGAATGGCAAGACGACGACGACCATGTTAACTTATTCGTTATTGAAGAATGCGGGATTGGATGTCGGCTTAGCGGGAAATATAGGGAATAGTTTTGCTTTGCAAGTTGCGCGTGATCCGCACGCTTGCTATGTGTTGGAGATTTCAAGTTTTATGCTTGATGACATGTATCATTTCCGTGCGGATGTAGCGGTA
>JBEBRI010000050.1:0-22709 GCA_040394915.1 Sphingobacterium sp.
TTGCCCTTTTGGGGATGCAAAAGTATTCTTTTAAAATGAGTAATGGAAATATTTTAATGTTTTTTTACCAACCAAATATCTACTATTCAAGTATTTAGTCCCATTTCCCCCAATTTTACATTTCAAAAGGCTCGCAAAGTTACTATTATTTTATTGACAATCAAAGTTTTAATCGACTTTGAGCGATCAAAGTTTCAGATAGTTGCGCTATATCGCTTTGTTCATGTAATGCAGATATAACAATTCTATTTAGTAATGGACTAGTCGGGAGCGGGTATGGAAAGCTAGAAATTAAGATACCATTTTGCAGTAAATGACGATATAAATGAGGGTCTCCAGAAGTGTATACCGGGAAATTATTAACCGCGTTAAATCCATCAATCGGAGCAATTAAACGCTGCGCAATTGCTATGTTTTGATGCAGTTTATCGAATGCTGCAGTATACAATTGCTCACCGTTTAACAGGGCATATATGGCAGCAGGGGCACTCGGCGATGCGCCCATGTAAATTGGATGCTTTCTAATCTTGGCGATTGCGTCCGCTGACCCCATCACGATTCCCGCATCGGTTCCCATTCCTTTGGCAAGCGACGCCAGCACGATTACCGATATATTTTCAGATGATAAAGCAGCCAGATCAACTGAAACACCATTTTTACGTACCACTCCTATCCCATGCGAATCATCCAGAATAAGTGTAATTCTTTTGCTTTTGTCAACGTTTTTAAAATCAGAAAAATCAAATAATTCCGGTGTTAAATTATCTAGAGCATTGGATATTATAACAAAATCTGTCGCCTTACTTTGATTGATCTCCTCAATGGAATTCGCTTTCCATTCCGAGAAACTGCCTGCAATATTTGGATTATCATTTAACCAAAGGGAAGGGTGCGCGCCAGGAGCATAGTATATTTTATGATCGGTTGCGAACGATTGAACGGCAACTTGAGCAGCTAAATATCCAGAGGACAGCAACACCGCATCTTCAAAGCCAAAACGCTTTGCCATGTATTCTTCGGCTTCTTGATAAACGCCTAATTGAACATTATTCGTTCTCGATGTCCCATTGTTCAGCCCATAGCGATCTATCCCCTGTTTATACAATTCAATATATTCTTTGTTGTCAAGAAGCCCTAAATAAGCGGTTCCTCCAAAAAACGTATAAACGGTTTGGTCTAAAGTGATTTTACGTCCGGTAGGCTGCGATAGGTTTCGAAATGATGTCATAATCGATGTTTGAAAAACAAAGGTACAAAATCATCGGATACAGATTTTGACAACTCGTCCCTGCAAAACTACAGTTCAGCGATCTTTAATTTCTACTGCGTTTGACAGGGGCTACTTTTATTGAAAAATAAAACCGATGCGTCTATTTACTCTATTTCTTTTGTTTGTTTTTCCCTGCTTTAGTAAAGCTCAAACTGCTGAAATCAGCGGTATCATTTATCAAAGAGGAAAGATGACGTTAGCCAACGCCAACATCTATATTGACGTCAGTTATGACGGAGCAAACAGCGATAGTTTAGGCCGCTTCAATTTTAAAACAACGTTGATCGGCGAGCAATTTGCTGGTGGAAAACAACTTACAAGCCAAAGTGCTTGTCGAAAGTTCCACAAATAATTCAGCTTCTTAATAAAGATGAAACTTCAAGGGAATATTTACGCCTACAGAAAAAGTGAATCCATCAATCGGTTTGAAATCTTTCTTTGTATTGATGTCAAAACCGTAACCTGCGGCAAACTCGAGCAAGTTAAACACCCCGATCCCCGCCTTGGCTGTTGCTGTATACGGAGTGATTTCCCCTTTTAAAAAAGGCCATACAGCCACATTATTCAAATAATAAGTCATCCCAAACTCGGGTATCACGGTTGTCTTATCCATCATCCACGTAAAATTCGCCCCAGCATCGAATTTCAAATATTGCGACTGATTTAGCGCAAACAATCCCCAACCAGAAGCCTTTAAAAAGCTACCACTTTGGTATTGATAACCCACAGACGGCCCAAAAATCCAACCCGTCGCGCTTTGTTTCTGTGCGCTCGCTTGACTTGTGAATAGCAACCCTATGATAAAAAGATAAAACGCTCTCTTCATGATTATTTGACTTTACTGCAAGATAGAATTTTTAGCTTACAATTCTAAGCTAGATGGCCGCCATTACTCGATCATAGCTTTCCCCCAACTTGAGTCGAAGCCTTTGTTTATTTTTATTTATTGCATCCATGGAGATCCCCAGAACATTTGCCGTTTCTTGCGCTGATAGCCCCAACTTCTGCAACAGAATAAACCGTATATTGTTTTCGGAGAGTTCGGGATAACGTATTTTTATTTGCCTACAGTAATCTGGATGCACATCATCGAAAGTCCTTTTAAAATTCTGCCAGCCCTCTTCTGTCAACACATGAGATTGCAGTAACTGTTTCAGCTTTCCATTTTTTTCTTCTATTTCCGCGAGGTTTGATTTGCTAATTCTTGCAATTTCTCGCTGTAAACCTTCAATCTGTCTATTCTTTTCAGTCATATAGCGCAAATGATCCTCTAGTGTTCGATTTGCCTGCTCAAGTTTTTGATCCAGCAGGGTTTTTTCCAGTCGATAACTCAACACCTTTTTCTCATAGCGATGATGTCGAGCGAGCATCTTCCTCCGAAAATCGATGTAAGCGATAACCACCACACCTACCGCCATAAGCAATAGCGTTAAATACATTCTTCGTGTGAAACGGACTTGCTTAGCCCTAAGCCTATTCATGTCCATCTCGTTGAGATACCGCTCCTTCGCGACTAATACCTTTGCCCTTTGTATAGCCTGCGCGTCTTCTCCAAAACGAGCGCTATCTAAGAGCCGGCTCAAACTTCGACGTATTAATAGCTCTTGGTGATTATCGCCTTGTTCTACAGCGAGTTTTAACTTTAATCGTTCAACCTCGACTAAGAAGTCGGTTTGATAAACATCCTTTGTGATTTCTGCCGATAAGCGATCCAATAAGAAACTTGCGCTATCTACCTCGCCATTGGCCAGCAGTACGTTTGCTTTTATAATTTCAGCAAAATTCTTATTCTTGAAATCACCACTTTCTGTACTCAGTCGAATATCTTGTTCAGCATAATACCTGGCTGAATCTAATTTCCCTCTTCCTAAACTTATTTGAGCAAGCATGCCATTAACTCTGGCTAGCCGCGCTTTCGCACCTATCGCTACGGCCAGGCTCTTCGCGTCTTTCAGATAGGCTAAAGCACGACTCGTATCTTTTTCTAACAAATAACACCGGGCCAGGTTATCAAGCACGGAGGCCTTCATCACCGAAGAATCTGCGGCCAAATAGGCTGCCTCTTTAAGATAATGAATGGCATCTCCATATTCCCCAAGCGTATAAAAAAAGAAGCCTAACGAACGATAAGATTCTTCTGGCACAATCTGTTCAGTACTGGGTATCGCTCCGATTCTAAACGATGCTTCCATAAAGTATGGAAGAGAACCTTCCAACTGCGAGAATTGATATCTATATTTCGCCAACTCGACTTGTAACCACAGCATCAAAGCATCATCTTTTTTATCCAATGCAATGTCAACTGCCCGCTGAAAATACCGATTACTGATTTCGTTAACTTGTCCAATCTTACGACTCGTTCCTCGCCCCATAAGGGCATAATAAACTGCCGTTTGTTGTTCTTTATTTACTTTGAGTTCCTTTTGATACAGCGGTTTCAGAAAATTCTTTAGTGCAGTCGTGTCAGCCCCAAACTGTTGTTCCTCTTGAATATAATAGGCCAAAGCATTTTTATCGCTGTTCTTTTTTACTCGCGCGTGTAACCCTTGTAAAAAAACCAACAGTTGTATCATTATTACCCAAAAGATTGACAAGTGTCTAGTCATGATGGTATTTTTCCGAATTAGGCTCGAGTTAGTGTGTGATTGAGTACACAAGTTAACAACTGCTCGACAAATATTTTACCTTAGCACCGACTATAATAACGGAAATGTAAGCTAAGAACTACAGTCGCTATGGGAAAGAAGATTTCTAAAAAAGAAGCCTTCGATTTTTTCATCTGAAAAATCAGCTTTTATATCACTGTAAAATCCCTGTATTTTCGTAAATTAGTGTTAATCGTTCACATAAGTAAACGCCTATAATCTATGAAAAACCTAAGTTCTGAACGCTCCGTGGAGCTCCTCGCTATCTTGAAGAAACGCTTTGAAAAGCATCCCGAACGTCATCCAGGATTGAAATGGCAAGCTATCGAAGACAAGTTGAAAGGGAATCCTTCAGCAATCCATGTCATTTCTGCGATGGAGGAAAGTGAAGGCGAACCTGATGTAATCGGGCATGACCCCGTAAAAGGTACTTTTACTTTTGCAGACTGTAGCCCGGAGAGTCCGAAAGGACGACGAAGCATTTGCTATGATCAAGCAGCTTTAGATTCGAGAAAAGAGCACAAACCTAAACACAGCGCTGTAGCCATGGCCAAAGAAATGGGGGTTGAATTGATGGACGAAGCACAATATGCTGCGCTTCAGGCGCTAGGTCCCTTCGACAATAAAACCTCTTCTTGGTTAAAAACACCGGAAGACGTTCGAAAACTGGGTGGAGCGATCTTTGGCGATTTCCGCTACGGACGCGTTTTCACCTATCATAATGGCGCAGAATCCTATTACGCAGCGCGCGGATTCCGCAGTATCTTTATTCTATAAAGCACGTTTCAAAGCATCGCTATCCTCTTGTTGCTAGCAGGCCGCCTTGAAGCTTAAGCCTTGCTTAAGCCTAGTTTAGCCCTAGCTCAACCCTTCAAATGCGGTTTTTTTCGAACCAGACATGCCTAAATATCGAAAATAGTCTGTCGAACACAAAACTTTACGTAAACAAACCAAACATTCTAAATTCATGATTCGCTTACACCTTCTTGTTTTTTTATCGATCTTAAGTTTCAGTAGCGTGCAAATATTAGCGCAGCAAAAGCCTTCTGAAATCCAGTTTACAAGACAAGCTGTTAAACGTATCATCTTTGACGAAGGGCAACAAATTCCCCTAGCTTCGCTAGAACCGAAAGCAATTATTGGAATGAGCGCGATGCACCCGGAATTGTCGAGCGATAGTAACAGCTTAGATGTTAGCTTGTCGAAAGGACGTTTAAAATTGAAAGGAAAAGATGAGCAATCGTCCAGATTATGGATGTCAGGCTTCAATCCATTTGCTTGTTATAGTATCGACATTTACGATTATTTGGGAAAGGGATCCTTGGGTTTTGAGTTTGCAGATCCAAAGCAGCAAAATCGTTTCCAAATCAGTATTGCCGGCGAAAACAACCAATTGAATTCGGTGCATATTCAGATAGAGAAGGAAGGAAAACTGCTCTTGGATAGTAACCTCATACAAGCGGGTAAAAACGAAAAGCTCAATGGCAGTAAGTTAATCTTACAACTACTTGGCAGTGGGTTTGTTCTCTACTTACAACAGGAAGAACTACCCCTTGTCATTGCCCAACTCGATTATAGTAATTTTCTCGATCTGAGAGACAAGAACTTGATACAGGGCATGCAAACGGCACTTTTTAGCAGGCTTTCACAAGGTGAAGTTCAAATTGAGCGCGCAGCGATGTTCCTGAGTTCAGGAATGGGTTTAGCAGATATCCGTGCGATAACCTACGAGAATGGCGATCCTTTCATTGATCAGGGGCGTCTTTGGTATACCATGACGGTTCGAGGTCGTGCGTTGCCGCATCATTTACAGGGCGTTTTTAGTATGAACCCTAGTACATTTGACATTAAATTTGAAGGGATCATCGTATTCAATCGCGCTGACGGCATACTACGTAATGAAGTGGCGTCTCATATTTTCTATGATCGCAAAGCAGCAATTTGGCGTGGCATTACAACGGGATTTAGTGCATATGCAAACCCAAAAAAGGAGAAAAAGCAACTTCTAGCAGTGGAAAGCAAGAAAGATCCGCGCTTTGGGTATTCTATAATGCAAGCAGAACCCTTTGGTCAGGTTGGGGATATTGAGGATCCGCATATTCTCTACGATGAACAGGCGGGAAAGTGGCGGATATTAACCTGCGAGAACATACAGGGCTATCAAGCAATCATGCTGGAGTCAGATTTATGGAACAAGCAATATAAACGTATTGCTGGTCCGGTACCGCATAATTCGACTGGTACATCCATTCAGAAAATCGATGGGCAGCTATATTGCTTTTCCGGAAGTTCTGCGCGTGAAATATTTATCTATAGTTATCCAGATCTTAAAGCGCAGGGTACCCTAAAAATGGATCTTCCCCCTTGGGATAAAGCGGCCAATACTAGAACATGGCCGAATGTCCTTCAATTACCTCCGGGCTATCCGATGAAATATATTGCATTAATGATGGATAGGTTTAACTATCCCGGCATGAAGGGTCCAAACTGGACTTATGGTGCGTTATATCTTTATTATGGCTATTAAATTAAGCTTTTACACCTACTTTCTCGCCTATTTTTACTAAGGTCTCTATCCGTTTTGCTGAATATTCGATGATATCAGCATCCGGTTTTATCGTTCCTTTTTTAAAGATTTGAACAACGGTGGAGCCCCCGTATTCGAAATATCCTTTCTCCTCTCCACGACGGAAAGAACCGGAATCATAATTTCTTTGTACAATTTTACCGACGAGAAGTGCGCCAACCTCAAGGTGTAGAACATCGCCAAAGTTCTCCGTATGCAAAACCGTTAGTTCGCGGTAGTTTTTTGCAATTAACGCACGGGTCTCTGCTAAAGCTAGTGGGTGTACGGAGTGCAATACGCCTTTAATCTTCACAACCGGATCTTGCGTTCCGTTATCAATATAACCGTATCGGTGGTAATCATTTGGAGCTAAGCGATAAACAAAGCACCAGCCGTCTTTGTATGCTTCTGCAAGTGCCTTATCCTTTAATAGAGACTCCAAATTGTACCAGTAACCTTTAACAGGAATACTACTATTCTGTGCCAAATCAAAAATCATTAAACGTGAGTCTGCAGGAGAGATCAGATGCTCAGGCGTTTGATCAATAGGTCGAACACCGTCTTTCAGCTCACGAATAAAAAACTCATTAAAGCATTTAAAGGATTGAATAGGTTCTTTAATTTCATCAATATTGATGTGGTAATGTTCAATAAATTTAGGGATTTGTCCGAGGCTCTTTGGCGAATTGACATGTCGCGCATAGGCCTTGGAAACCATCTTCTTATTCAACAATGACTTGGTTAAGGCTCTGCCTAAAGTATTTTTATATAAAAACGCCAAACCATTTACTTTGTACGTGTTCTCGTATTCAATTTCTTTAGTCTGTCTATTATATAGCTGCGGAACCTTCATCTGATAAAAAATTAAAGCTCAAATTTAATAAATCACATTCAATTGTGAACCATGGAAAAAAATCATTGTGGCTGTAGCAAAATTGAAGACAACAACGTATGGAGAATATCAACTAGCTTAAACGTTATGAATCAATTATTAAAATCCTGTTTCCCACTATTAATCAGTTTGATTTTAATCTCCTGTTCTAAATCAGATTTGCAATACGAGTCTAAGTTTGAGACTAGTGTACGGGCTTGGGAAAGCTTCAAAAAAGAAAGTGATAATAGTTATAGCTATACCACACGATCAGGGAGCTGGACGGGCTGGACGTCCGAAATCACGACAACCGTTGATCAAGGAAAGATAAAGAAAATAGCATACATCGTCCCCAAACTATCGACAACCAACAGACCTGAAGGTGGGTGGACCTTAGCGTCTTTCTCTGAGGCTTTAAAGAAGATGGGGTATACCGATGCGGAAATTAAGAAGCATGAAGAAGATCGAACTTTCGAAAATATAGAATGGATAGAAGATGAATCAAACTTTGGCGAACATGGAAATACGCTACAACGTACCCTAGACGATATCTATCGCTTAGCGAAAGAAGATTGGCTCGTTAAACGTAAAGGCGTTACAAACTACTTGGAGACCGAAAACAACGGATTAATTTCGAAGGTGGGAAAATACGAGGAAGGATGTATGGACGATTGCTTTATCGGGGTCGATATTGTTTCGATTGTTAAAAATTAAGATCGTTTCCATGCTTGATTTCGAAGAGTCAACGCGTGGAAACGATCGTCCTGATCTCCATCTCTATTTTTTACCGCCTCTTAATATCGCTACCAACAGTAGGATAAATACCGCCGCTCCGACAACCCATACCCACGGTTTCATGAAGATATTCCCATCATCTCCTTTGTCAATGTCTACATTGATATCCAAACCTTTCTCTTGGGCAAAGGATTGGGCAGTCATCAGCATAAACATGATGAAAGCAAGCGGCCCCATTTTAAACAACATTTCTCTTTTCATAGTTCATGTAATTTTAAGTTTATAAAATAATAAACAAGCCTATTTGCTAAATGTTTGACCATATAAATTCAATCATAGACTTTAAATTATCGCCCTTTGACGAATCAATATCTCCAATATTCAATTTCGTTTAGCTTGATCATTTTTAGGGAAAGTAATGCCCCTGAATTCCTCTGCGGAGTGTACATGCTGAAAAGGATAAGTTCGTTTACAGCTAAAGGTTTTTTCCAAAAGGTCGAAGAATTACCCAAATTAAAACGGCTCGCCAATATCAATGGAAGAGCCGCTCTAAAATATATGAACCTATTAGCTTTAAAATTACTTACGTATAAGAATCTCTAACTCATTCTTTAGAGAATACATTTTCCGAGCATCAAATGCCATCGCAATTGCACGTCTCTGATAAGTATGTTCATGGTGAAAGACCGCATAAAGTGTTGTATTTAATGGAATGCGCATTAAATAAAGCGTTTCTAATTCCAGCACATGTAATTCTGAGAAAGAGTAGGCATATGGCCCATTTTTATAGCGATCGGGATCCAATTGAATTAGTTTTTCATTGGGAAAAATCTGAACTCTAGATTTCTTAGCGAAGAAAATAAGAAAAAACATGAAAGCAATGCTGGTCATTGCCAAGCCGATATTCACATGTTCCAAATAAACGACTAAAATCAAACCTAATAGTATAGACACCAAAGGAATAAGATTTAACAGGCACAAACATCTTTTGGCCTGATAGCTATTTCCATTTTCTATTAAATATTTATAATACATATTCTTCTTGAGGGCTAATAAATTGTGGAGATTCACCGCTAAAGGATAGAGTTCTATCGTTTAGATTCAAATAGCGATTTAATTTATTATTATTCGATAAAGAAGAGCGTGACTTAAATCACTGTTTTGAGCAAAAAACTGTAATTGAAGCGAATTTACTACAGCGAATAAAAATGAAAGGCTCCCCTTTTTCAAGGGAAGCCTGTATAATCAAGAATACCATTTGCTAGTTGAGTTTTCTTTTTACGCGCTTAGCAATAAAAAGAAAGATGCCTAAGTTCTATTGGGTTAATATTTCTATCAATTGCTCTCTATATTCAGGGTCTTTTTCTCTCCACTCGATTTCTTGGTTTGCCGTATTAATATTTAGGAAAACTTCAGAATATAAAGCATCGTTATCCTCTTCAAAAAACACCTTAAATTTGTAATAATCGGATTTTTCCAAATTCGCCACTTGGTCATTGAGGCTATATAAAGTGCCTGTTATAGTTTTACTGCTGAAATTTTTATGTGTAGGAAATCCATATAGCTCCGATAGCGCACCGATAAATGTATCGCTTTCTGCTCCTATTGATTTTATGCGTACTCCCTGGCTTGCAAAAGCCCCCTCTGCCCCAAGAGAACCATCTACCAAACCGGCGGGTAGATTGGAACGAACCTCTATCTCCAATCCTAATACGTGTTTTTTATATAATCCTTTCGCCACATAAATATGAGAGGAATCTGTTTTCGTATCTGATACGATCTTTAAATAAACATCAACAAAACCCTCCTCCTCGATCTCTTCCTTCACGATCTCTTCTAATTGAATGCCTGAGGAAACAGTTGTTCTCGAAGCATTTGAACAACCTAAGAACGTACATAATATCAGCGTAATAAGTGCTATTCTCATATGTATAAATATATGAAAATCAAGGATGAATTGCCACACAAATAAATTCGATGTTCCTAAGGAGAGGTAAATAACCTAGCAGATCTTCATTCCGCTTTCCGCGTCATTGCTAAAAACTGTCGAGGTTTTTATAGCTGGATTCATAATCATCTATGGTTGAAAACTTAAGTAAAGATTTTATCCATTGTACTCTGCTTCAACCACTAGGACCCTAAGCATCCAATATCTCAAATGGTTCCACAAGGTGGTGATAATTTTGAATTGGTTTTACCTAAGTCGCTGTTTGAAAAAGATCAAACATGCAACTATCATTTGTTCTCGACAAAGTAGCGGCTTACAGCACCAAGAAATGCTTTAATATGGACGAGTTCCCTGATTAAAACCTAAATCTGAAAGTGCAACGGTTAAGTCTTATAAGTACTCCTTACAATCCCAAAATCCTGCTGACTTTAGCGGGTTTTTATATCTTTCATAAAAATTGTTCTATCACAACAACATCACTATTATATGATCGAACTCTCCAACAGCCAATTATCACTATTGATAACAGTTCATAAAGCTTGGACACTATTAGGATTCTATAAAATGACTCTTAAATGCTCGGTCGATTAAAAGATTTGCAACAAATTTTGGGAATCCCAATAGCGCAACAACTTCCTCACAACATAATAGCCCATTTGCTTCAGAGGTAGAATAAACTCGCTTAACAATACTATCAATATGCCGTAAATACGATTCACCGTCGACGATAAATTCATCGACCGTCTTCTTTCCTACAAGCGGAGGGGTCCACGATGTTATCATAATATCATATTCGCTTATCAAGCTAATCTCTTCCAAAGAACGCATGAGGTCAAAATAATTCTCATATATCGGTAAATCGTCTTTAACAGGAACAGAATCAGCTGTAAACAAAATCCGATCTCTTTTGAAAAATATATTTAACATCCCTCTCGAATGGCCTGATGATTTTGTAAAATATAAACTTTGTCCATCTTCGAGAGAAAGCAATTGTCCATGTTCAATCGTTGCGTCAACTTTAACGGAACGTTCTACGAAGGAATAAAATGAGGGCACGGGCCTTTCTCGATATTGTAAGTCGATATTTTCAATCCAACTTCGCTCTAAAGCATGGCATACGATTGAACAATTTGTTAACTCTTTTATCTTAGCAGCTCCTCCAATATGATCTGGATGGGCATGAGATAAGATCACTAACCCAATATCTTCAATGTCCCTCTCCTGACTTCGTATATATTCAAAGATCTTGTGCTCATGACCCTTCAAACCTGTATCAATTAATGTAATTTTCTTATTAAGAATAATTATGACGTTTACGAACCTGGGAATAAATCTACCAGGAGCGATTTCGACTATAAAATCAATTCTCAGTAAATGAATGTTATTGACAATCCGCATGTTAAATTTGTTTTGTCAAAATTCACAATATTCCATTCGTTTAACAATAAACTAATCAAACATTATATAGCATTTTTTCGACTGAGTTTTCTGTATTCTAAAGCAGAAATCTTATGAATCACCTTAAAGCGCCTACAGAAATAATTAACATTATTATAACCGACTAAATACGAAATCTCTTTCACTGAGAGGCTTGATAGGTGAAGTAAATATCGTACCTCTTGCATTAATCGTTGAGCTATAAACTCTTTTGTCGTCAAGTTTGAATGTTGTTTGACTATTCTATTTAAATGATTAGGATGAATAGATAACTTTGAGGCGTAGTAGACTACGTCCTTATTGCGCTGATAATTATTTTCGACTAATTCCACGAAACGATCAAAAGCCATACTATTTCTAACAGTTAAAATTTCTCCCCCACCGAAAAACTGCTTATAGTGCAAGATTAACTCAGAAAGCTTCAGTATAAACAACTTACTATCAATTTCATTCCCTCCGAGATAATACCTGCTTATTTCAGCGAATAGTTGTCGTACAAGCAGGGACTCTTCCCTATTAAGCAAATGATATGGTTTTGCCGATCGCTTGAACAAATTCGTAATCTCTAAAAATGATATTGGCAACTGAAGACTTTCAAATAGGGATTCGCTGAACGATAACATGTAACCAGAAGTCGCTAAACTCCAATTTTCAGAAGAATGGACTACAGACTTGGGAAATATTAGAGCCATATCTTCTTGGATCTCAAATTTAAAGTCGCCTATTACTTTAGTTCCTGTACCGGAGGTGATGTAAGCAAGAATATAGTGTGACATCCTATTCGGAGGCATTTCACCTTTGAACTCATTAATCATATCATTAATGTTTTGCATCTGAAAATTCCGAGAAGGTGTCATTGCCAAATCAAGATTCGCAATAACATGTTTTGGAACACGCCTCAGCAAGTTGCCATATTTAGGGATAAGACTGTTGTCGGTTGTAATATCATTCATTGATGATTCAATTTAACATTAGAAATAATTTTGACCTCCGCATTCGTCTTTAAGCTTTAATAAGTTTAAGGTGCCCCTCTTAAGAGCTTCATTTAGCGTAGAATACGAATACTAAAATAGTTCAAATTTGAATTCAAATTATAACTTTATGGATTCATTTGAGGATATCAGCTTGTTGTAAAAAGAGGTTTAGCTAAAAACGAAGTTTAAATTGATTGCTATTGTGTATAAAATTAGGAGATTTAAGTCGATCGGAAAAGGCTATTAAAAAAAGCTTCCCTATTTCTAGAGAAGCTTCCCAGTGACCCCGCTGAGGCTCGAACTCAGGACCCACAGATTAAGAGTCTGTTGCTCTACCAACTGAGCTACGAAGTCATTTGATGAGTCAAAGGTACAAGACATCACAAAAAAATCAAATAAAATATCATATTTTTTGAGCTTTTCTGACAATACCATTATTTACCTAACCAAACCTTTCCAAACCAAAACCCAACCTACCCAAAAAGACATACCCCAACTATACACTTCCTTCGAGACTGCTTCGGATCTCAACCCTTCGCAGGCGAAAAAGTTCCGCAGCGGCACAATAGATACCCTTATTCAACACTCCTATAATCTTTATCTTTTCAAAAACTGCGCTATTACAGAATTTAACTCCTCATACGTTGTTTCATAGCTTCCTATCTTTCCGTATTCTTCTTTGCTCAATCTCAGATTTGATTTTTCAAACACCTCAGGCGTCTTAATCAGGCAGAAAAGTGGCGACACAGTCTATTTAAAATTTAAAAAATACAAGCACGCTGTAATCTCAAATTATATAAAACATTCCTCATTTCACGAAAAACTAGCAACCAGGCAACATTTCTTCGCTGCCATAAACTTAGAGTTAACAATGACAGCCTTTAATAAACATCTTTTTAACACAACTATAACAACTTCTTATCAGTGAATCTATGTTTAGTTAATATTCCTACTCTAGTTTTGAGCCATAATTAACAGACATATGAATAATAAATACGCAACAAAACTATTTCTGCTTATTCCACTACTGATCTTCAGTTTGTTTTCTCAAGTCTTTGCACAGGGAACACAAGCTTCCATTACGGGGTCAGTGCGTGATGAATCGGGCAATCCCGTTACCAACACGACTATTCGCGTGCGGAATGAGTCGACTGGATTTACGACTACATCCGTTACAAATGAACGCGGAAACTTTGATATCAAGCAGCTACCCCTAGGTGGTCCATATAGCGTACAAGCAAATCATATGGAAAAAGGAAACGGTTCTGCTTCTGGAATTATGTTGAACCAAGGGGACGTTTCGCGCGTCACTATCAAACTAATATCTTCAAGCACATCCCTCGATGTCGTTGAAGTGACAGCTTCATCCTTAAAAAACTCCAAAGACTATTTTGGTGCGGCTACGGCGTTTTCTTCCAAAGATATCAAGTCACTACCTGTTAACGGTCGTAATTTCACCACCTTAACAGATCTTTCTCCTTTAGCAGCAGGAGGCTCGCTGTCTGGACAATTAGGTTCTTCGACGAACTTTACCATCGATGGTATGAATGCTAAGAACCCAACCTCAGCAGGAGCTACTACAGCACGAAGTGGCGCTCCATATTCTATTTCTATGGAGGCGGTTCGGGAATTTAAAGTGGTGACGAATCAATATGATGTGACGTTTGGGCGCAGCGGTGGAGGAACCATTTCGGCGGTTACCAAATCCGGAACAAACACGCTATCGGGTTCCGCATTTCTATTTGGTCGCGCCGATTGGTTGACAAGCAACTACGATATCCGCGGAAACAAACGTATGGGTAGCTATTCCACTTATCAATATGGTTTCTCCCTTGGCGGTCCAATTATTAAGGATAAATTACACTTCTTCGTCGTATGGGATAGACAACAAGATAATCGCTCTTTACTTATTGCCGACTTAGGTTCGCCTGCTGATGAAATCTTATATAAGATCAACAAGACAACCTTAGATAATTTCGTCAACATCGCGCAGAACAAGTATGGTGTTGCTAAACAGGCGCAATATGGCTCGATAAATAAAAACAGAACATCAGACGCGGCATTTCTACGTTTAGACTACCAAATCAATGAGAAAAACCTCTTGACGATCCGCAATAACATGACCTATGACTATAATCCATTAGGTCTTGCCGATAACACCAGTATCAACCTCTTGGAGTCATACGGTAATGATAAGAACTTTGACAATAGCTTCTTGGCGACCCTTCGTACGGCGATCTCTCCACGTGTGACAAATGAGGTTAAACTACAACATTTATATGTTTACCAAAACTCAACACAGGGCGATCAGATCGGCAAAAATTACATCCCTCGTGCAATCGTAGAAAACGTCGCTTCCACGATTGATGGAAAAGAACTGGCAACAAATCTTCAAATCGGAGGTCATCGTTTTGCGCAAGAGAGTTTCAAGAACAATGTATTACAACTGACAAATAACCTATACTGGGATACAGACTTCGCCAAATATACGTTTGGCTTGGATGTGATGGCAACCAACTCTAAATCAATTTACGGATCGGAAGTGAATGGCCGTTTCCACTTTACAAGTGATAAGAATGCCGTTCCTCCCATCAGCGCATTGCAAAACTTTGAAAACTTAAAGCCATATCGTTACTATCGTGAAGTTCCATTGAAAGATGATATTGCTGTACGTGGTACAATTATGAACTTCGGACTTTACGGACAGTTAAGAAAGAACATTGCTCCAGGTTTAGAGATGACTGCAGGTTTGAGAATGGACTATGCCGCATATCCAAAGGCAACTTTCAATCAACTGGTTTATGATGAACTAAAATTGAGAACAGACAATCAATTGAGCTCATTTATTCTTCAACCAAGGCTTCAATTCTCTTGGGATATCAACGAGAATCAAACCGATTACTTGCGTGTGGGAGGTGGTATCTTTGCCTCTGACATCAATAATTACATGATCATCAACAATTTGACATTTGATGGTTCTAATTTAGCGACGGTTGATGTGCGCGGAGATTTAGTTCCAACACCTGATTTCAATGCTTATCGTAAGGATCCTAAAAGCATTCCAACATTGAAAAGTCAACAATTACCGACCATCAACTTCACTGGTAAAGACGCTAAGGTTCCGACCGTATACAAAGCAAACGTATCTTATACCAAACTCGTAACCGATCGCTTTAAAGTAGGTATTACAGGCTTTATGACCTTGGGACGAAATAACTATACCTATATCGAACGTAACTTAGTTAATGATCCGTTCTTCCGATTAGCAAATGAAGGCAATCGTGGCGTATACGTTCCTGCAGATAAAATCCCGACAAATGGTCAACCAGATTGGAAAGACGGTCGTGTATCAAACAAATTGGGTCGTGTGTTAGAATTAACAAGCTTAGGCAAGGTAAATCAATATGCGGTCGTATTAGATGCAACTTACCAATACTTCAGAGATGGTGCCGTTAGCGCGAGTTACACGTGGAATGACACAAAAGATAATACATCGTTCAACGGAAACGTAGCGAACACCGCAACTTTAGTACAGCCGGTAATGGATGATCCGCGGAACTTGAGTGCTATAACCTATTCCGACAATCAATTCCGTCATAAAGCCGTAGTTTATGGTACAGCGCCAACCTTTTATGGCTTCCAATTCGGTTTCCGTTTCACTGGTGTTGCAGGAACACGTTACACGCTCCGTTCGGGTGGAAATACCAATGGTGACTTTGTAACCTCAGATAATGACTTAGCCTTTATCTTCGATCCAAATGATGCAAACACGCCAGACGCAATCAAAAAAGGTATACAAGGGATTTTAGACAATCCAGAAGCAGCACAAAGCATGAAAGACCTGTTGACAAAATATTCAGGTCGCATCGCTGAACGTAATGCGGGTATCAATGATTTCTTTGGAACAATTGATTTACGTCTATCTAAAAATATACGTTTCTACAAAACACATGGTCTAGAGTTATCCATGGAAGTTTTCAACTTTATGAACATGTTAAATAAAGAATGGGGCGTTAACCATGCGCTAGGAAACCAAGCGCTTTACAAAGTCGACGGGTTTAACAAGGCGACACAACAGTATAATTATTCCGTAAATAGCGTCGGTGCTAAGGGATTCTCAGGAAATCCTTTCCAAGCGCAATTCGGAGTTCGATATGCATTTTAATTCAAGGGTAAAATCAACCTAAGATAGAGAGCATCCTTCCGGATGCTCTTTCTTTTTTTCGACCATATCTTTTTTAATATCTTAGCTACGTCTAGGCAATCATTTCCCGTTTATGAGGGAGATCAACTAAATCGCAAACAAAAGCTTAAATTAGTAACAACGATAAGCTGCTATGGCAACCTAAAACAGTATACATGATAGCAAATAATAGTTTTCAACTCGTATAAATATTTAGTTAACAATGCCAAGTATTCTGCTATGAGCAACAGGTTTTTGGTTTGACTAGCCCACTTAAAAAACACAGCAGACAGCCTTATAAAAACAAACTGATAGTCAGACAAATAGAATTAAGCAGATAAATGTGTATTTTTTACACTATGTAGAAGAATGCTATTATTTTTTATCCTAACTTTGCATCAAATTTGAATGAAATGACAAGCATATCTCCCAGCAGTCAACTGATAACCCCTTCCGCAAAGAGTAGAATCCGTTTGGCTGTAGCTTTATTTTACTTTGGTCAAGGTTTGGGTTTCGCTTCCTGGGCAAGCCGCATTCCTACCATTAAGACCGCTCTAGGACTATCAGAAGCCGAATTAGGAACCATACTTCTCATGCTTCCGATCGGACAGTTGATAACAATGCCTTTGTCCGCAGCTTTAGTCAACCGATTTGGGAGTAAAGTGGTTTTACCTATAGCAGCAATCGTCTATGCATTAATCTTAATTCCGATCGCGCTATCGCCAAATGCTTGGTATTTAGGCGCATCGTTATTCATATACGGGGTTGCAGGTAACTTATGTAATATATCTGTAAATACACAAGGCGTTCTCGTCGAAGATCTGTATGGCAAATCCATTATGTCTTCATTCCATGGGGCTTGGAGTCTCGCGGGTTTCACTGGTGCCCTGATAGGTTTGCTAACAATCAACTTTGGATTCAATACAATCACGCATTTTATGGTGATTGTAGCGCTATTAATCGTTAATATCCTGTGGAATAAATCATTTCTGATTTCGGAGGAAAACAAGACAGAGACTGGCGCTAAAAAGACGAAATATAAACCTGACGGGCTTATCATTCAATTAGGCATCATCGGTTTCTTCTCGATGGCTACCGAGGGAGCGATGTTTGATTGGAGCGGTGTATACTTCCACGATGTCGTTCATGCACCAGAGAAATTAGTGACTTTAGGCTACGCCTCCTTTATGATTATGATGGCAACAGGAAGGTTTATTGGCGATTATATCATCAGCAAATTCGGCAGACAGCGAACACTACAAGTTTCTGGTATATTGATGTTTGTCGGCATGTTGTCCTCCGTCATATTTCCAAATCTTTGGGTCTGTACTTTAGCCTTCATGTTGGTGGGACTTGGTGTTGCGTGCAACGTTCCTACCGTATATTCAGTAACCGGAAAGCATAAGACAATTCCTGCGGGCGTAGCATTAGCAATGGTATCTAGTATATCATTCCTAGGCTTCTTGATGGGGCCCCCACTAATCGGTTATGTCGCCGAACTATTTAGCTTACGCTATTCTTTTGCTCTATTTTCTATTTTTGGCTTCCTTATGTTTATTATGACAAGTCGCCTAAAAGTTTTTAAAGATCAATAATTAAGGCTTCACCGCCAATAATTTGGCGAGTTCCTTCTTCGATATTTTTAACACTGTACCATGCCGAATTCCGTTCGGCATGTTTAGTTTATCAGAATTATCTTTCCAGGTTTTCAAATCGTTGGATTGAATAACCCCATAATGCTTGTCCATATATTTATCAAAATAAATGGTCCATATACCCTTATCAAACATTACTGTTGGTCCTTCTGCCCAATAATCGCCCGTAATCGGACTGCTCGCTTCACCATAAGGCCCTTCCAGTTCATCGGCAAACGCCAGCTTCAAATTCTTTTCCGCAGGTTCTCTGGTTTCATCTTTTATAACCATCATCCATTTATCTTTATAGGGTAATATCGTTGCATCAATACAATTGAAGCCTGGGTCATAAAGTAATTGTGTTTCTGTAAACGTTTTGAAATTCTGCGTGGTCGTATAATACATGCGATGGTTATAAGCATTATCCGCTTCGATCTGTGTCTCTGGAAAAGCACCTGTAATCGTTGATGCCCAATATATCATATACAGATTGTTCTTTTCATCGTAGGTGATCTCCGGTGCCCAGGTATTTCGAGTATGCTCTTCCTGTTCCATAACCGGAATATAGGTTTGTTTTGACCAGTGGATCAAGTCATCCGAGCTAGCATACCCTATTCCCTTTTGAGTCCAGCTAACAGTCCATACCATATGAAATTTACCATCTCCGCCTCGAATAATACACGGATCGCGCATCAATTTGTCAGGACTGAGTTCCGGCGCTAAGAAAGATTGATCGTTTTTAAGTGCTGTCCAAGACATCCCATCTTGACTGTATGCTAAATGCAATCCATCTTCCCCATTACCTTTAAAATAGGAAAAGACAAATAAGGAGTCTTGTATCTGTGCGCTAGCGATTGTTGTAAAAAGACATAGGCATCCCAAGCATAAGGATTTAAGATTCATGATTTCGGTTTTTTAGGTTGATTAACAAATGTAATCAAAAGAGCGCTGAAATAAAATAGCAGAACGTAGGCGATGTTGCTCGCCCCATTTTGCTTCTCGAGCTTAACAAATTTTCATTCGAGCGACACAATCAATAAAATAAAACCTTAAATTAATAGCATTAACTGAATGGAATAAAAATGAAATGGATTCTCGTACTGTTTACTTTATTAAGCTTTAGTACTGGCCTAAATGCACAAGATAAGGAGAAGCGGTTTGAACTGGCTGATAGCCTTAGCGATGCAAAAGAATATCAGAAAGCATTAGTTATCTTCGAAAAACTTTGTGACGAAGAGCCTAATAATCCGACCTACCTATCGCATGCAGGCATTGCTTATTTCCGCTTAGAGCGGTTTGATAAAGCTAAAGAAAAGTTCCGATTAGCCGTTTTATATTCACAGGACAATGAAACCCACCTATCCAATTTAGCCGCTGCGTATAGCAACATCAATGAAAACCAAAAGGCGTACGAATATGCCTTGAAAGCTATGCATGTGAAGCCTACGAGCTTGACGGTCTATAATGCAATGGCTAATGCCAATAATATATACAAATACGAGGAGACCTTTCGTATTTATAAGCAATATCCAGAATTAACAACTGAAAACAAGTTTAATTTAGTCCTCGGTCTAGCGCATTACCACACGCTTAATTTTGAGAAATCAGCTTCTTATTTCGAAACTTTTCTTGCGCATCAAGATGAATCCGATCGGTTAATGAAGCAAGAAGAGAACACAAAATCTTATCTATTTAACAGCTATATTGGACAGTTAATCAAGCAGATTGTTTATAAACAGGGTGATAAAGAGGCTTCCATGGCTCGTCTTACCGCATTACGCGATGAATCCTACGACGACACGCAATCACAGCGATATGAGACGCGAATTTTAGTGTTATTAATGATTACCCAACTACTGGACAGTCCAGCGTTTGAATATGGAAAGGAGTTGCTGTTAGCTCGGCCTTCGGCACAAATGAAGCTTTCAATGAATAACTTATCAAGCAATTTAAACGAAGTCAATGACAAGTTAAAAAGAACATTAAACGAATCAATAAGAAAGGAAGATTCTAAAAGCGAAGATTATAGAGTTTTCTTAGCTTCTGATGGGAATCTTGATTTATTTTTAAAAAAATTAATTTCTGGCAATATCCTATAAATGAATGGAAAGAGAATCATTTGAACAATCAACCAACAAACGCTGGCTATGGATAATTCTTGGGATAGCGATACTATGTGGATGCGGCTATTGGTATTTTTTCGGTGGAGAGAAGAATAGGTTGCAGCCTATCACAGACGATGTAGACAGGTTAAAAACTCCGCCTTCAATTGTCGATACAAGTTCAGTACCTATTACAAATAGCACGAAAATAGTACCAGAATCCTCCGGCGAAGAGGGTATTTACTTCGAGCGTTATCAGATTATTGAACAAGGGGCTATTGGGGTAGAGGAATCTACGGGAAGCACGTTTGCACAGGCTTTTGGAACGCTTGTTTTTAAAGATCCTGAACGCAGCACGTCTCAAGAAACATGGGCTTATCTCATCGAGCCTCAAGTCGGTAAACCGTATCCGACAGCGTATCGCTTCAATGAGAAAGAATTAGTTCCAACATATCAATTCGAAGATTATAAAAAGAACTTTTCCCTATCGCCTTTTAATATCATTCCCACCAGTTATAAACAACTCATTCTTCAAAATAACCGCTATAACGGCAATGATTATACCATCACACAAAATGCTGAGCGTGCGCAATCCACCTATTGTACTGGTGATTTTGACAATGACGGAATACAAGATATTGCTGTCATATTAGACAACAATGAAAAACAATATAGTCGCTTGTTGATATTGAGTTATAATGAAAAGACTGAATTACCCTATGTTGCATTCTCAGAAAACTACTCGGATAAAATGCGGATTAACGCCTTTAAAAAAGGGGCGAAGATTTACATGTCGGAAATTTCCAACGGATTTAGCCCTGCTCCCACCGATGGAATTATTTTACGTGGGGAAGATATAAAGTTGGCATTGGTTTATGATATGAACTTACAAAAGTTTAAAAGTTATTTTCAAGAGTAAAATAGTACTTAAGTCTGATGGTAAGAAAGATTTGGTCAAGGCATGTCCTCCTGAATTGGAAGTTTGGTTTGCTGTTAGTTTTGCTCATTTGTGTCCCTCGTTTTTACTTGGTGCTCAACGCAAACAAAATGGGCAACTATAGCGCCATCGGCATCATTATGTTCGTGTCATTTCTGATTCCCTTTATATTCCTCAATCCTCAGGGATTATGGACGATAGGCTGGCGCAAACCATCAAATTATTTTGACCTAGGAGTCGCATTCGTTAAAGGCTTACTCTTTGCTTTCTTTTTATATTTTATCGGATATTTCCTATTCAATGATAGTATCGAAAATTGGTATATCTATATCGGCAAGTCGTATAACATCCCGTCAGACCTCTCAATGAATGATAAGACGAGTTTATTTCTCATGATGGCAGCAACAGGTATGCTCTTTAGTCCATTTGGAGAAGAAATGTACTTCCGAGGAATTGTACACGAATGCTTTGCGAATTCATTTGGACACTCAACCGCTTCGAGAATCGATAGTGCAGCATTTGCCCTAACGCATCTAGCACATTTCGGAATCATATATTGGCAAGGAACATGGCAATTTCTGCCTGTTCCTAGTCTACTTTGGATCGCAGCCATGTATTCTGCAAGTCGACTTTTCTATATATCAAAAGTCAAAACAGACTCTATTTTCGGTGCCGTAGCATCACATGCAGCTTTCAATTTCATGATGATTTACTGCATTTTCTATCTGCTCTAAACAACAACATTGACAGCACCGTAGGCCGTATCTTTATTTAATTCTTGCTTGATTCACCCTTACTATACTCTTGACCCCTCACTTTTTCACCATCGATTCCCCGTAAATGTTCAAATAACGCATAATAGTCACCTTTGTAAGTCGCTTGTGTCACTTTACCATCTTGAATCGTAAAATTTAGTTCACAGAACCAAGGACCATCAGTACCTGAGGAGCTATAATCATACGCAACTAGTTTCCGACCATCGTTCAGGGTTTGACTGCGCATAGGTGGACCAAAAACTTGATACAATTGATCCTCGTCTTGCCCCTTCCATTGGGCAATCGATCTATCGAAATCGGCAAAAGTAGCACAACTACTAAGGAACAGGAACAGCAAAGAAATGCTAAAAAGGCTTTTTAATTTTTTCATAAACGGAAAACTATGTTAGTTATTTAGTGAGATTGCTTAATCTCCAAAAGGTTTAATAATAACTCACGGTTGAATGAAAAAATAAGAGAAGACAGAAAGGTCACTTAATCTTAACCCTATGAACAATACTATAACCAATAAGAGAAAGATGTTGGCGTATGTATTGAGAAAAAAAATGTATCTTGTTATTGGATATTGAGTCCAATAACAATCTGACCTAAATAAAAACTTTATTATGAATTTCCTCAAACAAATTGTTTG
>JBEBRI010000051.1:0-22198 GCA_040394915.1 Sphingobacterium sp.
CCAAAACACCTCACCCACATGGACCACACAACGGGGACCAAGTCTCTTTAAAAACGACTCCATTATAGTCTTATCCAACAAAACGGTGTCTAGCGAATTACAAACAGAAGGCCTTGAGATCTTCGCATTGGCAACGATTTTTGCAGCCATATCAAGATCAGCAGAAGCGTCAACAAAAGTGTGACAAACGCCTGCTCCCGTCTCAATCACCGGAACTTTTGCATTCTCGCGCACAAAATCAATTAAGGATTGGGAACCTCTAGGAATAATGATATCTACAAATGCGGTAGCCTCCAATAATTCAGCAACCAATTCACGATCTGTCGGCAACAATTGAACAATATTGGTGTCCAGATTCTGCTGCCGTAAAACCTCTTGAATCAACCCAATTAAATAGGCGTTTGTAAACCATGCATCAGAACCTCCGCGCAATAAACACACATTTCCAGACTGAATACACAAGCAAGCTACGTCAATAGTCACATTGGGTCTTGATTCATAAATTACGCCCACAACTCCCAACGGGACAGTCTTTTTCACAATATAAAGACCATTAGCCATGGTTCGAGTACTCAGGGTCTGGCCCGTAGGATCTGCAAGCTTAGCAACATCTAAAACACTTTTTGCAAGGTTCTCAATTCTCGACTTATCAAGTAAAAGCCGGTCATATTTCGAGTCTGCGCGATCCATACGATCTAAATCTCGTTGGTTTTCTGCAATAATCTTTGCCGAAAGGTCTACGAGAGACTGTGCAATACCTGTCAGCACAGCTTGCTTTTGCTCCAGGCTAAGTCTTAACATCACCTGCTTTGCTTTCCTTGCCGCAACTAATTGTGGCTCAATTGTACCCTTCATTTCTTCCATTACAGTAGCACTATATCGTTCGCATGTGCGATTTCTAAATTCTTTTTATTTCCAGACTTCAAGCTCACCGAATCTATTTTCGACTTCGCGACAGCCTGAACCACACCATTTTCATCAGCGATTTGAAACACTTCACCAGCTTCAAAATCTTGAACAACAGCCTGTATCCCAACCGCTAATAAACTCTTCCTATTCATCAATGCCTCAATCGCCCCTCGATCTACTTGAACCATTCCAGCAATTAAACTACCACTCGCTAACCACTTATTTCTCGACGATACGCGTGATTTCTGCGCTTGGCAAACGGTCCCAGTCTCTCCCTTAACAGCTTTCAAAATAGCATTTTCCGTTTGCATACTGAAAATAACCGCCTTTATCCCCAATTGATTCGCAAGTCGAGCGAAATTCAACTTTGATGTCATTCCACCAAGTCCAACAGATGATTTCTCTTTTCGCGCTAAAGAAAGCGCGCTTTTATCAATAACTTTTATTTCAGGAATAACATGCCCCTTTTCATCTAAAACGCCTGGAACCGAGGTTCCAAACAATACCTGTTCTGCGCCGAAACCTACAGCGATCAACGTCGCTAATTCATCATTATCAGAGAACTTAAGTTCCTTATTACTCACCACATCATTTTCATTAGCAATAGGAATAATATTATTCTTCCAAAGAGTCTCATACGTGCTCTTCAGTTGAAGAAATTGACTCCGATTAGCAAAGTGCTGCCGCTCGCATAAACTTTGAGCTAGCGCAATCTTAAATGGCCTGAAATATGTCCCGTATGTCCTAACTAATAATGGATTACCGATAGCAGCTGCCGCTTTACGCTGCGCTAATGAACCCGTGTATTTAGGAATAAAACGCTTGCCTGCTGCCACAGCCCCAGAAGAGACCAACACAATATTGTACTTTGGTTGCAATTGAGCACACTGCCTAGCAATCTCCAACACAATCTGCTCATCAATTTCCCCATCTCGGGTAATCGATGCAGAACCAAACTTTACGACAAGTACCGGCTTTTTCATTTAAAAAATTATAACAGTATAATAGAATAGGTTTGATTTTAGCACTAAAACCCAAATCTAATTATAATAATCCAAACAAAACAGCACAGTTGTAAAATATCTATTGAAATAGTATACTAAAAGAAAAGCGGGCAACAACTACTGTGACCCGCTTTTTCAAGTACTATTTGCATCATACTAATCTAAAATTAGCTCTACTGGACAATGGTCTGAATGTACCGCATCTGTCCATATTTTTGCACTCTTAATATTATCCTTTAAGGCGTTAGAGACCATATTATAATCAATACGCCAACCTAGGTTCTTTGCTCTTGCCCCGGCGCGATAACTCCACCAAGTGTAATGATGTGGATCAGCATTCAAATGACGGAAAGAGTCAACATACCCAGAATTAATAAAATTCTCCATCCACTCCCTTTCTGCAGGTAAAAACCCAGAGCTATTGGCGTTCGATTTCGGGTTATGAATATCTATTGCACGATGGCAAATATTGTAATCCCCACAAACTACCAGCTTTTGTTTCTCTTTCAACAATTCATTGCTGTAATGTTGGAAATCATCTAGAAATTTGTATTTAAAATCTTGACGAACATCGCCGGTTGTTCCGGATGGAAAATATACGCTCATCACGGAAGCCTCATCGAAATCCAAACGAATTGCTCTTCCTTCGAAATCATAATCTTCAAAGCCGATTCCGTATTCCTCATGCTTTGGCGTTTTCTTCGTAAAAATAGCCGTCCCACTGTACCCTTTCTTCTGTGCAGGATACCAATAATGCTCATACCCTAAATCTTCAATCAATGTAATCTCCGGAACCTGTTCTAGGTTAGCTTTAATTTCTTGTAAACAGATAACATCCGGATTCGCAACTTTCAGCCAATCAATCCAGCCCTTTTTTAAAGCTGCACGTATGCCATTAACATTATAGGTGATAATTTTCATGCTTAGGGTAATTTATATTCTTTTGATTTCATCGAATCGAACAATTTCGACAAACCTTTCTTAGGTCCCAATCCCTTTAATTCTCTTTCTATATCTCTCGCTTCGCTACGCGTTAACAATCGCATACTAAACCGCTCATCGTTATACGGACGATCGTTGTCATCCGTTTTGACTGCTGCAATGGCGTCGATCATATCCAGCCCTTTAACCAACTCCCCAAACACCGTATAATTTCCATCTAGATGCGGCGTCCCACCAATCGTCGAGTAGGTTTCTCTCTGTAAAGGCGTAAGCTTCACTCCTTTTAACCGAAATTGTTCTAATGAATCTAGAGCCGCCTGAGAAAAAACACGGCCCTGAACAAGGTAAAATTGCGAACCCGAAGACTCCTTCGCTGGATTGTTATCTCGCGCTGCTCCGATAGCTCCCTTCTTATGGATAATCGAAGGCGATATCTCTGCTGGAATACGATAAGATGGACCTCCATTTCCTAATTCTTGGCGACTTCCCGCATAACGTGAATCCGGGTCTCCACCCTGAATCATAAAGTGATGTATAACCCGATGAAATAATAACGAGTCATAATAGCCTTCCTTGACTAGCTTTACGAAATTATCGCGATGCTTACGAGTCTCATTATTTAATTGCAAGATACTCTCCCCTTTTGGAGTGCTAATCTTCACGTAATAATGCTTTGGCGTCTGCGCCTGTAACTGCATAAAAGCAAGCAATAAAGAAATCGAAAGAATAAGTTTCTTCATATTATATAACATTTACATCTTCAAAATAATCAATTATCAACGACTTGATAATCATTTCTTGTTCCATCAGCGTATAATTGGGAATTGGATTAATCAGCTTCCAATGCGGCCACCCTTGTTCATCCAGTCCGCTCAGTTCATAAAAGCCTAAACTACTAAACAAACGACAGGTTGCTATATGCATAAGCTCTTCTTTTTCACGTTTCGAAAACTCTAGCGCACCCTTCCCCAATTCTTGAACCCCTATTAAAAATAACATCACTTTTATATCCGGGATGTCTGTATCGAATGTGGTCGCAATTACATTTTGTAAATTCGACCATTTTTTATTTATTTCTGCAGCTTGCATGTTTTCCTTTTTTAATTCGACTGATTTAACTCCACAATCAATTCTTTGCATCGCGCCTCGATCATCCGAAAGACAGGCTCAAACTGATCAGCATCGTAATATGGATCGGGCACAATGTCATTATCTAAAAATAAGCTAACTTTCTTTCTATGATTCTCGGAGTTTGCTAAAGCCAAAACGTCTTTATAATTGTTTCGATCCATCACAAAAATTCGATCGAACTTATCAAATAAATCTGGCACAAAAAATTGAGCGCGTTGCCCCGCGATATCAATGCCATTTGCTTTCGCGACAGCTATGGAGCGATGGTCAGGCGCATGTCCAATATGCCAGTCTCCCGTCCCTGCAGAATCTATTTCCCAATTTAAATCTGCTGCACGAACCATATGCTCCATAATGCCATGCGCTAGTGGCGAACGACATATATTACCCAAACAAACCATCAATATTTTCATGGTTTCAAATATAACATTATTTGACGCAATCGCACGCCTGACGCAAGATCAAAGGGATGTAAAAAAAGGGATGGCTTTATTGTAAAACCATCCCTCTTAAACTGAATAATAAGCTTGTAGCTAGTATTTTAATGGTACGTTAAATTCGACTGTACTTCCTCTTTCCGGAACACCGGTCACACGGACAATATTTCTTCGTGTACCTGATAGTGCAGATTCAACTTCATCCACAGAATTGACAGGCTTGCCGTTGATCTTAGTGATCACTAAACCTCGCTCAACACCGAAGTAATCAAAAACACCGCCGCGATGAACTTGAGAAACCACAACGCCAGAACTGATTCCCAACTCTTTTTTGCGGGCATCGGTTGCAGGAACGAAGCTTGCGCCTAACTTGTTAAATATCTCTGTAGCAGATGCACTCGATTCATCATCCCCATCCGATTTTGCTTTAGACTCTTCACCTTTCAGCGTAATCACGACTTCTTTTTCTTTACCTGCACGTTTATACGTCAATTTAACCTTATCTCCAGGACGCAATCTCGCTACGTGTTCTTGTAAATCTGGCGAACCGTAAATTGTTCTACCCTCAATTTTCGTTAATACGTCGCCTGCTTTAATGCCTGCGGCTTCGGCAGCGCCTCCTTTAACCACATCACGAACGTAAAGACCATTTACATCTGTGATTCCGACTTCTTTACGCAAGGCGTCGTTGATTTCAGCAAAAGTCACACCGACATATCCACGCTTAACGCTTCCGAACTCTTTAAAATCATCTAAGATCTTTTTTGCTAGGTTTATAGGTATCGCAAAACCGTAGCCCGCATAGGTACCTGTTGGCGATGCAATAGCTGAATTAATTCCGATTAGCTCACCACGTGCGTTTACCAACGCTCCTCCACTATTCCCTTTGTTGATAACCGCATCTGTTTGAAGGAAAGACTCAACTGCCGTATTAATTACTTGCTCTTGCGGGCCATAGCCATAACCACGCTGTTGTTGTTGAGACTCTCCAAGGATCCCAATCTGACGTCCTTTCGCCGAAATAATTCCCGCAGTAACGGTGGATTGTAATCCCAGTGGATAACCAACTGCCAACACCCACTCGCCGATTTGCACGTTGTCAGAATTCCCCAATTTCACGATTGGCAAACTGTTCGCATTAACTTTAATCAACGCAAGGTCAAAGTTCGCATCGCGACCGATTACCTTTGCTTCATAAGTTCGCTTGTCGGTCAAAACCACTTCAATTTTATCCGCATCTTCAACCACATGGTTATTCGTTACAATATAACCGTCAGGTGAAATAATAACCCCGGAGCCTGAAGCAGTTTGCGGACGTGCTTGTCCTCTCCTTTGTTGTGGAATACCGAAAAATTCTTCAAACATATCAAAGGGCATCCCCTGTGAAGAGCCTTCGCGAGAACCTCTTCCACTCATTGTCACATTAATGTGTACAACACCTGGGGTGACTGCCGCTGCAGCCTGTGTGAAATCTGGATTTCCTGTTGACGACAATAAAGCCTCGTCGCCCGGATTGTTAGCATAATATACTTTTTGACGTTCTTCAAACGTCATGTTATCCATCTGTTTGTTTTCAAAGAGCTTGTAACCTCCTACAGCTATAGCTCCTCCAACGATGGCCGTTAATAATGTTGCTCCTATCTTTTTCATATCTTTACTAAATAATCTAAAAAATCATGTTTCGTATAGCTTCGTTCAAATGTAATACCATTGGAATTGAACAGATAGCTTTTGTCAGTTAAAAAATGTTAACAAACCGTCGAATCATTCTACTTTTAACAGCTTTTAACAATCGGCATTCGAATTGTAACAAGAATATTAAATTTACGCCATATTTTCAATCCAAATGAGTAAAGAAATTAAATTTTATAAGTATCAAGGCGCAGGGAATGATTTCGTACTAATTGATAACCGAAACTCAGCTTTCGATGCCCAGGATAATGATTTAATAAAACACCTATGTGACCGTCGTTTTGGTATCGGCGGAGATGGTTTGATGCTCCTTCAAGATACGAAAAATTTCGATTTCGAAATGCTTTATTACAACGCAGACGGCAATGAAGGAACCATGTGTGGCAATGGAGGTCGCTGCATCGTGGCTTTCGCACGTGATCTCAATATTATTCAAAACAAAACTGCCTTTTTGGCAGTAGATGGACCGCATGATGCAGAGATACATGACAATCAAGTCCATTTAGGAATGATCCCTGTAAACGAACACCATATGGACGGAGAGGCTTATGTGATGAATACAGGATCACCACACTATGTAAAGTTTGTCGAAGGACTCAACAATATCGATATGTTTAAAGAAGGCTATGCTATCCGCAATAACCCAACATATATTGAAAAAGGGATTAACGTCAATTTTATTGAAAAGGAAGGCGAAGGATATTTCGTTCGTACATTCGAACGTGGCGTGGAAGACGAAACCTATGCTTGCGGAACCGGCGCTGTTGCCTCAGCGATGAGTGTCGCGCTAAAAGAAGGAAAAGATGGAGATTTCAATATCCCAATCCGCGTTATTGGAGGACAACTTCAGATTTCCTTTCACAAAAAAGGAAGCTCATTTAGCAATGTATATCTTACTGGACCAGCCTTACAGGTCTTTCAAGGGGCTATCAAATTATCATAGACACAATAAAGGGGGATCTTAAGAATCCCCCTTTTAATTCAAAAACATAAGTTTGTATAATACTAACTATTACCTTAATTGACTCCCGGCTTTTTCGTCGCTGTCAAATGCATTTCTACTAGATAAGTTCCAGGTAAATTAAACTTTAACCCGAATCTGATCTGTAAGATATATGGATTAGGATCCGTTTTATAAGTAATTTTATACGGTGGATTCCATTCATCTACATAATCAACCGACTCGATATATTTGTCGTAGATACGATAGTAACATAGAATACCATTCCCAATATTATCCCAATAGACATCTGGAAATCTTGCCTGCGCATAATCATGAATTACGGAATTCTCAGTAACTGTTGTTTTGTACGCAAATGTCGCCATTGTATTTAAGAAGGAATCCCCATTTGGACGACGCTCTAAGGCCTTCCCAGGGAATACTGCCCCATTTTTATCATATACTTTTAAGATAATTTGATTAGGACCTTCCGCATCTCTTGTCACTTTGAAAGTCGTATTAGCACTTTGCTGTTTTGAAATATCGAACCAGTCGACGTCATGAGGATAGCGTTTGCTTGATCCGTCTGACGGATTAACTAAAATAAAATATGGTGCATTAATATGCTCAAAGAAGAGTGGTTCTTTGATTTGCAGTGTCGTAACACCTTCATATTGCTTTTTGCCTTTCGGATTTTCAACCTCCAAATCCAATAAATATTCCCCAACAGGAACATTTTCTGTTGCTTGCGTAAACATAAGTTGCCCACTTTTCTCAATAACTTCTAAAGGAAGCTTCATTTCCTTCGCCCGTTTTGCTTCGATCAAAGCCAAGGTTGTATCCGTCGTTGGATCATATTTTTCTTTCCAAACCGTCACCTCAGAAGGCTTGAAAAAAGCCTCCTCGCGTTTACCTGTTGCTTTATTGCGAATATTTAAGATCGTGACTTTAAAAGGTGGTGTAGAATTGTCCGGAATAATACCCGTTACAATCTTAAACACACCTCGTTCTGCAACCACAGGATTCGAGCCATAACGAATGTTATCGCTCAAATATCCTACCTCAACCTTCTTACAACCCGCAAAGACTGCGATCAGCAGAAAACAGGAAACTGCAATTTTATATAAATTTTTCATTGACTTCTTAATTAACATTTAGTTTTAGACTACTAATCCATGAGTGGGTATTGACCAACACGTGTAGAACGCCGTTTGTCGTCAAAATCCCTGTTGTCTGACAGATGAATTTCTGATCTAATAGATTTGCGTTTCCGGAAGGATCTTTAATCTGTCCCGAAACGAGCACATCACGTTCACCTAGCACACGCGTATAATACATAAAGCTTGGTCGTTCTGGAATCAAACCACCAGCATTATAATCATCATTACCATGCTTTTCTAGGCTAATCAGAAACTTGTAATTACCTAATTTACTGGTAAAATCTTTTCCTGTTTCCGTTAGTACATCCCGAGTGATATGATCAGGAAACAGATAAACGGACATGGAATCTCTCAACATTTTTGGGGTGTACCGTTTAAATAAAGTATCTAAGGTAAAATCACGACGCTCATCAATCTTCCTTTCTTGCGCTTGACGCAAGGCTAAAAAGTTTTTGACACTATAATCTGTCGGCGCAAACATCGTCCCTTTACCGTTAATTAAGTCCTTCATTTCACCCTTATCAATAATCATGATCAAGGTGTCAAATAGCCCTTTTGGATGCGCCTTTAGATAGTCATATGTCGTCATATTCACATGCGGATCGCTAGTTCCACCATCGATTACGGCATCTTTCTTACATGCGTAAAACAATAGACTTATCAAAGGAATTATTAAAAACAGCTTATTTATATTTTTCATTGTTTTCAGATTTAAGATTAATATTTACCCATCCAATATGGAATCTGTGTAATCAATCGGTTAGAATTTAAGTTACTGTTATGAATTGGAAAATAATAACCCTTCAACGCTAAGCGATCAGACCCTGCAGCACCCAGAGTTAGGCTCCAGGAAATAAGAGGTGTTGAACTAAATTGAAAATCATTTAGACTTTTCTTCTTCCAAATATTACGTACAAGATCGAAGTAATTATGTCCTTCACCAATTAATTCACGTTGACGCTCCAGTAGTATTTCGGTATATAGGTCTCGATTGTCCAACGCCGCGCTGATTGCTGGAATTCCTGCGCGAGATCGGATCAAATTAAGGGCTGTACGCGCTTCGCCCATGCGATTTAATTGAAACAAGGCTTCCGATTTTAACAAAATCAAGTCGGCAAGTCTAAAAATCACAATATTACTTTCTACACGAAGATTTCCTTGATTCGAGGCGTTCTTAAAAACAAAATTTGTATACTTCGTTAAAGCATATCGCTCAGTGATTAGACTGTTATCTGCTAAAACTGGTCCGTCATCAAATTTTGTGAAAAAATCCTTGCGTCTCAAGTCGTTAGGATCAGTATACAATCGGTTCAAACGGGAAAGATCAACGTAGTATCCTGGAACCTGATAAGGAAATCCTGGAAACGTAAGATTACTTGTTAACAAGAACCCTACATTATTAGTAGAAGAATTGCCTGTATTTCCTGTTGATTCAGTTTCCGAATCCTTCTGCGTTACCACAAAAATATTTTCCTTTGCAGTTGCCGTTTTGAATAGTTCGCGAACATTGCCGCCAGCTTGCAAAGCAAAGTTACTCGTGTTATTAATTACAGAATCGGCATATGTCAACGATTTAGCATAATCATTTTGAAAAGCAGTTGCATGTGCTAATAATGCGAGTGCTGCCCCCTTATTCCCTCTTCTACGTTCCGATTCATCAACGGAATTCCAATCCATCATAGACGACGCCTTTTGCGCGTCGCTAACGACTAATTTTAAAATCTCGTCAGACGGGGTAACACCCTTCGCTTCCGCGTCGTCAGCCGTTTCCGTAGGAGTCAATTGCAAAGGAACTCCACCCCATACACGGGTCATGTAAAAGTAGGCTAATGCACGCATGAAGTATGCCTGCCCAATCAAATTCTTCTTCTTACCTGCTCCAAAATTCCCATCAGGAATTCCTGGTGTCTTGGAAATAACCAAGTTCGCAACGTCAATAATACGATACCAGTTTGTCCAGTTATGAACCCCCGTCTCGCGGTAAGGCGTCACAAAACTTCCGGAATTATAAATCTCCGACTCATTCGTATTCCCATTGGTTACAAATTTACCAATAGGTGCATCCCCCCAGATAAAGAAGGCTTGGTTTGTATTTATAGCTTTGCGGAAAAGACCGTAACCTCCGTTCAATGCTGATTCCACATCTCCTTGCGTCTTCCAATAAGCGTTACTGTATGTATCGTTTTTTAAAACGTTTTCAAGTTGCTTTTCACAGGAAACAAATATGCTAGTACTCGCCAACATGCATATTCCTGCGATCGATCTAATTATATTTTTTGCTTTCATTGTTTCTCCGTTAAAAATCAAACTGAATACCTAAAGTGAATTTTGAAGGCAACGGATAACCGTCCGCCATATCATATCCCTGTCCGTCGACGCGTTCAGCATCAATTCCTGAGAATTTCTGAATCATCAAGACATTGTCCATTGACCCGTAAAGTCTAAGCGTATTGAGCTTTGCTCTCTGCATCCATTCATGCTTAGAAGGATCAAAACGATAGGTTAAGTTGACATTTTTAATACGCACGTACCAACCCGGCTCCATAAACATCGACTGCCCTGTTCTCCAAGTATACAACGCTAAATATGGGTTAAACGCTGGATATTGAGCCACATCGCCATCTTGCTTCCAATAGCTGTATTGCTCCATATCACCCATTGAGCGTCTCGCCATGTCAAATGGATTGCCATAGAAGAAACTATTCGACATTCGTTGAGCAAACGATTGGTTCATGATATCTCTACCTAAAGTGAAGGTTGTTAAGATTTGTACAGAGAAGTCTTTGTATGTAAATAGATTCGTAAAACCACCTACTACTTTTGGATTTGGGTCCCCAAAGAATGTGCGGTCGTCCTCACCAATGGCGTCCGAAATCTTGTAATCTCCATTGACATCCACCCAGTTTGCATAACCAGGCTTCAATGTACCCCACTTCGTACTACCCACTGCCCCTGTATAAGGATTTACCGTAATATCATTTGCTGTACTTATCGCGCCATCCACTAAGAAGCCATAGTACATATTTAACGGTTTACCTACGACATAAACAGCCTGACCATAGTAAATATCACGGTTCCCGTTAGGTAATGATGTTACCATATTTTTGTTGAAGGCCATATTAATGGACGGCGTCCATTGAAACGCACTTTCATTATTTAAAACGCGACCTCCAATATTTAACTCAATACCTGTATTGCGAACAGAAGCCGCATTGGTAAATGTACTCAGGTAACCTGTATACTCAGGGATTGTAATACTTAACATCTGACCAGAAGTCTCACGCGTATAGGCATCAATATTGAAGAATAAACGATTGCCGAATAAACTTCCATCCAAACCTAAGTTCCAAGTTTCAGTCTCTTGCCAAGTAATGTTATCATTCGTAATACCGGAATAATCTGGAATAACGGCCGTTTGCCCACCATAAGTAAGCACGGTTCCCGAACCCTCATAACCAGCATCTCCCGCTAAATAAGCATTATAACGGTCATAATCCGTAATACTTGATTCATCACCAGTTTTACCCCAGCTACCTCTTAGCTTCAACTCATTGATCCAACCTAGTTTTGAAGCAAATTCCTCATTAGAAATAATCCAACCAAGTGCTAATGATGGGAAATCTCCCCACTTATTGTTTTTCCCAAAACGTGACGAAGCGTCTTTTCTCCAAACCGCATCCAATAAATAGCGATTGTCGTAGTCGTAGTGAATAGCTCCTAAATACGACAATTTAGCGTAGCTTGAAAGATCTGAATTTCCAGCTAAATTGCCAGATTGTATCCCTTTAATAACTTGAATATTGTCATTTGGGATACCACTTCCGCGAAGATACAAACCGTTATTTGTACGCTCTTCGTACTCCTGAATGGCGTTGGCTGTAAAATTATGAACTTCATTAAACGTCTTCGTCCATAACAAGTTATTCGTCAGTAGATATTTTCTATATTGAGTCGAAGTTGATTTTCCTGCTGCAAGTCCATCTGAGTTCATGTAGGATGGCGAGAAAAAGTCGTTTTTCGCAGTAGAATAGCTAATTATACTACGTGTGCTTAAACGAAAATCTTCTAAGAAAGAATAGCGCAATTCGCCGACCCCAGTCAAATCCACATTGATGTTATCATTACGTTGATGATTGTATGGATTTAAAATTCCGTCAAGTGTTTCGTCGGAGAGCCTGTATAAGGACGAGTACATGTTGATTGGATTAATACCAAATACATCCCGATAAGAACCTTCTCGAATGAATTCAGTAGTTCCTCGACCTTCTTTTCTACTCATCGTAGATACTTTAAAGTTTGTTAATAATTCTAAGGACTTAGAGAAATTAAAATTGACGTTACTGGTAAATGAATAACGTTTGAAACCGGTATTGATTACAACTCCTTTCTCATTGTATAAACCACCAGAAACACGATAATTGATATTCTCAGTACCGCCAGAAACAGAAAGATCATAATTTTGAATACCTCCAGGACGGAAGAAAATCTCCTGATAATCTGTATTACTATTGAAAGCCGGATTTAAACTATCAGTCAACATGATAGGCAAGTTTGATTGCTGCGCATGCGATCCGTAACGATAAAGTAGATCGAGCTTTTGATTACGCTCAGCAACACCCAATAAGGTATTTAGTTTTTCAGGTTTCGTGATATAACCCTGATAAGTATTCAAGCTAATTCTTGGACGACCAATACGACCACGTTTCGTTTTGACTAAGATTACCCCGTTATTTGCACGAGCACCGTAAAGCGCCGCTGCAGACGCATCTTTCAAGACGTCGACCGACTCGATATCGTTTGGATTTAAACTTGATAAAAAGTTTGTTCCCGTAACGTTATATGCACGAACCTCGTCGTCTGCGATAGGTACCCCATCGATAACGTACAAAGGATTACTCGTTAGGTTTTCTGTATCGAACAGACTACTTGAACGTGGGATATTGGAATTACCACGAATCACCAAAGATGTCTTCACCCCTGGCATACCGGTAAAGTTCTGTACGTTAACCCCAGGAAGCTTACCTTGCAATAAAACGTCGATACTTGCTGCAGGTAGGTTTTCGATATCTTTCGCCGTAACACTAGAAATAGAACCTGTTGTTTTTCTACGATCAATAGTCGTATAACCTGTAACAATTGTCTCTTCTAAAGCATTGGAAGACTCTTCTAACGTTACGTTAATTCTAGTTCGGTTTTCAACGGGAACTTCGCGACGTTGATAACCTACGAGGTCAAAGATCAGGACGTCATTGCCTGCAACATTCACTTCGAAAGCACCGTTTTGATCGGTTGCTACCAAAGCCTTGTTGTTTTTCTTCAAACGAACAGAAACTCCCGTTAATGCTCCATTTGAATCAGACACGATACCAGAAACTTTAATTTGACCTATTGCAGAGAAACTGCAACATAAGATGAGCAAAAGGGCGACAAAAATCCCTTTAAACTCCAGATAAGATCTGCGTAAATCTTGATACATAAAAAGGCTTGATAAATGTGATGGTTTTGTTAATAATTTCGTCTCTAAAATTAAGGAGCGAAAAATAAGTTGCAATAGCTAAAACGCTGTAGATATATAGCTACGCGGTTCGCAAACGTTTGCGGAAAAGATTAAAAAACAACACAAACGTTTGCTCAATTTTCAGAAAATTGTAACAATGATGTGTATCATAGTTAAATTTCTGTTAAAACTGGATCATATATGGGTTCATTTTTTAATGAAAAAAGTGAAATAACAATAAATTAATGCCATGATTTCCCCCAGAGGCGATATTTGACGTATATTAGTAGCTTTTTCTAGCGTACAAGATCCAGCATGCAGCACGGAAAGACTTCATTGTCATATCGATTGGTATATTCTTTGGGAAGACACCCTTACTTAGGTTTTCTAATTGAACCGCATATCGTTCATTTGAATCAGAATGGCTCCTACTCGTTATCCTACAAGCGTGTGTTTAGCAATACGGTGGATGAATTCGCTCCTGCCCTTGATGACCTGGATTATAAACTAATAAAGCTCCTCGATGAGAGTGAGCAAACCCATATAATAAAGCGTTTTCATAAAAAGGCAATTCGCCCCGTCGATTACTTTACTAAGGTCTTTGACCAAAACATGCACGATTACATCCGTCCAAAAATCGAACAGCGGATGCTGAGTTTTCTACAGCAAGTTGCCGACAAACCTTTATTTCTTATGAGTAAAGATGGCTATCCAGCGGAACAAGAATTACAAATTGCTCCCACAGCCACTTCTGTTCTATTCCATTTTCGACGAAATGAAACCGAAACGCGTTATTTTCCAACCTTGAAATACGAAGGACATCGGATGGAGTTTATGTACAAGGATGCCGAAATCATCGTGAATCAGCAGGCTTGGCTCCTATTAGAAAATACTTTATATCATTTTGATGAGGATCTAGAAGGGAAAAAGCTAAGTCCGTTTCTAAACAAGCGGTACATTTCGATTCCTCGAAACACGGAGAAAAAGTATTTCGAAACCTTTGTAACAGGGTTAATTGAGAAACATCATGTGTATGCAGAGGGCTTCGAAATACTGAACTATAAAGAACAAGCAAGTCCGGAACTCCGAATCATATACAGCCCAGAAGGAGACGCGCAGCTTCAATTATTTTTTCAATATGGCGCCTATAGTTTTCCTGCAGGTGGAAATCAAGCAGTTACGGTTCGTTATGTTCACAATGTTGAGAATGACAAGCACCAGTTTTTTCGTATCAAAAGGGCAACCTCGTGGGAAGAAAAAAAAGAAGCAGCCCTTCTCAGTTTAGGTCTAATGAAGGCCGATGCATTATTTAGTACATTTAAGCCGAAGAATCTAGGTTTAGGTGTTAACCCCTCGATTATCGAGTGGGTCAATGAACATTTGTCTCAATTGGAAGAACAAGGGTTTCATATTACACAAAGTCATAAAGAAAAGCGATTTCTGATTGGAAAAACCAGTATAAGCATCGAGGTTGCGGAGCAGAACGATTGGTTTGATGTCAGAGCCATTGTCCGATTCGGACCTTACGAAATTCCATTTACCTCGCTTCGTCAACATATCATCAATAAACAACAAGAATTTACTTTGCCGAACGGGGAGATTGCCATTATTCCCCAGGAATGGTTTTCGCAATACGAACATCTATTCCAATTCTCCTCAAAAAAAGATGAAATCCGAATTAGTCGACTACACATTGGCTTGTTAAATGATGTTACTGAGCATACCGAAGTAGCGATGCAACGCAAATTGAATAAGCTAGGGGAGTTTGACCAAATTGAAGATATTGCCCCTCCTTCACAATTCAAGGGATCGTTACGCCCATACCAAAAGGCTGGCTACAATTGGTTTCATTTTCTGCAGCAATACCGCTTTGGCGGCTTACTTGCAGACGATATGGGTTTGGGGAAAACCGTCCAGACCTTGGCGCTCTTACAGCATCAAAAGGAATCCTTAGGTCCCCAAGACCCCAAAACATCCTTATTGATCGTACCGACCTCCCTAATATTTAACTGGCAAAAAGAAGCGGAACGTTTCGTTCCAAACCTGCGCATACTTCTGCATACTGGCGGGAATCGTAGTAAGGATAGTTTTGCGTTCAGCCATTTTGACTTAATCATTAGTACATACGGTATTGCACGGATCGATGAAGAGCTGTTGTCGAGTTTCTTCTTTAATTACATCATTCTGGATGAGAGCCAAAACATTAAGAACCCGCGTTCGAAATCCTTTAGTTCGATAAAGCAGCTTAAAAGTAAAAATAAACTGGCTCTCAGTGGTACCCCCATCGAGAATAGTGTGCTTGATATTTGGTCGCAAATGCATTTTGCGAATCCTGGATTACTGGGCTCTTTTACGTACTTCCAAAAAGAATTTGTGCAAGCAATTGAGAAGAAAAAAGATGAGGAAAAAGCGAGGCGTTTGCAGGCGATTATTAAACCCTTCGTCCTCCGACGAACGAAGTCGCAAGTGGCTACCGAACTCCCCCCAAAATCTGAACAGATTTTCTACTGCAGTATGTCTGAAGAGCAATCTGAATATTACGAGCGGGTCAAATCGGAATACAGAAATGCCTTGCTCGATGGTGCGTTCTCCGGAAAAGCATCTCAAATTGCGCTGCTACAGGGCTTGACGAAACTTCGACAATTGGCCAATCATCCCGCAATGATTGATTCGGGATATGAAGGTGGTTCTGGCAAATTTGAAGCGGCTATCGAGTTGATGGAATCCATCATTGAAGAAGGCAATAAGGTTTTAATCTTTTCTCAATTCGTAAAACATTTACAACTATTCCGAGAACACTTCGAAAAACAAAAAATACGCTATGCTTACTTAGATGGTTCAACAGCCGATCGGAATACTGCTGTTAAAACCTTTAAGGAAAACGATGATGTACAAGTCTTTTTGATTTCTATAAAAGCCGGAGGCGTGGGGCTCAACCTTACCGAAGCCGACTACGTTTTCATACTCGATCCTTGGTGGAACCCGGCTGTAGAACAGCAAGCAATTGACCGAAGCCACCGCATTGGTCAGGTAAAGAATGTATTTATCTATAAATTCATTAGTAAGGATAGCATAGAAGAGAAGATCCTCGCCCTACAAGGAATGAAAAAGACCCTGGCAAGTTCCCTCATCACGACGGAAGAAAGTTTTGTAAAATCATTGAGTAAAGCAGACATTAGTGAACTATTTAGTTAAACTATTTTTTTTATTGAGTCACCTGCTTGAACAGTCCCTCATTCTAATTTTCGATATTTTTACCCTGTCGATTTAATTCATTGCACATATTCCTTCCGAACTCCGCTTGATAGGAAAGGAAATACCTTGTGGCACTTACAGTCCTTTCTTCGTACATGCTTCGACCTTTCTTCGGACAAACGCCAAAATTTTCGAATTAAAGTGAAGCCCATATCTAGGCTACTTAGTTGCAATTTGGAAGGCAAAAAAAAACATAAGCAAAAAAAAAGCGCTAGGAAAAATCCTAGCGCTTTTTTGTGTTTTCGGTATTCGTGGCCTACAAAGCTGTTCTGAAGTTTTCTGCCGAAACTTTCACTTCCGGCATATTGTTCTCCCAGTGATACTCATATTCTGCGGATAACATCCCTTTAAAGTTTTGACGCTTCAATTCTGCCTGTACCTCTTTCAATCCTAATTTTCCCGTTCCCCATGGAACGTCATGAGCCTTTTTATTCCCAAACTCATTCAGATCTTTGAAATGAAGGTGTACAATTTTACCGTCTAATTTTTTCAGACACTCAATTGGATTTAAGCCAGAGCGCATCCAGTGACCCACATCAGCAGTCGCTCCCATTCGCTTGCTTCTTCCTTCCAAGGCTTTTAGCACGACATCCGGATTCCAGTATTTTGAGGGTGTAGGATGATTGTGAATCCCCACAAGGATATCATATTTGTCGGCAAGATTTGAAATTACATCCAGCATCGCATCTTCCGGTTCACAATTGATGACTTTAACACCCATGTCTTTCGCAAAAGCAAATACCTTCTCCCATTCCACCGCATCTTTTGCTCCCACTACACCATAAGCATGTAAAGTAATTTTTTTGTCTTTAAGAAGTTTCTTCACCAGCGTTCTGCCTTCTGCAGAAAGATCATAAGTCATCTTCTCATCACTCCCAGCACCAATCGTTTGGCCTGGAAAAGCTTCTACATAACGAAGTCCAGCACTATCGATTTTATTAAGCGCATCTGCAAAAGAGAATAAACGGAAGGTATAGGCCTGTGCGCCTAACTTCCAACCTAATTTTTCTTCTGGAAAATTTTGTTGGCTTGTGCCCTGCTGCGCCTGACCTGTTGTCGCGCAGGATGTGGTAAACAACATCGCAGATGCTGCACATCCGAAGAGTAACTTCTTAATTAAATTCATTTGTATTCGTTTAGTTGATTATTTATGCTTCAAATTGAGGCAATGCCAACGCAATGCGCGCTACCACTTCTTCCTTGCCTAAAAGCTCTGCAATCTTAAATACATCCGGACCAAATTTACCACCAACAAGCATGATGCGGAATGGCATCATCAATTCACCAATTTTCATTCCTGATTCTGCAATCTTCCCTTTAAAGAAAGTTTCCAGGCTAGCCGCTTCCCAAGTCGATTGCGCAGCAAAGTCTACAGAAATTTGATTGAAGAAGGCTGTCTTTTCAGTGTTCCACTTCGGTTTAACGGCATCTACGTCATATTGCGTAGGCTTTTGGAAGAAGAAAGAGGCTTGCTCCCAAAAATCTTCGACGTAAGTTAATCTTTCTTTCACTAAATCCAAGATAGAATTGATAAAATTATCGCTCATTCCACTTGTATTTAATGCATGATTAGCCATAATTTCCTTGACTTTTGGCAGTAATACCGTATTTTCAGTTGTTTTTATCCATTCCTGATTGTACCACTTGGCTTTCTCGAAGTCGAATTTTGCACCCGCTTTACTAATCCGTTCAACAGCAAATTTCTCAATCAATTCTTGCATGGTGAATATTTCCTGTTCCGTACCATCGTTCCATCCTAGCATAGCTAACATATTGACAAAGGCTTCTGGTAAGAACCCACGCTCGCGGAATCCAGTCGTTAATTCACCAGACTTTGGATCGGTCCAATTCATCGCATACACGGGAAATCCTAAACGATCACCATCCCGCTTACTCAATTTCCCCTTACCGTCAGGTTTTAAGATTAATGGTAAATGCGCCCATTGAGGCATCTCTTCTTTCCAACCTAAATATTCCCACAATAAGATATGTACAGGTGCTGATGGCAACCATTCTTCTCCGCGAAAAACATGCGAGATCTCCATTGCTTTATCGTCCACAACGACAGCAAGGTGATAGGTCGGCATCCCATCTGCTTTTAATAAAACCTTATCGTCAACTAATTTTGTTTCGAAACTAACTCGCCCACGAATCATATCGTCGAAAGAAACGACTTCGTCTTCTGGCATTTTAATTCGGATGGTATGCGCTGTACCAGCGGCTAATAGACGCTGAGTTTCCTCCTCACCTAGACTCAAGGAATTGCGTAGACTCATGCGATTGTCATGCGCATAGCGAAAATTAGGATGTAATTTACGTTGTTCCTCTAATTCTTCCGAGGTATCAAAGGCATAGTAAGCCAATCCTTTGTTTACTAAATCTTCGGCATATTGACGGTATAAAGGCTTACGCTCACTTTGACGATAGGGAGCAAAAGCGCCCTCATTCCAAGGACTTTCGTCTGGCGTCAATCCGCACCATGCTAAACACTCTTTGATATATTCTTCCGCACCAGGAACAAAACGTGTCTGATCAGTATCTTCAATACGCAGGATAAAATCACCTCCGTGATGTTTTGCGAATAGGTAGTTGAATAACGCGGTTCTCACACCGCCTAAATGTAACCCGCCTGTAGGACTAGGCGCGAAACGAACCCTAACTCTGTTTTGTGAACTCATAAACGCAAAATTACGCATTTCTTTATTTTGTTTGTTGAAGCTCTTGGAAAATCATTAATTTGCTGACAATTATTGGGTCTATGAAGCAACATCCGTACAGATATAATAAGCAACAATGGAAGTTTTTATTGTTTTTATTTGCGGCATTAATTGCGACGGCATCCCTGTTATATAGCAACTACCTCGTAAAAAGCCTCTCTAAATCCGAACGTACGAAGGCTGAGGTTTGGGCCATGTCGACCAAAAGCATCGTCACGATGCCCGATGTGAACGATGAGTTTATCAGTTTTATTTCTGCCGTTCGCGACAGCTTGAGCTTGCCCGCCATCATCACCGACAAAAATGAGGCAATCGTCGCTTGGCGCGATCTAGATAGCACCAAAACGGATAACCCGAATGATCCTGATTCTTTAAAACAGTATGATCCTAATTATTTTCAAAAGCAGTTAAACAAAATGAAAAAGGCGCACTCGCCTATCCATATTTCATTGGATAGCGGTCAAGAATGGCGGGTATATTATCATGATTCCAATGCTTTAGCCCAATTACGAATCTTTCCTTATTTACAGTTGTCCTTGATTGCTATTTTCTTAATTATCGCCTACACGGTGTTTAACTCTATTCGGGATTCGGAGCAAAACCTAGTTTGGGTAGGTATGGCTAAGGAGGCGGCACATCAATTAGGCACGCCCATTTCCTCGATGATGGGCTGGTTAGAACTTGCGCGTGTTACGTACGATGCCGAAGATGACAGTGTTTTTAACGAAATGGAGCGTGACATCAAGCGCCTTGAAATTGTGGCGGATCGTTTTTCGAAAATCGGGTCAACACCATCCTTAACGAATCATGCTGTTTATCCTATCGTAGAAGAGTATGTCAACTATTTTAAGGTGAGAACGAGTCAGCGAATAACCTTTGAGCTGGCCGGAGATCAACAAGTTGAAGCCAAACTAAACGTACAAGTATTTGACTGGATCATTGAAAACCTATTAAAAAATGCGGTAAATGCCATTGAGGAAGAGGGGAAGATCAGCATCAACATTTCGGAAAACATTGCAAAAGAAGAAATTTTTATAGACATTAGCGACACTGGGAAAGGGATTCCAAGAGCAAATTGGGAGATCATTTTTCAACCAGGATACACAACACGTAAACGCGGCTGGGGCTTAGGGCTAAGCTTGACAAAACGTATGGTCTACTACCATCAAGGACAAATTTTTGTTAAAGAATCTGAAATAGGAAAAGGAACGACATTTAGAATTATCTTAAAAAGTAATTTACGCTATGAACCAACTCAAATCTGACGAATATCCAGCGATCTTCAGTGACTATATCGAAACCGTAACAGGCGATGTTATGGAAGAACTAAAGACGCAGCTAGACACCTTCCCCGAATTTATTGCAAGCATCCCTGAACATATGGGCTCCTATGCTTATGCGGAAGATAAATGGTCCATTAAAGAAGTACTTTGCCATATCTTGGATTGTGAACGCGTGATGGCTTATCGTGCTTTACGATTTGGTAGAAATGACATGACCGCTTTAGCTTCATTCGAGCAAGATGAGTTTGTCTCCAACGGTCGTCACAACGAACGTCAATTAGCCGATATTGCCCAAGAATTTATCCATTTAAGAAAGGCAAATTTATATTTGTTTGAGGCTTTCGACGAAAATGAGCTCGCAAGAAAAGGGATGGCTTCCGACCGATTAATAAGTGTTCGAGCTTTATTATATGTCATCGCGGGTCATCTCAATCACCACACTATTATTTTAAAGGCTCGTTATTTAAAAAACCAAAACTTGAGTAATGATGTGGTTTAGAAGTTACTCATTAGCGGAGATCAACTCGTATTTTGCGATAAACATGACCGGTTTTTTGGATATTAAAGCGATATCCATTACGGAGGATGCGCTTGTGGCAGAAATGCCGGTAAACGAAAAAGTGAAACAACCGTTTGGGATTCTTCATGGAGGAGCTTCTTTGGTCCTCGCGGAATCTGTGGGGAGCATCGCCTCGGCCTTGATGATCGACATGGATAAGTTTGCGGCAGTTGGGTTAGATATCAACGCCAATCACTTGCGTCCTGTGACTAAAGGAAAAGTATTTGCGACTTGCAAACCTTTTCATATCGGAAAGACGACCCACGTCTGGGACATTAGAATTGTTGATGAACGGGATAAATTAGTCTGCGTTTCCAGGCTCACGATGGCCATCATAAAAAAGCCTCAATAAATTTGCGCATCATCAAAGATTCTTCAAAACAATAGCTTAAAACTATTGTTTTACCTTATATACTACCATTTTTTGGTTTTATGATACGGTTTAGGTTTTTAGAGAGATATCGCCCATTCGATGTCTCTCTTACTTTTTGAAAGACCCTGACTACGAGCGGATAGCCTTCAAAATCGGTATACTCAAAATTCGGAATTATCAACAATTTCTTAGAAATGCAATCGTTTGACTAACAAATTCCGTTTTAAAATATCGATTTATTTTGTTAGCCTTGTGACTATCAAAAAATTCATAATCGATTAAATCAATTTTATGACCAA
>JBEBRI010000052.1:0-22129 GCA_040394915.1 Sphingobacterium sp.
CAAATATGTCAATTTGTCCATGTGGATAGGTAAGATAAAATTTTGCCAAATTTAAAAATAATAAAAGAGTTTTCCTCATTTAAAGCCGATAAAATACAATGTTTTAACGGGATTTCCGACATTTTTTAAATATTTAAAATTATATGTCGATTTTAAATAAATAAACCTCTTAATCCTTGAAAAATGACAAGATTTTCAATTTAAATTTATAATTATGCTTTTTGTGTTTCCAGTTTTTTTGCGAGCTCATGCCAGCTGCTTGACGTATTCTCTTTATCGCTAGTGCCAACGCCTGCGATATGCGACCAATAGCCATAATTAGAAGACGGATTATAGTCTAATAAGTGTTCCTCAAAAAAAGAAGCCCCTAACAACCAGTTATTACTAACTTCCTGCATGAAATACGTTGCTAACAGACGTCGATTCATATAGGTCAAATTGCCGTTTCGCAATAATTGACCCATGGATTCATCGATTAATTCTTCGCCGGTGTTCGCATTCATCCACTTCCGAATAGCCTCGCTATCGAGTTCTTCCGAGAAATTCTTTTCCTCATGCAAGCCATTCGCTTGGAAAAATACATTAGGATATTTTTTCAGCATAAAACGGAAATAATCTCTCCATAGCAGCGCCGTGAGTAAGCGATCGAAGCGTTTTTTATTTTGATTCAGACTCGACTTAATCATCTCATCATACACATAAATCGGTGATAATGCCCCAACGGATATATAATGAGAGATTAACGTGAAATTCTGAAAATCATTATAATGTGGATCTAAGAGTTGTTGTAGCTTTTGCATTCCCTTATCTTCCCCACCTTCAAATGTTTTGCCTTTCGTTTGTGCAATTTCCGCCTCGGAGTAGCCCAAGTCGGACAGTGATGGCAGCAGGGTTGGCTCTAAATGCTGCGGACTCGCAATCTTGCTCGGTGAAGCAATCGGTTTGCGAACCATGCTTTCCCGTTCAACTTTCTTCCTAAAAACATTAAATTTATTAGGAATATCTTTAATTGGAAATGGTAAATCTTCTTTGTGGTAAAGCGTATGGCCAATAAAATGTCTTAGATTAATCTTATTCTCCCAAAGGGCTGACTCTACTAACTCCGAGATCATAGTCTCCCTAAACGCTACCTCGCGATGATGATAAACTTCATCGACTTCATACTTTGCGCAAAGTTGTGGTAAGATCTCTTCCGGATACCCGACGAAGGTCATTAAGTCACTCTGCATGCTTTGCAATTTCTCTTTTAAATGTGCGACCGACTCAAGTACGAACGAAGCACGAAGAATGCCCGTGTTTTTTTGCTGGAATTTATTGATTTTAAAGTAGCGCGGGTCAAAGCAATAAACAGGTATAATCAGGTCGGATTTATTTAACGCTTCTACCAAGATCTCATTATCATGCAAACGTAAATCATTCCTAAACCAAACTAATACGACTTTTTTACCCATTTCTTTATTTCCCCCAATTATGCGACTACAGCAAATATAGCGTATCGAACGCATGTAATGCCGTGTTAAAGGGTATTTTTACACGCGATAGACAATGTTTTTATCCAAAAATTCTTTTGTTTTGTAAAATTATCAGAATCAAGAAACATTCAATAAGACTTGGCTGTTAAATAAGCAGTGTAACTAGGCAAGTTCTGGGTATTGAATTAGAATCAATGGAAGTAATAATATCTGGCTTAAACTCCTATTTGGGGAAAAGAGCGATGAGCCATCTTAATAAAGACGATTTTCATGTTCATGGATTAGTTCGTGATGTGGAATTGTTTCGTGCTAGGACAAATGAAGAACTTACTGGCTCACTTAATAAAGTTGATTTATTACGTCGTGGGAGGGAATTTGACGATTTTAAGCTGGGAAACGATGCCGATTTAGCAATCTATATTACCCATGTTCCGGAGCTCGGCGAAATGGTCAACTTAAACTTTGAGATTATTACGTTAAATAACTTTATCGAACTCGCTCGCAGAAATAATTGTTCACGAATCGTATATATTGCGCGCTTAATGGATAAGCCTTTTATTGCGCCAATTAAGGCCGCCCTCGAAGCCAGCGGTTTGACCTACACAATTGTTCTTAAGAACCTTGCCATCGGAAAGGGGAGTGTACTCGACCGTTATATGCGTCAGGTGTTAAGTGGAAAATATCTACCATATGACTCCAGCATTGCCTCGGTGAAATTTAGCCCCATTTCAGCCTTAGATTTGCTGCGGTGGATTTACAATGTCGATTGGACGAAAAACTTCTTGAACCAAACCGTAGAAATTGGCGGACCCAATACCTTAACTATTCAAGAGATGTTCCGTCTATATAGGAAGCACTTGTTTCCGGATTCGCCTGTCAAAAGCATTCGATTACCTCACGCCATTATGCGTGTATTTTATACCAAATTCTATCATATTAATAGTGAAGATCTGATAGAGTTTAATCGGCTAATGAAAAGAGAATACCCTATTGATAATTCAAACTGGAAGCAAATCGTTTTGTTTTCTTTTACCCCCCTTGACCAAGTTATCAGTGCTGGCTAAAGACCGTTAGATTTTCTTTATCCCATGAATTCCTTTACATTTGTAGTTAAGCTATACTATTAATATGGGATACAAAAGCTTGCACGAATGTGTAATAGATTTAGAAAATAACGGGCACTTAATCCGAATTAAAGAGGAGGTTGATCCTTATCTAGAAATGGCTGCTATCCATATGCGCGTTTATGATGCGCAGGGGCCAGCAATCTTTTTTGAAAATATAAAAGGATCGAAATTTCCAGCCGTCTCTAATCTGTTCGGCACATTAGATCGATCAAGATTTATGTTTCGCGATACGCTGGAGCATGTAAAACGCTTGGTGGATGTGAAGATGAATCCCATGGCTGTCTTAAAAAATCCACTCCGCTATGCTGGTTCTTCGATGGTGGCTTTAGGCGCGCTGCCCTGGAAGAAAAAATCCAATGCGCCGATATTGTATGGGCGAACAAGCATTTCAGAGCTTCCTCAAATTGTCAATTGGCCAATGGATGGTGGGCCTTTTGTCACCATGCCGCAAGTTTATACGGAAGATATAACCAAGCCGGGCATTATGAACGCCAATTTAGGCATGTATAGGATTCAACTTGGGGGAAATGAATACATCCATAACGAAGAAATCGGACTTCATTATCAATTACACCGGGGTATCGGCGTTCATCAAACTAAAGCGAATCAGTTAGGCAAGCCTTTAAAAGTCAGTATTTTTGTAGGGGGGCCGCCTTCGCATCCACTGTCGGCCGTCATGCCGCTTCCAGAGGGGTTATCCGAGATGATCTTTGCGGGTACACTAGGGAATCGAAGGTTCCGCTATTTTTATGATGACGAAGGATTTTGTATCTCCGCAGATGCAGATTTTGTGATTACTGGTACAGTTTACCCCAATGAAAATAAACCGGAAGGTCCTTTCGGTGATCATATAGGTTATTACTCGTTGGTGCACCCTTTCCCGCTAATGAAAGTGCATAAAGTTTACCATAAGAAGGACCCTATCTGGTCATTTACAGTTGTTGGGCGTCCGCCGCAAGAAGATACCAGTTTTGGAGCATTGATTCATGAGATAACCGGAAACGCCATCCCTCAGCAAATTGCTGGATTACATGCCGTTCACGCGGTAGATCCAGCTGGTGTTCATCCGCTGCTATTTGCCATCGGTAGTGAGCGCTATACGCCTTATCAGAAAGTGGAAAGGCCCCAAGAAGTGTTGACGATTGCGAACCAGATCCTAGGGACAAATCAGCTTAGTTTAGCAAAGTATTTATTTATCTCTGCATTTGAAGACAATCCAAGGCTGGATATTCATGACATCGAAGCGTTCTTTACCCATATTTTTGAAAGAATAGATTTGACGCGAGACTTACATTTCTTGACCAATACGACGATCGATACGCTTGATTACACGGGTGATGGACTAAATGCAGGTTCGAAAGTGACTTTCGCTGCGGTCGGTGACAAAAAACGGGAACTTGCGCGTACACTGCCTGCTGGTTTTGATTTACCGAGACCATTTCAAAATGCCAAGTTGGCTTTACCAGGTATAATTGTGATCGATGGAAAATCTTTTTCAAGTTATGATGAGGAAGCGAGGGTATTAGCGGAATGGACAAGCGCGGCTTCGAGTTATGATTGGACTGGAATTCAATGTATTGTTCTCGCTGACGACGCTGGATTTGTAGCCGAGAATGAGAATAATTTTGTGTGGACCACATTTACGAGAAGCAATCCTTCGTATGATATCTACGGAATAGATAGCTTTACGGAATACAAGCATTGGGGCTGTCGCGGTCCAGTTATTATTGATGCGCGAGCTAAGCCACATCATGCTCCAGATTTGATAAAAGATCCGGAAGTTGAGCGTCGGGTGGATCAGTTGGCGACTAAAGGCGGCTCACTACACGGAATTATATAGCGTCCTAAAACGCAAAGCGGCCTTAGGGCAACATGCTCCATATTCTTTTTATTATACAAAAGGATATGGAGCATTTTTTATGGGGTACATGGACATTTCAAACTGTTGAACAAGCATATTTACGCAATTACAGGGCTTAATTTTCCAAAATTACGGTTATTACAAGTTTGATTACGATGCGCATGGGTTAATGTGAACGTGCTGCTTGTTTCAATGAAAATGCCGATATGATGATAAAAACACAATGAAAAAGAAGTATTGTTGATAAATTATCAATAAAAATTAAAAAACATTATGATATTAATTATATAATGCTTTACTTTGTGTCATTCAATAAATAAAAACAAGAATTAGCTATTAAAATTTAAATTTTATGTGTGGAATCGTAGGAGCATTTGATTTGAAACAGTCCTCAGGGAGCCTTAGATCGCAGGTCTTAGAAATGTCGAAAAGAATTCGTCATCGCGGACCGGATTGGTCAGGCATTTTTAGTTCTGATCGTGCGATATTAGCTCATGAGCGTTTAGCCATTGTAGACCCGAAATCGGGAAGTCAACCTTTATTTAGTCCGGATGGACAGGTTGTTTTAGCTGTAAACGGAGAGATATATAACCACCAAGACCTACGAAATTCTCTTCCAAATTATCAGTTTTCAACACTTTCTGATTCCGAGGTTGTATTAGCATTGTACTTAGAAAAAGGTCCTTCCTTTGTGGAAGAATTAAACGGAATCTTTGGGTTCGTGCTATACGATGGTCGTGATGATTCGTTTTTTATCGCTCGTGATCATATGGGTATTATCCCGTTATATTACGGTAAAGACGAATATGGACAAATCTTTGTGGCATCTGAATTAAAATCTTTAGAAGGCTTTTGCGTCGAGATGGATCAATTTCCTCCGGGACATTATCTATACAGTAAAGAAGGAGTAACTCCTAAAAAGTGGTATACTCGAGCGTGGGAGCGTTTTGATGCAGTGAAAGACGCGACTACTGACTTAGACGTTTTGAGAAAGGGCTTGGAGGACGCAGTTCATCGTCAATTAATGTCGGATGTTCCTTATGGCGTATTATTATCAGGAGGTCTTGATTCCTCAGTGATTGCTGCTGTAACTAAGAAATTTGCATCAAAGCGTATTGAAAGTAAGGATCAAGAAGATGCGTGGTATCCACAGCTTCACTCATTCGCTGTAGGTTTAGTGGGCTCACCTGATTTGATTGCGGCTCAAAAAGCAGCTGACCATATAGGTACCATCCACCATGAGGTAAATTTTACGATTCAAGAAGGCTTGGATGCTATTCGTGATGTTATTTATCATTTGGAAACTTATGATGTGACAACCATTCGGGCGTCTACACCGATGTATTTGCTTGCGCGTGTTATCAAATCCATGGGTATCAAGATGGTCTTGTCAGGAGAAGGATCCGATGAATTATTTGGCGGCTATTTATATTTTCATAAGGCACCTAATGCGCAGGAATTTCATGAAGAAACAGTTCGTAAATTGAAGAAACTGTATTTGTATGATTGTCTTCGTGCGAACAAGTCTTTAGCGGCATGGGGAGTAGAAGGGCGTGTACCGTTTTTAGATAAAGAATTTATGGATATTGCGATGAGCATTAATCCTGCGGACAAAATGATTAAAGATGGTCGGATGGAGAAATGGGTCGTTCGTAAGGCCTTTGAAGATTATCTACCAGAGAGTATTGCTTGGCGTCAGAAGGAACAATTTTCGGATGGCGTTGGATATTCTTGGATTGATACCTTGAAAGATCAAGCAGAGCGACTTGTCTCGGATACAGAATTTGAGTCGGCAGCTAGTCGCTTCCCGATTAACACGCCAAAGAATAAAGAAGAATATCTATACCGCAGTATCTTTGAAAGACATTTTCCGTCAGATGCTGCCGCGAAAACGGTACCTTCCGTTAAATCGGTTGCATGTAGTACACCGGAAGCATTATTATGGGATGCCTCTTTCCAAAATTTGAATGATCCTTCGGGTCGTGCAGTAGCTTCCGTACATAATGAGAGCTATGAAAAAAGCAAACCTGCTTCGATTGTAAATTAAGCCGAGTAGGATAGTGAAATACACAAACTAAAGGAGATCTATTTGAAATCTCCTTTAGTTATTTTAAGCTTATTTGGTTTTCGAGGGACCAAAAGCCTGTTCGAGGATATCGAATGCAATCTCCGCCATTTTATTACCTTGTTTATCTAACAACGGATTTACTTCGACGATTTCGAAACAAATCACCCTTACATCTGCTAATAGACTGTTGATGATTTCCTGAACTTCGGAAGGTAAAAAACCTTTCGGGACAGGGGTTCCCGTTCCCTCGGATACTAAATCACTATCCATGCTATCTACGTCAAATGAAATATAGAGTATTTCACAATCTTGTAGTCTGGTTTGGCACTCTTCAAGACAAGAACTAATTCCCCTTTTTTGGACTTCCTCTACTCTAAAGTTCTTAATGCCTAGTTTCTCGATGAGTTGGTCTTCCTCTTCTTCAGTGTCGCGTACGCCGAAATAAACGATATGTTCTTTGCGAATAGGGGTGCTTTGATCCACCATCGCTTTGAGTTTTTCCCAGTAGGCCTGGGTCTCCGGGTTAATATCATTTTTTTTTGCCGAGGTATTGTTTATACCTAATATTGCAGCAATCGGCATTCCATGCATATTGCCTGAAGGTGTGGTGTAGGGCGAATGAATGTCGGCATGTGCGTCAATCCAAATAACCCCTAGTTTTTTGTTGGGATATTTAGCGCGAATACCAGCTACCGTACCGATCGCAGAGGAATGATCACCTGAGAAAACCAGGGGGAAATTACCGCCCATTAAACTGTTTTCTACAATGGAGCACAGATCTTTACATTGTTGATAAATCTGTTTAATATGTTTCGCACAAGTATTTCCTTCAATTTCATAAATGGATTCATTTCTCGTGGGTACATCAATATGTGGGTGCCTTTTGAAGAAGTAGCTGCCCTTGTTGATTGCTGCGATCTCCATCGCGTCAATACCTAGGTCTGCACCGCGGGTTCCTGCGCCGATATCTGACCTATTCTTGATTAATTCAATTGGTCTTTCCATAATTATGCAGTGAATTTACGCAACGACTGTTCGATTATACGAAGACTTTCTGCAATTTCTAATTCGCTGATAACTAAGGGAGGGGCTAAGCGTATTTTATTTCCATGAGTAGGTTTTGCTAATAGACCATTTTCCTTGAAGGACAAGCAAATATTCCACGCGGTGTCGTCGTTTTCATCTGCATCAATAACAATTGCATTCAAAAGCCCTTTCCCTCGAACATGGGTGATTAATGGATAACGGCTTGCAATACTGTTTAAGCCATCTCTAAACAGTGCTCCCATTTGTTTAGCATGGTTCGCCAGATCTTCATCAATCACTGTTTGAACAGCTTCTAATGCTACAGCACAGGCTAAAGGATTGCCACCATAGGTGGAGCCATGTTCTCCCGGATGAATGGTCATCATCACTTCATCATTCGCTAGCACAGCGGAAACTGGCAGTACGCCCGCTGACAGTGCTTTTCCTAGTATAATGACATCAGGTTTACTCCTAGAATGCGGGTCTAGAATATCATAGGAAGCGAGCATACTTCCTGTACGTCCAATTCCAGTTTGAATTTCATCAGCAATGAATAATACACGGTATTGTGTGCACAATGCTCTAACCTTTTGTAAGTAGTCTTCTGCCGGTAGAATAATTCCTGCTTCGCCTTGTATAGGCTCTACAATAAAGCCTGCGATATGTGGTTCGGATTGGAATAAGTGTTCTAAGGCTTCGATATCGTTATACGGAACCTGCAAGATCCCCTCGATGAAAGGTCCAAAGTTATGGGTAGCCGTTACATCATTAGATGCTGAAATAACGGATAATGTTCGTCCATGGAAATTATCCTTTGCAAATACAATCTTTGCGCTATTTTCCGGTAAACCTTTAATCTGATATCCCCATTTACGACATAATTTCATGGCTGTTTCAACGGCTTCGACACCAGAGTTCATCATGAGTGTTTTATCATAGCCAAAGAGTTGACATAGAAAGGATTCTAACTCACCTAGCTTATTGTTGTAGAAAGCACGGGAGGTCAAAGTGAGTTGTTCGGCTTGTTTTTTCAATGCGTTAATAATTCGGGGGTGACAGTGACCTTGATTTACGGCAGAGTAGGCGGAGAGAAAATCAAAATATCTGTTGCCTTCGACATCCCAAACATATACACCTTGTCCTTTTTCTAGCACTACCGGGAGGGGGTGGTAGTTATGTGCGCCATATTTTTCTTCTAAATCGATGTAGTGTTGAGCGTTGTTTTTTTTACTCGAGATATTCATAATTAAAGAATTTTTACGTAGGTTCGAAAATCAAAATTAAGTTATTTTTTATCAAAAACAATATTGTTAAAGTTTGTTTGACTTAATTTTTGCTATATATGATTTAATTTGACTTTTAATTTCTATGGATAACGTAAACAAACTAGACGATTTTGATGTTAATATACTCAAGATTCTTGACCGAGATGGCCGTATAGCGTATTCTTCTATTGCTTTGGAACTTGGTGTTTCCAATACCATGGTTCATCAACGCATTAATCGCTTGACCGAACAGGGGATTTTGGAAGCAGTGCGTCCTGTATTAAATGAAAGGGCATTGGGATATGACTGGGGAGCTTATACTGGTCTTAGTTTGGAGAAAGATGGTGACTCAAAGCGAGTTATTGAAGAGTTGAAGAAAATACCAGAGGTGACTGAATGTTATTATATCACGGGCAATTATACGCTTTACATTAAGATTCTTGCAAAAAATCATGAGCATATGCGTCAATTGCTTTACGAGCAAATCGACAATATCCCCGGGATAGCCAAGACGGACTCCATAATTGAATTGGGATGTGCGTTTAAAAGAAATGTGATCCTATAACATATAGTTGGGTTAGATTAGATTTGAATTAAGTTCGGCATCTTCCAATTGGTAGCTTTCGTCCATAATCAGCCCGAAATACGTAAAGATAGCGTTTGTATAATTTACCAATCTTGGAAATTCATCAATGGCATCTATAGAATTGAGGAAGTTTTTGAATATTTGCCAATGTGACATAAAATCCTCTTTGTCGCCAAGAAAGAATGTTAGCCCTTCTTGTATACCTTTTTTTTGCAGCATTTGAGCTATGTAGCGCCCCCCTAAAGAGGATCCTTCTAACACATATTGGGCTACGAGTGCTTCTTCGAAATTTTGTGGGATAGGTATTGATCGAAATTGACTGTTTGGGAACGCCTGACCTAAGACTTTTAAATCGTCTAGTATCATGGATGATCGTCGGGAGCAAAGCTCGCTAGCTACGGCATTTTGCTCTAGATAAGGGAAGATAACATCTTCAACCCCTTTATAGAATGCATAAAACTTATTAAGCAAATTAATGTAATCGTCCTTGGCGTCGATTTCCTTAATTTGCTTAATCACTATGCGCTCTACTCTTTGATGAGCGGTTTGCGTTTCTTCTTTTAGGGTTTCTGATAGAAGTCTCATAAACTGTCTTAATTATTATCGTCGTAATTTGGAAAGTAAAGGTATATCTCTGTTCCGATGCCTACCGTGCTTTGAATAGAGATTTTGATTCCTAGCTTATCTACAATTCTTTTTACAATAGCCATGCCTACGCCAGATCCGTCGAAGCCGACAGAATTAGACATACGTTTGAAGATTTCGTAAATGGAATCTAACTCTTCTTTCTCGATACCGATACCGTTGTCTTTAACAATGAACATAACCCCATTATTTTCTACATAGGACTCAATTAGTACGGTAGGGTTTTCAGATTTTGCGGAATATTTAATCGCATTGGCGATAATGTTCAGAAAAAGTTGATAGATTAACGTTTTTTCTCCATAAACGGGCAGTAACTCGCCGCATATGACATTTGTTTTTTCGCTTGCAAACCTGTCTTTGCTGTGTACAATAATTTCATCAATAAACTTGTCAGTTCTTACTAACTCCGGCTCGTACTTGAAGACGCTAGATTTTGAAAACTCGTGAATCTTATCGAGCATGTTTACAATGGTTTCGACGCCATCCAAAATGTTTGAAGTCATCCGTTGTTTCACCTGGTCAGGAATATTTTCTTTTGAACGAAGAAACTCGCCAGAAAGTTTTATCGCAGAAAGTGGATTTTTTAAATCATGGCTTAACGTATAGGAGTAGGTGTCTAAGGCGTTATTCATCTCAATAAGTTGTTCATTGAGATGGGAAATTTCGGAAGCCTTTTTAAGTAAAGTTGCCTGCAACAGATCTTTGAGACGTTCCACGAAAATCGATTCGCGGGAAGACCACTTTGCCGCTGTTCCTTTAACTTCTTCCATCCATAGATTAAAAGACGTCCTAGGAGACGGAATATTAGCCTTAGCTTGATCATCAAAAATGTAAGGCTTTTCCGGTTTACCTGCCCATTTTTTCAAGGTCTCTATTTCCTTCCTAAACCAAATTATTTGAAAACCTTGCGGTCCGCTAATATTTAAATAGGCAATACCCGGAAAGCCTGCACACGACTCAGGTGCACCATCGATTGAATGTTCATGATGGTGATTGGAAAGATAAATCTCTTTATTACACTTTGTAAGCGAATTAACGAATTCTGTTATTTTTAATCGCGCTGGCGTTTTTCCAAAAGTGTGGATCTCATCTTTTTGAAGAATAGCTAATCCTTCACTTTGCATATATTCATTTATATCATAGCTAAAACTCTTCAATTCTTCAAATACATTGTTTTTCAGAAGGATGGATTCTTTGATTTTGCTTTCTAATTGGAGTGATTCCTCTACATCCTGAAGCTGTTTTTCGTTTAATAACTGTTGATAACGTGCCGCAGCATAATGGGTAGCCGTTAATGCTAAGTTACGTTGTTGTAAATCTACGCAGAGGGGTTCGCGGTGTTGGCAGCATACCAAACCCCATAGTTTCCCCATCACCATAATGGAGATACTTAAACTCGCTTTGAATTCTGCATTTCTCAAATACTGCAAGTGAACTGGAGAAAGTGAACGAATGGCTACCTGTTGTAAATCATAGGGTTGATTATTCAGGGATTTCATTTGATTCGGTTCAACGTTTACGTCGGCAATAAAACGCAGGTGGTTTTTCGTGTAAAGCTCACGCGCCTGTCGAGGAATATCAAACTCAGGATAATTATAGCCTAAATAACTTTCAAGACTATCTTCTGCTAGCGATTCAGCAACATTGATCCCGCTACTGTCTTCGTTAAACTTGTAAATCATGACGCGGTCGAATGGCAATAACTGTCTGATTATCTTTGCGAGATCGTCCCAAAGGCTATCTGTGGACCGGAAGAGCGTGTTTAAATGACTGTTAAAGGATAGGTTTTGCGTAAATCTGTTTTGCGACTTTTTCTCAAATTCTAAATAGAAGAGTTCGTCGACTTTATAGAGTGAACCATAATATGGAATATCTCCTAAATTTACCTCTTCCGTCAAACGAAGTGAATGCTGTACATCCATCTTCGTCAGCGCTTCTTCTAATTCTGGGTTTAAGGCTTTCCATTGATTTGTGACTACGTCGGAAAACTTTTTCCCCAAGATATCTTGAGTTAGAAATTCAGCATCTGCATGCTCCGGAAGATCACTATGCGCTAAAACCGTTTGATTACGATCCATTATAAATAGAAATCCGATAGGCTGAATGAGTCCAAGAAGATGGATTTGCTCATCCTCACATCTCTTTGTGTCGATCGTCATAAGTTGTAGTAATTAGAAGAAATCTAGTGTGCTTGTGTTTCAAAAGTGCTTTAAAACAGCGATTTTTGAACTAAGTTAGCAAGATAAGTAAAATTTTGAGAAAGTCACCTTTTATTCGATCCTGACTAAAACTTTTCCATTTATACTAGATGGACAGAAGCGACGCGTAGTCAAGAATCGTTGTCTAGATTAGTTTATCGAAACGGCAGTAATTTTTTTATTGTTGTCTAACACTGTTCCTAGGGTTATTCCGTACTGAGCAAGCATATAGGTGCTCATGATCAATAAACCTGAATTTGCGATATAAGCAACAAACTTATTGGCAGCCAAAATTGAATCAGAGATGATAAAGAGTACTGCTCCCAGCATAATCGCTAAAAAACTCCAGCTATTGGTTTGATATCTTCTTAAGAATGCGAAGTAGGCCATCAGAGCGATCACAAAGATGTAAAGGATGACTGGGTATTTTTCAATACCTAAACTAGGCGATAATAGCGTGTAAAAATTGTATGAATACAACGATAATAGGAGAGCGATAAAGAGATGTATCTTATGTTCGTTTAATTTGACACCGTAGATTTGCTTATAGAATGCGACAACATAAAATAGGTGGCCAATAAGAAAAGCTGCTAAACCAAATAAAAACTTGTTCGGCAGCATCAGTAGGACGTCGCCAATTAATCCAAACACGAGACCTCCAGCAACCAGCTTTTGGAATCTGCTTTTCAATTTGGTTTTCTGGAACAAGTAAGCAATTAGAACCAGGCAAATTAATGGCTTTGTTGCCATTCTCAAGTTTGATAGATCTTCGGAAATGCTATACATATGAATAGCAAATAGCAGAAAATACACAATATGAGGAATGGTCTTTTTCAACATTTGAATGCGTTATGTCTCTAAAGTCTTTCTCTTGTTTTTCTCAACAAGTTTATAGCTAATAAATAGTATGATTAACCATAATGGAATCAATTCAACTGATATTTTTAAGCCTGTGAACCACATCATTACGAGCACACCAACCAAGAATATTAAACTAAAATAATTACTAATTGGATATAGTATAGTCGGGAACTTCGTTTTTATACCTTGTTGATCTTTCTTCTTGCGGAAGAACATATGAGTCAAGGTAATCATAATCCAATTAATGATTAATGCGGAAACAACAAGTGACATTAAAATTCCCAAAGCTTCTTTGGGAATAAGTTTATTAATCACAACCGTAATCGCAACGATTGCCGCTGAAACTAATATGGCATTGACAGGAGAGTGGTTTTTATTTAACTTTTTTAAGAATTTCGGCGCATTTCCTTGTTCTGCCAGCCCATAAAGCATCCTAGAATTCGAATAAACACAACTGTTATATACGGAAAGCGCTGCCGTAAGTACAATAATGTTTAATGCATTTGCAATAATGGTTGTGAAGTAGAATGTTTTCCCAAAGAGATGGAATTCAAACCCTTTTAATGTTGCAAAGACTTCAACAAAAGGACTAGTATCAGCAGAGATTGATCGCCAAGGCATTAATGAGAATAATATAAATAGAGCACCAACGTAAAATACGAGTATACGCCATAGCACTTGATTTGTAGCCTTTGGTATATTTTTTTCGGGATGTTCAGCTTCTGCAGCAGTGATTCCTACAAGCTCCAAACCGCCGAATGAAAACATGATGATCACGAGCGCGGCAAGCAATCCTTGGTATCCTCCAGCACCGTCTAATGTTAACCATCCTTTCGGGAGAAAACCCCCATCATTATACAAATTGGCGACGCTTGCACGATCGCCTCCATTTCCGGAGAGTAAGAGGTAAGAACCAAATATAATCATCGCTATTATGGCCAATACTTTAATAATGGAGAACCAGAACTCCGTTTCCCCGTATACTTTTACAGAAGCGAGATTGATGGCATTAATAACGAAGAAGAAAAATAAAGAAGAAGCCCACAAAGGAATCTCTGGCCACCAAAATTGCACATATTTTCCAATAGCGGTTAATTCTGCCATGCTGACGAGAATATAGAGAATCCAATAATTCCAGCCAGAGGCGAAGCCTGCAAAAGGCCCCCAATATTTATTTGCGAATGAACTGAAACTCCCAGATATGGGTTCTTCAACAACCATTTCACCCAGCTGTCGCATAATGAAAAATGCAACTAAGCCTGCTATCGCATAACCTAAAATAACAGATGGCCCTGCAAGTATTGCCGCTTGACCCACGCCTAAGAATAAACCTGTTCCAATTGCTCCTCCTAAAGCAATAAGCTGAATGTGACGATTGCTTAATCCTCTTTTAAGTTCTTTTTCTTGATTTTCCTGCACGTTGTCGATTATTTTTTTGCAAATGATTGGAGCTAATATAGGTTCTATCTTGCCCAAAGATCGCTCTCCGCTGCAAGATAGATTTTTCATTTTACTTTTCAGGAATCATGCGTAAAAATTGGGGATATTTTCGCATACCCTAATTATTCAATAAGAGGAACTATCTTGAATATATAATATATCTATTGTTCGCTATACATCCAGATTACAACCACAGCCTTTACCACACCCGCCAGTATTTTTCTTTGATTTTCCAGGGAAAAATGAACGAAAAATAAAATATAAGGCTCCTATAAATAATAGGAAGATAATGATGTACTGGATGATTAAACTAGTTTCCATTACTTTAATGTTTGATACGCAATTAATGCCGCTAGGTAAGCAAGTCCGGTCATAAACAAGGTTTGTATCAGCGTCCAGCGCCAAGATCCAGTTTCTTTACGGACTACGGCTATCGTCGCCATACATTGCATCGCGAAAGCGTAAAATAATAATAAAGATATGCCCGAAGCCATATTATAGGCCGGCTGTCCGGTATTTGCGTTGATCTCAGAACGCATTTTTGAAAGAAGCGTATTCTTTTGATCGTCATCTTCAATATCTACTTCATCCCCTAGACTGTATACAACAGCCATAGTTCCTACGAATACCTCTCTTGCAGCAAACGATGAGATTAATCCAATACCCATCTTCCAATCGTAGCCTAAGGGGCGCACAATAGGTTCGATACCCATCCCGATATACCCTAAGAAGGAATGTTCCAGTTGGTAGGATGAAACGGCTTTTGCAAGCTCGTCGCCCTCTAGGTTTGGACTAGTTTGAACGACATAATCTTCCGCTTTGTAAAACTTATCGTTCGGACCGAAATTACCCAATACCCAAAGTACAATCGAGATCAAAAGAATAATCTTACCAGCATCAACAAGGAAGCCCGATGCTTTATCCCAAACGTTAGTCGCTACGTTTTTCCAATCTGGCATTTTATAGGTTGGCAATTCGAAAATCAAAAATGAGGAACGAACGCTCTTAATAATTTTATTGAGTATCAGGGCGGAGAAAAGGGCGCCGATAATACCTAATATGTACATAGCAAAAAGTGCAATACCTTGCATATTGAATCCCAAGAATTTCTCATCAGGAATTACTAAACCGATAATAACAATATAGATGGGTAAGCGCGCAGAGCAAGTCATAAACGGCGTTACTAACATCGTTAGAAGTCGTTCTTTCGGGTTCTCTATGTTTCGCGCAGACATCACAGCAGGTATAGCGCATGCTACCCCAGACATCAATGGTATTACTGATTTTCCATTCAGGCCGAATGGCTTCAACCATCTATCCATAAGAAAAACAACCCGACTCATATAGCCTGATTCTTCCATAATAGAAAGGAATAGAAAGAGAATAACAATCTGTGGAACGAATATTACAATTCCACCAATACCCGCTACAATTCCATAGATGAAAAGTGAAGACAGAGGGCCGTCGGGCAATATGTCGTCTAAATAGGCCGTCAAATCACCGAAGGCACCATCAATCCAATCCATTAACGGACCGGACCAAGAATAAATCGCCTGAAAAATTAGAAATAATAGACCAAAGAAAATGATATATCCGAATACGGGATGCAGTAAAAACTTATCGATTTTATTGGTGCTGTCTAATTTATGGTTTTCAGTCTTTAAGATGAAAGAATCTAAGTCCCCACTTGTTTTATCATGTCGGGTCAGTGATTCTTGTTTTTGTAAATCATGCGCATTTAGTCCATATCGATTTCTGATATTCGCTAGTTTATCTTGCGTTTCTTTAGGCAGGTTATTGATATGTTCCTGAGCAAGGTATTGCCAGGTCAGGTATTCCGTTGCTAAAGGGAACAATGCTCTTGCCTCATCCATTGCTGCTTTATACGCATCTGGAATTTGGTAATTACCGAAATAATGACCGACCTTTTGATCCAAACCTTTGATGAGTTCATCGATTCCTTTTCCTGTTCGCGCATTGGTCTTGTAGATCTTTGTTTGCAGATAGGCTTCGAGCTTATTGAAATCGATCTGCATGCCCTTCTCTTCAAGTTCGTCTATCATGTTCAATACAAAGACAGCTGGAACACCAAGTTCACGAGCTTGTTGGTAAAGAATGATGGATCGTTTAATTGTTGAAGGTTCTGCGACAACCAGTGTTAAATCCGGATATAACGGATTGTTTTTGTCACTTAAAACATTAAAAACAATCTCTTCGTCTAATGAGCTAGGAAATAGGGTATAGGTACCTGGAAGGTCAACGATATGATACTTCTTGCCGTTCGCGCTAAGCGTTCCTTCGCGCTTTTCGACAGTGATACCGGGGTAGTTACCTACTTTTTGGTTTAATTTCGTAAGTCTGTTGAATAGGGATGTTTTTCCAACATTAGGATTCCCTAATAGAATGATTGTTGGGTTTGCCATTAGATTTTTTCTGCGACGATCAGTTTTGCTTCAGATTTTCGGATTGCGATTAGTGCGTTGTTTTCGATGATATTAACACAAATAGGGCCGTTCAAAGGCGCTTTATGTTTTACTTCAACTAATGAGCCGGGGTAGAATCCGAGTTCATAATATTTCGCGGGTATTTCTAGGGATTGTATTTCGTTGATTTTAACTCTATCTCCAATATTTAGCTTGTCCAGGCTAATCACATCTTGCATCTGTACTTATTTAGATTAAATTTTAATAAAAATATCTCAACGGAAGCAAATATAAAGAATTAAAATCTTTTAATTTGTAAGCTAAGTCACACTAATGTATTAAAATATGCCAAAGATTGAAGAGCTAGTAAAGGTCAGAAAATTTGCTAGTGCTTGGCATCGCGCGACCATTAACATTATTTACAGCAACAACTGGCTGAATGTAGTTTTGGAGAAGAGAGCCGGTGCGAAGCAGCTGACCTTACAACAATTTAATGTACTTCGGGTATTGAGGGGACAATATCCAAACCCGGTAACGAACAATTTACTTAAAGAACGATTGCTAACGAAGACACCGGACATTAGTCGGTTGGTCGATCGAATCGTAAGCAAAGGGTTGGTTACTAGAGAAAAAAACAGCATCGATAAGCGTGCTGTTGATTTAATTATTACGCAGAAAGGGTTAGACCTACTCGAAGAAATCGAAAGCTCGATGATGCTTGACGACCTGTTACCTAATCACATCACTGAAGAAGAATGTATTCTGTTAAGTGAGTTATTGGATAAATTCAGAGGGCCAAGCAATGAAGAGATTCCAGCAGTTTAGCGTTTAATGATTGTGGTCATGTCCTTCATGACCATGATCATGATCATGGCCATCTTCAGCGTGTTCGTGTTGCTCCTGAGCAGGACCATGATTATGGTGTTCATGCTCATGAGGGAATAGGAAATTGGTTAGAGAAACCAATACGCCTAATAACACGGCTGCCATCTTCTTTTTGTTGAAGGTGTGGTGATCCGCAGAACCAGATTCAAATAGGATCGTGGTAGAAATATGTAAGAATATACCAATTACGACGGCCATCATTTTATCGAAATATTGCGACATATCGCCGATATCACCTTGAGAAAGTCCTTTGCTCGTTAAAAAGCCTAGCGGAGTCATTGCTGCAAATACAGCGATGAACAGAAAGATTGTTTGTTTGGATAATTTCGTGTTAATCAACAAACTGCCGAGCGCGAATGCTGCTGGAATATGGTGAATTGCGATCCCAAAAACCAATTCATTTCGGTGTCCTGAGGCCAGAGGAAACCCCTCTAGGAACGCGTGTAAGCATAAGCTGATTAAAATTCCAACAGGAAATTTATGTTCATGTTGATGTATGTGTCCATGTTCAATACCTTGTGAAAAATGTTCAAGTACCAGTTGGAAAAGGAATCCCCCCAATATATACAATCCTATAACTTCTCCGGAAGTTTGTCCGCTATGGTAAACTTCAGGGATTAAGTGGAGTACGGTAATAGCGAAAAGATAGGCACCGCTAAACGATAATATTAGTTTTAGAAGTTGTGTGTTGTCTTTCTTAACAAAGAACACAGCGATTCCGCTTATTAAAGCGGAGAAAAATAGGATGGATACAATTAGGAAACTACTCATGCAGGTAATGTTGCTGAAATATTATTTTGGGGTTGGAAAAATTTCGGAAAGAAACGTTTAAATAGGTAGCCTGTCCCTAAGCCGATGAGCATGCCAACGATCGCACCACAGAGGATATCAAGCGGGTAATGCACGCCAACATAGATTTGTGAAACGGATATAGAAGCGGCCCATAAAATACATAACCATAATGTATGGCGCCATTTTCTACGGAATAAAACAATCCAGAAAAAAGCCATGGCAAAGTGGTTGGTTGCATGGGACGAGGTGAAACTATAGCCTGAACCACAGCGGGCTCTTAAGTTTACTTCATTTTTAAAGCCGTCGTCATTACCAGGTCGTACGCGTTTGACTGTTTTTTTGATCAGGTGTGAGGAGGTGGCATCCGAGATTCCAAACGTCGCCAATGTACATGCTACAATTAATACCCCAACTTTTCCATAGTGTTTAATGAAAAAGATAATCAAGAATAAATATAAGGGAGACCAAGTATATGGATTTCTCAAGATCGGTAATAACCAATCGAAGACTGGGTTGCTAAGTCCTTGATTAATGGCTAAGAAGAAATCTTGATCGAGTTGAATTATTTTATCTAACATATTTACAAAATAGATTTGTCTAAAATTTATCAAACCAAATCTAAAAAAAAAATGCAAGTAGCCTTTCGATTATTGCAAATGAAACATAGTTGCAACAAAGATAGCTAAATAATGGAAAAAAAGAATAATAATCGAATTAATTGTTTAAATGCTTTAAATTTACCGCCAATATCAATTTGAACATCTATGGCATTAATAAAATCTATTTCTGGTATTCGTGGAACTATCGGTGGTCGACCGGGTGATAATTTAACACCTGTTGACATCGTGAAATTCACGGCTGCATATGGTAAAATCGTTACAGCAGGTGTTGACAACAAAACGATTGTTGTTGGACGTGATGCTCGTGTTTCGGGCGAGATGGTTGCTAATTTAGTGATTGGTACACTACAAAGTATAGGTATCGATGTGATCGATTTAGGACTTTCAACAACACCCACGGTAGAGATTGCCGTTCCCAAATTAAAAGCCGCAGGTGGTATTATCTTGACTGCTTCGCATAATCCCGGTCAGTGGAATGCTCTAAAGTTATTAAACAGTAAAGGGGAGTTTATCGATGATGCGAAAGGAAAAGAAGTGCTCGAATTGGGCGAAAGCTTAAACTTTGATTTCTCTCCCGTGGAGGAGTTAGGGAAAGTAACTAAGGATGATTCTTTTTTACAGAAGCATATTGAAGATGTGCTAGCGTTAGAGTTCGTCGATGTAGCTGCCATTAAGCAAGCGAATTTTAAAGTTGCTGTAGATGCTGTAAATAGTACAGGCGGAGTTTTTATACCTGAGTTGCTAAAGGCATTGGGTGTTGAAACGGTCTATAAAATTCACTGCGAGCCTAACGGCTTATTTCCACATAACCCAGAGCCATTAAAAGAGCACCTAACGGATCTCTCGAAAGCGGTGTTGGATAATAAAGCTGATTTAGGGATTGCGGTAGATCCAGATGTAGATCGCTTAGTTTTCATGATGGAAAATGGCGAGTTATTCGGTGAAGAATATACGTTAGTTGCTGTTTCGGATTTTATCTTGACGCATAAAAAAGGTAATACGGTTTCTAATCTTTCTTCAACTCGTGCGTTGCGCGACGTTACTTTGAAACACGGAGGCGAGTATTTCGCTGCTGAGGTAGGCGAGGTGAACGTAGTGACCAAGATGAAAGAAGTCGATGCGGTTATGGGTGGCGAAGGGAATGGAGGCGTAATTTATCCTGCCTCACACTATGGTCGTGACGCTTTAGTAGGTGTAGCCTTATTCTTAACGCATCTTGCTAAGTTAGGGAAGAAGGTTTCTGAGTATAGATCTGAACTTCCGCAGTATTTCATGTCGAAAAATAAAATTACGCTTACTCCTGGATTAGATATCGACAATCTATTGGAAAAAATGCAAGAAAAATACGCCCATGAGCAGCATTCGACCATCGATGGATTAAAGATTGATTTTGCGAATGAATGGGTACACTTACGTAAATCCAATACAGAACCGATCATCCGTATTTATTCTGAGGGTCATACGCCGGAAGCAGCAGAAGCTATCGCGCAAAAAATTATGAATGAAATTCAAGAGATTGTTGGTTAAAACATTCTTACGCTATTAATAAACTAAATCCCCCAAAACAGCTATTTTATGTTTTGGGGGATTTTGCTTTTTTTGCTACATGAAAAATCAATTCGCACTTCTATTTACCCTTCTTTTTTGCTGTCCATTTTTCACTAAAGCTCAACAATCGGTGAACATCAAAGCGAAGCAGGATTTTAAAGTAATTCCGCTGGTGAATCACCAAGTAGAACTTTCTAAAAATTCATTTAAGCTCATGTTCCATGTGAAAGGATTAGAAGCATTTTGCATTGCTTTTACAACCGACAAAGATATCTACCGATCAGCTCTTGGTGAGGCAGACTTAGAGGTAATGTGGTTCGAGAATACCGGTATGGCGGAAGGCCTTTTCAATGATGAGAAGACTGTGCTATTGTCTGATGAAGCTCCAAGCTATTGGTTTTACTCTTCGATAACAGAGCATAGATTCGATAAGCATCCGCAAGGGACCAGCAAGGAATGGACTGCGGAAAGAACGATTGATAAGTTTTATCAGGTGGAAGAAGATAAAACCTATGCGATTAGCGAATTAAGCGGTCCCATTTACTATGTCGTTTATGCTCCAATATATGCTGAGGATTATCAGCTGATCGATAAGACGATTTTAAATTATGGTGAATTGACGTGGAAGTAGCAGTTCACAGCAATATTCTCCTTAGCAAGCGGCTAGATAAGGGTCATAATTGTGGAATCGACGAACTGTACTCCAAATACTAACTTTGTTCTGCTCTTCTTTTTTCGACTTTCAAAATATTTCTTTGAATATCCTTCATAATCCATCTTGCCCATATGCCAGCGTAGAAGTTAAAGGTCGTATCAAGGGTAAAATAGCTATAAAGATGAACTAAAAATCATAAAGATCGCGGTTGGCATCATCCAACGTGCCCAAGCTTCGCGCTTCAAAATCATGGTCATTAGAGCGAACAAGGTTAAAAGAATGTACGAAGCAAGTAGGGTATATGCATTCTTTCTCGTTTGTTCAATCGGGGAGAAATAGATAGTTAGTGCGCCCATAACAAAAGGGACAAGGAACAGAAAACTTGTCGACATTAACGCTAATAAGGATGGGAAATTCGATAAATCGAACAATAATCGCAGAGCAAAGTGTACACTTGGGGCATCACTGAGGCGTGGAAATATTTGTTTTTCAGAAATTTTGGAGATGTAACTTGATTTACGTTTTAAAGATGTTAAAATAAGTTTGCTCGAATAAAAAATATATTTTATCTTTGCCACTCATTAAATAATAACATTTAATTCATAACAATGTACGCAATAGTAAATATAGCAGGACAGCAATTTAAAGTTGCTAAAG
>JBEBRI010000053.1:0-21688 GCA_040394915.1 Sphingobacterium sp.
AAAATTTCATAATTTAGGTTAATAATTGGTTTGGTAAAAATCCTGAGGCTCCCCGCCTCAGGATTTTTTAATGAAATAAGATTCGTATTTTTGATTTCATCAAAACCATCAACATGACAAATAAAGACATAGCTAAAGTTTTCAAACTGTGTGGGCAATTAATGGAACTTCACAATGAGAATCCTTTTCGAACCAAAGCTATGGCAAGTGCTGCCTTTCGAATCGACAAATTACCGTTCGCTGCGAGTGGATCCAATTTAGAAGAACTGAGTGAACAAGCCAATATCGGTAAGAGTACGGCAGAAAAGATTATGCAGGTGATTACAACTGGTACTTTCCCGGACCTCGATAAGTTATTGGACAAAACGCCAGAAGGCATTGTCGAAATGTTAAAAATTAAAGGTTTAGGTCCAAAAAAGATTCAAATCATCTGGAAAGACCTGGAAATAGAATCAGTTGGCGAGCTTTACTACGCTTGTAACGAAAATAGATTAGTGGAGGCCAAAGGATTTGGTCTAAAAACTCAAGAAGATATCAAAAAAGCAATTGAGTTTTCGATTGCAAATCAAGGTTGGTTCTTATTCGCGAAAGTTCTACAATCCGCGAATACGATTAAGAAAACACTAATGGAAACCTTGAAATCGTTTCAAGTTGAATTTACAGGAGATTTTCGTCGCAAAGCAGAAGTCCTTCAATATGTTGAATTAATAACCGACGCGCCTCAAGATGTTGTTCTCGAAGCCATCGCTGCGATTGATAATGAATTAGCGATTGACACGGGCGAAGGATTGATCAGCTTTCGCGATGAAAACAGTACAGCCTTCAAAGTCTATTTAAGTAAAGCTGTAGATTTCGCTAAAAACCTCCTCCTGACTACAGGTTCAAAAGCACATCTTGAAAAGCTGAAAAGATTTGGTGAAATTCCTTCTTTAACCAACGAAGAGGAGATTTATAAAGCTTTAGGCTTAGCTTTTATAGAACCTGAATTAAGGGAAGGTGGATCTGAAATTGATCGAGCCCAAAATCATACACTCCCGAACTTAATAACATACCATGACCTAAAAGGGTCGCTCCATAATCACTCCACTTACAGTGATGGTGTTCATTCACTAAAAGAAATGGCTCACTATCTACGTGATGAGCTGAAGATGGAATACTTAGGTATTTGTGATCACTCCAAGACGGCGGTTTATGCCAATGGTTTAAGTATAGATCGCTTAGCACAGCAATGGGCGGAAATTGATGCCCTGAATCAGGAAATGGCGCCCTTTAAGATCTTTAAAGGGATTGAATCAGATATCCTTTCGGATGGTTCTTTAGACTATCCGGATGAAATCTTAGCGAAGTTTGATTTCGTTGTGGCTTCCATCCATAGCAATTTAAAGATGGATGAGGAAAAAGCAACTGCTCGGTTAATTAAGGCAATAGAGAATCCTTATACGACAATCTTAGGTCACCCAACGGGCAGATTACTACTTTCGCGTGCGGGATACCCTTTGGACTTTAAAAAGGTGATTGATGCCTGTGCGGCAAATCGAGTAGTCATTGAGATCAATGCCAATCCCTTGCGATTGGATCTCGACTGGAGATGGCATCAGTATGCGCTTGAAAAAGGTGTATTGTTATCGATTAACCCGGATGCGCACCGCAAGGAAGGCTTCTTGGACATGGAATTTGGCGTGTATGTAGCAAGAAAAGGGGGGCTCTCCGCCGACCAATGTCTAAACGCCTTTAGTTTAGATCAAATCACTAATTATTTTACCCAGCAAAAGCAAACTGTTTAATCTTCATGATGCCTATCAAATCTTTAATTCTCGGATTCAGCATGCTTGTGACATTTTCAACAACACAAGCACAGTTAATGAAAGCGAAGGATTTATATACGAAAGCCGATTCCCTACGAGGCGAACTTACTCCCCTACGCACCTGTTATGACATCCAGTATTATCACTTGGATGTGAAGGTCGATATCGATAATAAATTCATCTCCGGCACAAACCTGTTCAAATTTACCGCAGTTGAACGTTTCAATCAGCTTCAATTTGATTTATTTGACAATTTATCCGTTGATAAAGTTGAATATAAAGGTAAGTCTCTCCCCTTTGAGCGATCCTACAATGCTGTTTTTGTTAGGTTTCCCGACTATATTGAAAAGGGCAAGTTAGATTCGTTCACTGTTCACTATTCGGGTCATCCGATACAGGCTACGCGTGCACCTTGGGATGGTGGTTTCGATTGGAAAAAGGACAGTCAAGGTAAGGCCTGGGTTGCTACCGCATGCCAAGGATTAGGAGCAAGTGTTTGGTGGCCCAATAAGGATCATCAATCTGATGAGGTGGAGAGTATGTTAATCTCCGTGGCTGTACCAAACGGATTGATCAATGTCTCCAACGGTCGATTGGTGAAAACTGAAAAAATCAAAGGGGGCTACACTAAATTTCATTGGAAGGTTGAAAATCCAATCAACAACTATAACATCGCTTTAAATATTGGGGATTATGCGCATTTTCAAGAGACCTACACGGGTGAAAAAGGCCCTTTGTCTATTGATTATTATGTCCTAAAAGAAAACAAAGACAAGATCGCTCACCTAAAGAAAAATGCCAACGAAACGCTTAAAGCTTTCGAGCATTGGTTTGGACCTTACCCTTTTTATGAAGATGGTTATAAGTTAGTCGAAACGGCACATTTAGGCATGGAGCATCAAAGTGCGATTGCTTATGGAAATAAGTTCAGAAATGGATATTTAGGAAACGATGGCTCGCGCACAGGTTGGGGCATGAAATGGGATTTCATCGTTGTACATGAGTCTGGACACGAATGGTTTGGAAACAACATCACGGCAAAAGACCTTGCAGACATGTGGATTCATGAAAGTTTCACCAACTATTCTGAAGCCTTATTCATTGATTATTTCTATGGAAAACAAGCCAGTCAAGCTTACGTTAATGGGAATCGTAGGGGCATTCTGAATGACAGTCCCTTACAGGGACCTTACCACGTAAACAAGGAGGGCTCCGGTGATATGTATAATAAAGGCGGCGTTTTACATAATATGATACGCACGATGATTGATGACGACGAGAAATGGCGAGGCTTACTTCGTGGAATCAACGAAAGATTTTATCACCAAACGGTAGACTATCAAGACATTCTAACGTACATGAATGAACAGAGCGGAATCGACTTAACCAAGGTATTTGAACAATATGTTCAAAAGAAAAGTATCCCTACCCTAGAGATTATTGAAAATCAGCCGGGGGTATTTATGGTTCGTTGGATTTCGGAAGTGGCAGATTTCCATATGCCTGTTCATATTTTTGATAAAGATGGGAAACGACAATTGATTCAACCGAGTAGCCAATTTAAACTGATGCGCTTCGATGGGCTTACAAAAGAAACCCTTAAGGCTGACACGTTTAACTATTACATTGGGTTAAGCGTACAATAAAAAAACCTGCAAATACGTTTAACATACCGTAATACTATTCATTGATAAATCTCACGTTTAAAAGATAATATTAATCAATTAGTAATTATTTAAAAACCATTTTTTTTCGTTAGGTTTGCATAAAAATTTTAAATTATATTTTCACATATAAATGGGGCTTTTTAATTGGTTTACGCAAGAAGTTGCAATAGACTTGGGTACAGCTAACACCCTAATCATTCACAATGATAAAGTAGTAGTTGATGAACCTTCTATCGTTGCCTTCGACCGCACGACAAACAAAGTGATTGCGATTGGTCGTCAGGCTATGCAAATGGAAGGTAAAACACACGACAATATAAAAACAGTTAGACCTTTACGCGACGGTGTGATTGCAGATTTCACTGCTGCTGAGCACTTGATTCGTGGTATGGTGAAACTTGTTAATAATGGAAAAAGTTGGTTCTTCCCATCGTTAAGAATGGTGGTTTGTATCCCTTCCGGTATAACGGAAGTGGAGAAACGTGCCGTTCGCGACTCGGCAGAAATTGCCGGCGCAAAGGAGGTCTACTTAATTCATGAGCCTATGGCTGCTGCTGTCGGTATCGGAATTGACGTAGAGGAACCTGTAGGAAATATGATTATTGATATCGGTGGCGGTACGACCGAAATTGCTGTCATTGCCTTATCAGGTATTGTTTGTGATCAATCCATTCGCGTTGCTGGAGATAACTTCGACTCCGATATCGTGCAATATATTCGTCGCCAACATAATATTATGATCGGTGACCGTACTGCTGAAAAAATAAAAATTGAAGTAGGTGCCGCACTTCCAGAACTTACCGATCCACCAGAAGATTTCGCTGTTCAAGGCCGTGACTTAATGACCGGTATTCCAAAACAGATTACGGTGTCTTATACAGAGATTGCCCACTGTCTGGACAAGTCAATCTCTAAGATTGAAGAAGCAATTCTAAAAGCATTAGAAATAACTCCTCCAGAACTATCAGCAGATATTTATCAAACTGGTATTTATCTTACTGGTGGTGGTGCATTGCTAAGAGGATTAGACAAACGTATTCAAGCAAAAACTAAGTTGCCAGTACATGTTGCTGAAGATCCACTTCGCGCAGTTGTAAGAGGTACAGGTATTGCGTTGAAAAATATCGGACGCTTCAAGTTCTTAATGCAGTAATAATAAACTGAGATATATGTATTCGTTGCGCGATATAATGTTACCTAACGTTATATCGCGTAGCTATTAAAAGACAACACGAATGAAAAACCTATGGCTTTTCTTGGTTAGATACAATGCCTTCTTTTGGTTTGTTCTCTTCTTTACTGTTGCTTTAATCTTAGTTGTTCAAAATAATCGCTATCAACGTTCATCTTTTGTAAATTCTTCAAATGTGGTCGTAGGATCTTTTTACGACAAATTAAATTCCTGGAAGAGTTATTTAGCACTCGATGAAGCGAACAAAAACTTAGCGCAAGAGAACGCTTTATTACGTCAGCAATTACAGAATTACATTTTAAAAGATACGCTAGATTCAATACAACTTCAAGATTCTATTGAAGAGAATCGTTATCAATTCGTCATGGGCGAAGTGGTTAACAATAGTATTCATCAAAAGAGTAATTTTATCACGATCAATAAGGGTGCGCTCGATGGGGTTCAAAAGGGATTAGGCGTGATTACGTCCAATGGTGTTGTGGGCATTGTATTAAATGTATCGCCGCACTTTAGTACCATTCAATCTTTACTGCACCCAGATACCCGAATTTCAGTAACCTTGGATACAACAAACGTTTTCGGTGCTTTGGTTTGGGGAAATAATGTAGATCCTCGCTTTGCAATGGTTAAGGACATTCCCAACCATGTGAAGGTAAAAAAAGGCCAAAAGGTTTACACCTCGGGCTTTTCGCTATTCCCGAAAGGTATAGAAATTGGAACGGTTTCAGAAACGGGGATTCAATCCGGTGAAAGCTTCTTGGATGTTCGTATTCAGCTGCGCACAAACTTTAGCAATCTGAACCATGTCTATGTGGTGAAGGATTTATTAGAGGATGAGAAAAAACAATTACAAGTGTTGACGGAAGATAACAATGGGTAAAGTCATAATATTTAATATCGTTCGATTTATTGTATTGATTGCGATGCAAGTTGTCTTGTTTAAGAACATTGGCTATTACAATCTGGCGACTCCATTTCCATACATCCTTTTTATCTTTTTGTTACCGATTGGAACTTCAAACTTCCTACTCTATCTATTAGCGTTTATCACTGGCTTAACCGTGGATGCTTTTTACGACTCCATTGGTGTTCATGCAGCTGCCTGTGTAGCGTTGGTTTGGTTTAGAATATTTTTCTGCAACATCACTTTAGATGTTGATGTTCAAGGGTCATTCGAAACGCCATCCCTAGGAATAATGGGAAATAAGTGGTTTTTTTCTTATATTTCCATTGGTACATTGATTCATCATATCGTATTGTTGCACGTGGAATATTTTAGTTTTAGCAATTACTTAAGTACGTTGTTCAGTATTTTGTTAAGCTCGATATTTACCATATTGCTGATAATATTGATGAGTTTATTGTTTTACAAACGGAAATCTCGCTTATTAGGTAATTAATATTTCTTACGGTCATCTCATTCATGAACAATAGTTTCTTCAACCGTAAATTCGTCGTTCAAGGTATCTTCATAGCCATCGCGCTGGTTATTGTTGCTAGACTTTTCTATATACAAATTATTGATGATCGCTATTTGCTGTCAGCAAACAATAATGTCATGCGTAAAGTGATAGTCTACCCGGCTCGAGGTGTCATTTTAGATCGCAATGGTCAGGTCTTGGTTCAAAATGAGCCAGTGTATGACATAATGGTAACTCCGCGTGAAGCGAAAGACATAGACACCCTTCTATTATGTGACTTACTCGGTATAGATACTGCCGACTTTAATACGCGCATGCAGAAAGCGCGGGCGCATTCGCCTTATCGTGCTTCACAGTTTATGAAACAGGTGAACGCAAGCACCTTCGCTAAGTTTCAAGAGCATCTTTATAAGTTTAGGGGATTTTACTATCAAAATCGAACTGTTCGCAGTTATCCGGATAGTATTGCGGCACAATTCTTAGGTTATATTCAAGAAGTTAATGAGCGCGATATTGAAAAGTCGGATGGATTCTATCGCCCTGGAGACTATATTGGTGCATCTGGTGTAGAAAGAGCTTATGAAGATCTACTTCGTGGTAAGCGAGGCGTTAAGAACCAAATGGTTGATGCACTCAATAGACCGAAAGGTAGCTTCATGGAAGGCAAATATGATACTGTCGCCGTTACAGGCGATGGACTAGTCTCCTCCCTAGACAAGGATCTGCAAGTATTGGCAGAGAAAATGATGAAGAACAAGCTTGGTTCTGTTGTAGCGATTGAACCGTCAACCGGAGAAATTCTAACGTTCGTCAGTAGTCCGAGTTATAATCCAAACATGATGGTTGGGCGTGATCTAGGCAATAACTACATGAAGTTATTAAACGATGAGACCAAACCTATGTTTATACGCCCGATACAGGCATCGTATCCTCCGGGATCGGTATTTAAGGTTGTTGCTGCACTGACAGGTCAACAAGCTGGCGTAATCAACGAACAATCGGTATTCTATTGTCCGGGTGGTTATCGTTATGGTGGCGGAAGAGCGATCATGCGCTGTACACACGTGGATGGTGCAACGGGCTTAGTGAAATCCATCAAGATGTCCTGCAATACATACTACGGCTATGTTTATGCTAAAATGATCGATTCTAGAGGTATGAGTGGTCCAAAAGCTTACGATTTATGGCGTGAGGCCTTGGGTAAGTTTGGGCTTGGCCATCGTTTAGGAATTGATTTACCGGGTGAGAAACCGGGGCTCGTACCGACTTCTGACTTTTATACAAAACGCTATGGCAATGGCAGTTGGCGTTCGGGTTATAATATCTCTCTGTCAATTGGACAAGGAGAGCTTGGTATTACGCCGCTGCAGATGGCTAACATTATGGCGATTGTCGCGAACCGCGGATTCTATTACCGCCCGCATTTGATTAAAGGGATTGGTGAGAAACAAATTATTAAAGAAGAGTTCACTGAAAAGATCTCTGCAGGAGTCGATGCCCGATATTACGAGCCCGTTATTGAAGGCATGAGTCAAGCCGTTAATCAAGGTGGTACTGGTGCAGCCTCTCGCATTGCGGGAATCGAAATGTGTGGAAAAACAGGTACTGTTCAAAATCCACATGGCGAGAACCATGCAGTATTCTTTGCCTTTGCTCCTAGACATAATCCAAAGATAGCGATTGCGGTTTTTGTTGAGAATGCAGGATATGGGGGGACATGGGCGGCGCCAATCGCCTCGATGCTTGTTGAGAAGTATTTAAAAGACACCATCACCCTTCCTAAGTACATACAAGACCGGGTATACAATGCCAATCTGCTACCGAAGCCTAAAAAACCGAAAGAGGCAGAAGTAAAAAAGGACACGACTAAAAACGCGAAAGACAGCACGAAGAATAAACCCGGTTCAGCACCTTTAAGATCGGCTGCAAATGATCCGAAGAAAGAAAAAAGTGCCGTATTAGTACATCATAGCCAAGTGAGAAGAACACATGAATAGTTTGCAAGAAAAAAGCTTTTTCGGTCGTATTGATTGGATTACCATACTGCTTTGGTTTTCACTTTGTCTTATCGGTTGGTTTAATATTCATGCAGCAGTTTATGATCCTGAAAATCCAGGATTATTTAATCTCGCAACGAACTACGGAAAACAATCTATCTATATATTCACAGCATTGATTATCGGGATTTGCATCCTGATTATTGACTCCCGCTTCTTCATGTCGTCTGCGCCGATTATCTATTTTATAGTCGTCCTACTTTTAATCGCTGTATTAATTGTTGGACGAAATGTAGGCGGTAATCAAGCTTGGATTCCCTTAGGTAGCTTTCGTTTACAACCCTCCGAGTTCGGAAAGTTAGCGACTTGTTTAACACTTGCCTATTATTTAAGCAATCAGACAAACAAGAATCCCAACATGAAGACTTTATTTGTCGGGGCATGTATCGTATTATTCCCTGTTGCGTTGGTAATGTTGCAACCCGACACCGGTTCAGCCTTAGCATTCTTTTCTTTGGTATTCGTATTCTATAGAGAAGGTTATTTAAGCACAGGATTTCTTATTATTGGAGGCTTGGCGATATTCTTATTCGTCATGGCTTTACTTGTCAACCAGTGGATTATCATAGGCTGTATTGCTTTAATTTGCGGCTTCTTCGCCTTTACTATGCGTAAGAAGAGAAAGTATGTGATCAATATGGCCATTCTATTTGCGGCATCCTCTGTCTACGTATTGTGTGTTGACTTTGCTTACGAGAAAATATTACAACCTCACCAAAGAAACCGCATCGATATCATCTTAGGCAAAATGGATGACCCGAAAGGACAGGGATATAATCTAAACCAATCGAAGATTGCTATAGGTTCTGGGCAACTATTTGGAAAGGGTTATCTACAAGGAACGCAAACGAAGTATAACTTCGTTCCCGAGCAAAGTACCGATTTTATCTTTTGTACGGTTGGCGAGGAATGGGGATTTGTAGGCTCGGTGGTGCTGATCGCGATTTACCTAACCTTACTATTACGCATCGTAAATATTGCAGAACGACAGCGAACAGCATTTGCAAGGATATACGCATACGGTGTCGCCTCCATCCTATTCTTCCATTTCTTTATCAATATTGGAATGACTATCGGAATTGTACCTGTAATCGGGATTCCATTACCCTTTATCAGTTATGGAGGATCCTCCTTATGGTCATTCACTATCCTATTGTTTATTCTATTAAGATTTGATTCTTCGAGAAAAGGAACTGTTGGGATCTAAAGTCTATTGAGCACAAGTTTGATTGCATTGTCAATAATCTCTTGTGGATTCTCACAAAATGATTCTTGAACCCGACTGGCTAATATTGCATTGATTGAAATTGCATGGTGCCCGAGCATGTTACACATGGCATAGATTCCCGCGGTCTCCATCTCTAAATTGGTAATTTGTCTTTTGCCAACGATGAATTGGTTTGCTTGCTTGATGAGTTGTGGATAGGTATTGTTCGTGCGTAAGCTGCGCCCTTGAGGCCCGTAGAATCCAGGAGCAGTCATTGTAATACCCTTCGGAAGGTCATGTGCAAACTTCGCTAATAACTTCTCCGAAGCGCGTCCAATATAAGGTCTAAATGTAAGATCTTCAAAATTATGGATGACTGCATTTTGAATCGCTAATTCAGTGTCTGTATAAGGCTTTTTATAATATTGCATTAACGTATCAAACCCAATAGCGAACTCGCTTGCTAGAATAGTCCCAATAGCAATATTACCTTGAATAGAACCCGATGTGCCAATTCGAACAATATCCAAAGACTTAATTTCTTCTTTTAATGATTTTGTTTGGAAGTCAATGTTGACTAATGCATCCAGTTCATTAATTACAATATCAATATTATCAGTACCTATTCCAGTTGAAATAACAGTAAGTCTTTTGTTTCCAAGAAAACCAGTATGGGTAATAAATTCTCGTTTACCCTTTTTCACTTCGATGTTATCGAAATATTTTGATACTTCGGCAACACGATCAGGATCTCCAACAAAAATAATCGTGTCGGCAATATCTTCCGGTTTCAAATTTAGATGGTATATGCTACCATCCGCATTGATAATTAATTCAGAGTCGTTAATCATATGGTTCGTAAATAATCTACTTCTATACCCGCAATTGATTCTAGTTTTCCAACTAATTCGTTCACTTGTAATTTACGCATTTCTATATGAATAGTACAGGAAGTATCAAAGTTTTGACTAAGTACCTTGAGGTCGTATTCTTTGACAATTTTCATCACGTCATTCATTTGCAAATAATCAAAATGAATAGCATAAATATCGTTTACCGTACGCTCAACAATAACGTTATTATCAATGGCTTCTTGAGTAGCCGTCTTATAAGCATTAATCAGTCCGGGAACCCCCAAAAGCGTTCCACCAAAATAACGCACAACAACCACTAAAACATTGGTAATATCCTGAGAAAGCAAGACATTCAATATCGGTCTACCCGCAGTACCAGAAGGTTCACCATCGTCATTTACACGAAATACAGTTCGATCAGGAGTCAATCTATACGCCCAGCAATGATGTCTCGCTTTCGGATGTTCAGCTTTTAAAACAGCAATAATTTCTTTTAACTTACTCTCATCTTTAAAAGGGTAAGCATAGGCAATAAATTTACTTCCCTTATCTCTAAAAATTCCTTCCGAGGGTTCCTCGATAGTCTTATAAGTATCGTCGAATAGACTCACAGTAATGCAATTAATAATACGGATATAATTGCCAAAATTACCCCAATTTTATTGTATTTACTAAGCTTTTCTCGAAACAGCAACACTCCAACTAATGCTCCAACGGATATTACACCGATGTTCATAGCTGTAAAAACAAGCGAAGGGTTCTCGGGCAATGCTTTATGTGCCTTCATATAAAAAACAATATTTCCGAAATTAAAAACACCTAGAATCGCTCCATAAAAGATCGCTTGCACATCTAGCTTCTGTTTTTTGATCAATAGCAGATAAAGCAAAAATAAAAAGGCAAATAGCAACGCTAACACAAAAACAATCCATAAGGAAGACATATAAGTAACGGTACTTAATAACGCTATTTGTTTAAACAGAATATCAATGATCCCCATCCCCACAAAAACAAGCAACGGAAAAATCCAATTAACGTCGTCTTTGCTTCTTTTCTCTTTGTTCCATCCAATCGAAAATACAATGGCAACCAATCCAACCGCTATACCGATTAGATTTTTGGGCACAATTTGTTCCCCCATAAAAAGAAAGGCTGCCAGTAGCGGAATAAACAAAGAAAGACGCTGAGCAACCTCAGTTTGAACAATACCACCATAACGAATGGACATCGCAATACAAATAAAGATTGCAGGCAGTAACAAGCCTAATGGAAGATATAAATGCCATGGAAGCGAACTATCCCAAGCGACTAAGGTCGGTTTTAAAACAAGATAAGTTAAAATCAATGCGACAGGATAATTCCAAACTAATAACTGTAAGTAGTTTACAGATCGTTGTTTCGCGAGCTTAATTATCACAGCGACTGTTACCGAACAAAGTACAGAAATTAAAACATACCACATACACTCAAAAATCTAGCGTCAATATTTTTCAAAAATACCCTATAGGACTGATGACCGAAGCCGAACAAAGATATCTAAAACAGCCCTCTATTGATGGTTTTTATCATAACAATTCTAAATCTAGATGTTTAAACAATAATATTCTGCCGTTTTACAGCATAAAATCAGATAAAAAATATCATCAAAATGCTGATAAAAAACAATCATTTTTATCGTAAAAAATCATATAAAAAAAACGCCATTTTTTACGAAACAAAAACAGCGTGAAATCAGATCAAAACAACCTTAAAATCATTTAAACAAACATTCAAAAGAATAAAAGCTTAAAATAACGTGTACATCCACCATATTTTACAAGCATTTTTAACGCATTTTTTAACCAAAAAAAAATCACATTTAAAAGCGGCAAAATGAAAGTATTTTCACATTTTATTTAAAAATATTTTGCACTTATTGTTTTTACTTCTATATTTGAGCCATAATAACAAGGGAATGAACACAAACAATACATATTCTTATTTCTGGCACTTTTATTTTAGCGATAAAAGCAGGGACTAGTATGTAGTATGTTAAAAGATATATTTAGAGGTCCCAAAATAATTTGGGACCTCTTTTTTTTGAATAAAACAGCGAATACACAATAACATGAGTGAAAAAATAAAGATTGCCATCCAAGGAGTTAAAGCTTCCTTCCACGAAGAAGCTGCCTATAAATATTTCGGCAGGGATATCGAAACTTTAGAATGCGAATCTTTCAAAAAGACTTGCGAATTACTAAAACAAGGAAAAGCAGACTATGTAGTGATGGCAATTGAAAACTCAATCGCAGGAAGTATTCTTCCCAATTACAACCTGCTTCGTGACTATAGATTCCACATTATTGGGGAAGTTCATTTGAACATCCAGCAGCACCTTCTTGCTTTGCCTGGCACTAAACTTTCAGACATTAACTTTGTAGAGTCACATCCGATTGCAATTCGTCAATGCGATGAATTTTTAAGCGAGCATCCAGATTGGACTATCAAAGAAGGAATGGATACAGCAGCCTGCGCAAAGAAGATTGTGGAAGAGAAGCTGACCAACACTGCTGCAATTGCGAGTGAAGCTGCCGCCAAAGTATACGGTCTAGAAATTATTGAGAAACGTATCGAAACCAATAAAAAGAACTCAACACGTTTTCTGATTCTTTCAAACGAAGTGCAAGAAATTAAGAATGCTAACAAAGCTTCCCTTTCTTTTCAAACCTCTCATGCGATTGGTGCACTAGCAGCCGTATTGCAATGCTTTGCCGAACAAAACGTCAATTTAAGTAAAATACAATCTATGCCAGTCGTTGGTCGTCGTAATGAATACGACTTCTATGTAGACGTAGAATGGAAAAAACAGGCAGACTATGATGCTGCGATCCGCAAAGTGTTAAAACATACGGTCAACTTTAGCATCATGGGCGAATACCTAAAAAACGAAAAAATCTAAATCTATTAATAAGTAAAAAACTCAAAACGCAAATAAGATGAAACATTCATTAGACATTCTTCCTTTGAATTCATGGATTGAAATTGGAGATAAACCTTTAATCATAGCAGGACCTTGTAGCGCGGAGACGGAAGAACAATTAGTTTCTACTGCTCATTTATTAGCAAATACTGGTAAAGTTAATGTATTACGTGCAGGTATTTGGAAACCCCGTACACGTCCAGGCGAATTTGAAGGGATCGGCAGCATCGGTTTAGAGTGGATGAAGCGAGCAAAAGAAGAAACTGGTTTATTGACAGCGACAGAGGTTGCTACTGCAAAACACGTTGAAGAAGCTTTAGCAGCAGGTATTGACATCCTTTGGGTTGGTGCTCGTTCAACTGCGAACCCATTCACAGTACAAGAAATTGCTGACGCTTTACAAGGTGTTGACGTTCCTGTACTCGTAAAAAACCCAGTAAACCCGGATCTATCCTTATGGATTGGCGCATTAGAGCGTATAAACCGTGCGGGTATCAAGAAAATTGCAGCTATCCACCGTGGTTTCTCATCTTATGAAAAAACAGCATTCCGGAATGAGCCAATGTGGGATCTTGCCATTCAATTAAAAACCATTGCACCTGATCTTCCAATCATCAACGACCCTAGTCATATTTGCGGTAATCGTGAGCTTATCCCTTACGTGACTCAAAAAGCAATGGACATGGATATGCAAGGATTAATTATTGAATCACATATTGACCCATCTGTTGCATGGACTGATGCGAAACAACAAGTAACTCCTGCAGCATTGGCAGATCTATTGGATTCAATCTCCGTTCGTAAAGCCGAATCAAACAACCCAGCATTCGAAGATAAATTAGCAGAATTGCGTGGACAGATCGATAAGTTAGATGATCAAATCATCAAGCAAATTGGTGACAGAATGAAGATTGCTGAGAAAATTGGCGAATTCAAAAGAGATAATAACGTAACTATTCTTCAAGTAAGTCGTTGGGATGAAATCGTTCAAAAACGAGTTTCCCTTGCAAAAGCATTAAACTTAGGTGAAGAGTTCACGGTTAAATTCTTAGAGTTATTACACAATGAGTCTATCCGTAAACAAAACGAAATTATGAATTCTAATTCTGTTGCGGAGGCATAATGGCAGCAGAAAAATTGATATTATCACATCAATCAAAAGTAATTCGAGGCACGGTTCAACTTACTGGCTCCAAGTCAGAGAGCAACCGTGCTCTTATTATCCGGGCATTAAGTGGCGGTCTGGTCACCGTTGAGAATCTATCTGAAGCAGCGGATACGGTAACACTAGAAGCAGCATTAGAAATCGCCAAGACTGGTAATACTGAGTTTAAAACTATTGATATTGGCCCCGCGGGAACCGCGATGCGCTTCTTAACGTCCTATCTAAACCTCATAAAAGGAAACTTTATCCTGACAGGAACGGAACGCATGCAACAACGTCCTATTGGTATTCTTGTGGATGCTTTGAAAAGCATCGGCGCGGATATCCATTACGAAAAAAAAGCGGGCTATCCACCTTTGAAAATCGAGGGTGGGATGTTCCAAAGTAAGGATCATGTTGCTATACAAGGAAATATCTCGAGTCAATACATCTCTTCGCTCCTATTAATTGCTTCATCTTTGAAGAAAGGTTTGACCATTCAAATTGAAGGCGAGTTAACCTCTAGACCCTATGTGACCATGACGCTTGAAATGCTTAAAGAAGCCGGTATTCAATACGACTTCCAAGAGCAAAGTATTGCCATCGCAAAACAGGACTTCCAACCTGCGACTATCTATGTAGAGCCCGATTGGAGTGCCGCATCCTACTGGTATGCCATGGTGGCCCTAGCACAAGAGGCACATGTCGTCCTGCCAGGATTGAAAAAGCATAGCCTGCAAGGTGATTTTGCAATTATTGATATCATGACTCACTTCGGGGTAACATCAACCTTTGAAAAAGACGGACTTCATTTGCGTAAATCAGGCTTAATTTCTAAAAAATCCCTATTTAATTTTAAGGAGTGTCCAGACCTCGCGCAAACCGTAATTGTTGTTGCTGCTGCACTTCGAAAAGATAGCTCTTTTACCGGATTGGAAACGCTTAAGATCAAAGAAACCGATCGTATTCTTGCCTTACAACAAGAGATTGGCAAATTTGGAGCAGAACTAATTGCCGACGGCGAAGTATATCACTTAAAAACAGCGAAGGTATTCGAGCCTGAAAACATCAATATAGCGACCTATGAAGATCATCGCATGGCGATGGCATTTGCCCCATTAGCTTTGGTATTCAACCAAGTAACGATCGAGGAGCCTGTAGTCGTTGAGAAATCTTACCCTTCCTTTTGGAAGCACCTTGTCGCGCAAGGTTTTCAAATCGTGGAATAAGCTTATTATTCCACGATTCAGTAACATTTATTAGTACCAATTTTTTATATTTACGAGCATTTACAAATTATGGCAGGAAACACTTTCGGAGATATCTTTAAAATCAGCACTTTTGGTGAATCGCATGGCGCGGCGATTGGCGTTATTTTAGACGGATGTCCGGCATTGATTGATATCGATGAAGAATTCATTCAATCCGAGTTAGATAAACGTCGTCCAGGCCAATCGAAGATTACAACCCAAAGAAAAGAGAGTGACACTGCACAAATTCTATCCGGGGTATTTGAAGGCAAATCAACGGGAACACCTATTGCTATTGTGATTCCAAACGAAGATCAACGCTCCAAAGACTATTCTCATATCCAAGACAAGTTTCGCCCATCCCATGCAGATTACACGTACCAAGTAAAATACGGTATTCGTGATTATCGCGGTGGCGGTCGTTCTTCAGCTCGAGAGACTGCTGCACGTGTTGCAGCGGGAGCAATTGCCAAGCTTTTTCTAAAACAACGCGGAATAGAAATATTCGCGCATGTATCTGGCGTAGGAAAGCTTGAAGCACCGAACTTAGATACTTCGAATTTGCAAGATCTGCTGAACCTTCGTGAGAGCAATATCGTCCGTTGTGCCGATCCTGCTAGTGCGGCAGAGATGACCGAGTATATCGACCAAGTTCGCAAAAATGGTGATACCGTTGGTGGACGCATTAGCACGATTATTCGCAACGTGCCTGTCGGTCTCGGAGAACCAGTTTTTGACAAGCTACATGCTGATCTTGCTAAGGCAATGATGAGTATCAATGCGGTTCACGGATTTGAATATGGATCAGGATTTGAGGGCTCACAGATGCTAGGATCCGAACATAATGACATATTTGTAAATCAAGATTCCACTATTAAAACATTAACCAATTTTTCAGGAGGCATTCAAGGCGGTATTTCCAATGGAATGGATATCACCTTCAAAACGGCTTTCAAACCTGTTGCAACCATTATGCGCGATCAAGCGACGATTAATGAGCAAGGAGATGACACCACAATATCTGGCAAAGGTCGTCACGACCCCTGTGTTGTTCCGCGCGCAGTAATCATTGTCGAGGCTATGGCTGCATTGGTGATCGCTGACCACCTCTTAAAATATGAAGCTTATCATAATGCCAAGTAAACAATTTATCCTATCCTGTGATATTGGCGGAACACATATTACCTCCGCCATTGTCGACAGTAGCAACTGGACGATCTTAGAAGAGACCATCACCCGCTCCCACGTTGATTCGCAAGCCGAAGCTAAAACGATTTTACAAGCCTGGACAAGCAATATGAAGTCCTGTCTTGCGAAGAACGAAACAGCGGTGGACTCCATAGGCATAGCCGCTCCAGGCCCTTTTGATTATGAAAATGGAATTCCATTGATGAAAGGTCAGTCGAAATACGATGACCTCTACAAAATGGAAGTCACCGAACCAATTAAAGCATTAATTGGTGCAAGCCCTTTAAATATTCGATACATCAACGATGCTGCAGCCTTTCTCCAGGGAGAGGTGTATGGTTGTGGTTTAGAAAATGAAACCTGTATTCTGGGCATTACCTTAGGCACAGGTCTCGGCTCCGCCGTGTGGAATAACGGCGAAAAGGCCTACGATGCCGATCTGTGGAACAGCCCTTACCAAGATGGAATATTTGAAGAATATCTAGTTACTCGTTGGTTTGTGAAGCGTTTCAAGGAGTTGACCGGATTCGAAGAAACAGGCCTGCGGGAAATCTTAGAAAAGCATGATTCCCGGGCAGAAACCCAACAATTGTTAAAAGAATATCGGGAGCATTTATTGGATTTCCTGCTATTTTTTAGCAATAAATATCACTGTCATCATTTTATTATCGGCGGCAATATCAGCAAGGCTTGGACAAAGATCTTCCCCGACCCGTCCGAATTAAAAAACTATAAAATCATTATCGGAAAATTCCAAGAGCAGGCTGCCATTATTGGCGCTGCCAGCTTGTTCTCCTCCTGATTGCTCTAATTTAACGCAAGAGCTTTAAAGGCTGTATCGGATATCTCGATACAGCTTTTTGTTTTTATATCCGCAAGGAACGAAACCTGATGATTTCGGATTTTTCGTAGCTCAAGCCTACCTTAGCCCTACCTGAAGCTTAGCATAACCCATGAATGGTACAAAAATAGGCTTGAGGACCGATGTAGGTGTAGACCAAATGGATTGAAAAGGCAACAAAAAAGCCTGTTCGTTTGAACAGGCTCTTCGTTTAAAGATAATAATGTATGTTAATACAATGCCGGAAAGTCATTTGGTTTACTATCCGTCATGATTTTATAGGCTGCTTCAACAACGTCGTCTACGGCTGGCTTAGTGAAATAATCACCATCCGAGCCATAAGGCGCGCGATGAGGTTTTGCCGTAAGTGTCCGAGGTTGGCTATCTAATAAATAATATCCACCTTGAACCTCCAATATCTCGTGTAAAATATAAGAAGAAGCTCCACCAGGGAAGTCCTCATCAACGATGAGCAGACGGTTTGTCTTTTCCAATGAACTTTTGCAAAGGTGATCTTGATCAAATGGAGACAAACATTGCGCATCGATTATCTCGATGGATATGCCCAATTTCTCAAGTTCCAAAGCTGCCTCTTGGACTATACGTAATGTAGAACCATAGGACACAACCGTAATATCAGCCCCTTCCCGAAGTAATTCGGCTTTTCCTATCGGCACGGTAAATTCACCGACATTATGTGGCATTTTCTCTTTTAAGCGATACCCATTTAAACACTCAACGACTAAGGCTGGTTCATCGCCTTTCAACAAGGTATTATACATCCCTGCTGCTTGCGTCATATTTCTAGGTACACAGATATGTAGACCACGTAATCCGCCTAGGAGTACGGACATAGGTGATCCGGAGTGCCAAATTCCCTCCAATCGATGTCCACGCGTCCGAACAATCAGCGGTGCTTTCTGACGCCCCTTCGTACGATAACTTAAACTCGCTAAATCATCACTCAAAACGGGCATCGCATAAATTAAATAATCTAAATACTGAATCTCCGCAATAGGTCGGAAACCGCGTATCGCTAAGCCTAAACCTTTACCAATGATTGCCGATTCACGAATTCCAGTATCAAAGATTCGTTGAGCACCAAAGATCTCCTGCAATCCAGCAAAACCTTGGTTAACATCGCCAATCTTACCTACATCTTCACCAAATGCAATTAATCGAGGATCGCGTTCGAAGTTTGCTTTAAAGCAAGCGTTTAGCACTTCTCGACCATCGACTATCGTCGAATCATCATCAATAGCAGGCTCAATTCGTTCGACCTTTAAAGGCGAATATTTAGTATCATTAAATAGCTTATCATTAAAGCGGCTATGATTAACATCCTTCTTCTCTTGGTACCAAGCCAATAGTTCCGCTTTGCCCTCAAGTTCAATACCTCGTAGGTCGCGAATTACACGACGCACATTCATATAAACCTCTTTTAAAGACAAATCTGTTAAGGATAAAAGGGTCTTCAAGGGTAGTTCAACCGCATGGTGATTGAGTTTCTCAAGTAACCCAATCGCCTCATCTAAGTCGACTTGAAGCGTTTTGCGGTAATCTGACCAGGCTCTTTTTTGTTCCTGACGAACAAAATCTTTCATCTCTACTTCGAGGGCCTTCAATTCTTCTTCAGCAGCAAGACCAGACTCCACTAGCCAATCGCGCATGCGCTTGTTACAATCGAACTCGGTTTCCCAGTTTAGTCGGTCAATATCCTTATACCGTTCATGGGAGCCCGAGGTCGAATGACCTTGAGGCTGTGTCATATCAGTTACATGAACAATACACGGTTGATGTTGATTTCTGGCATACTCTGCAGCTTTCTCATACACCTCACAAAGTCCGGCATAATCCCAACCCTTTACGCGGAAGATCTCATATCCATTCCCTGCTTCATCCCGTTGAAATCCGCGTAATACTGCGGAAATATCCCCCTTTGTCGTCTGAACATCATTAGGAACGGAAATCCCGTAACCATCATCCCAAATAGAGATCACGACAGGAATTTGCTTAACGCCCGCCGCATTCACCGTCTCCCAGAATACACCTTCAGATGTCGCTGCATTCCCAATAGTACAGAAAACGACTTCCGAACCTTCTTTGGAGAACTTTGTACGGTGTGAAAGATTAGGATTATCCTTATACAACTTAGAAGCTAGTCCAAGTCCAAGGATGCGTGACATCTGCCCGCCTGTAGTGGATATATCTGATACGGTGTTGTATTGTTGCGTTTGATCAATCCATTCACCCTCTTCGTCCAGCAAGGGTGTCGCGAAATGGGCGACCATCTGCCTACCGGCAGAAGAAGTATCGGCATCTAAAGTAGGATTTGCATACAGTTGCGAAAAGAAGTGGTAGACTGTGCTCATTTTCAAAGCAAAGGCTAACGTTTGATCTCTGTAATATCCGGAACGCCAGTCTCCAGGTTTAAACACTTTTGCTAAAGCAATTTGAGCGAGTTCTTTACCATCACCAAAAATACCAAATTTAGCCTTTCCTGTCAGGACTTCTTTCCTTCCAAGTAGACTAACAAAACGGCTTTGTACAGCTAGTTTATAATCGGCGATCAGCAATTCACGGAACTCCTCAAAGCTCATTTTAGCTGAGTTAAACTGCACTGGTCGTGTCGTATTTGTTTCTGACATCTATGCGTTTGTTTTTTAACAAAAGTACTAAATTTAACCCGTTAATCTTAGCCTAAATCGGGGAAAACAAAGGAAAATTGCCCCAACGGTCTTTCTTTTACCCAATATTCAGTACTTTTAGCCGTATTTTATTTTTATATGAGCACGATACATTTTTTTGATGCTAGCGCGGGAGCAGGAAATTTAGGCGATTTAGAAAAAACAATCGTTTTAAATAATTTAATGGAAACCGCATTAGAAGATAGAGATTCGAAGTGGATTGCTAATTTTCTTTCTGCTATTGATGAGGCGAACTTAAAACTTGGCGATCCCGAAGTCATCATGAGCAACGATGGATTCCCTTATTTCAACTTAAAAACGATTGAGGAAGGTGAGAATTTTCAAGCCTTCGTCATCAAACATAAATTAGAAACGATCTTGGGAAATGGCTTTGGAATTTCTATTAATGCCCATAAGGCAAATCCAGATTGGATATTTACCTATGGCGATTTGGCGAATCTACAGATCAACCAGGAGTTCTACACCGACGAACATCTCTTTTCCGAAAACACCGGAAATTTTGCGCTTGGAAAAGACGAGCAAGTACTCGTAGGCCAGCCATCAGAGGCTATATTACCCACGTATATTCGCCAACAGCTACGGGAATTCCTAGCCTATAACGGGGTTAAAATGCCAAAGATTATGTTGATTGCCAGAAACTATGAGGATGATGACCAGGTTTCTCAAGATCTTGTCATCAATGTGACTCCGAAGAATTTTGCAAACGAAAAGGACTATCAAACGGCCATGAATAGTATTTCTTGGTTCCTTCCAAGACATTATTCAATTGTTGGTATGGATGAGGACGCGATTCCGTCAGGATTCGAATTTTTATAGAAGATTTCAATTGGCTAAGAATCAGTTTCCCGACTATTCTTGGCCATTTTAAAATGAAATAAACTCGCTGAATAATTTATTAATATTTAAAATCATATTTTTTAAGCATGTATTTATTTAATGTAAGAGTATACGGTATTCTGGTCAATGAGCAAGGAGAAGTTTTGATCAGTGATGAACGAACGGAGAACGTTTCTTTTACGAAGTTTCCAGGTGGCGGTTTAGAGTACGGAGAAGGTTTGCTCGATGCATTAAAACGGGAGTACATGGAGGAAACTGGACTAGAAGTCGAGGTGCTAAAGCATATTTACACAACGGATTTTTGGGAAAAATCCAGTTTTAATGATAGTCAAATTATTTCCATTTATTACCAAGTAAATCCTATTAATAAAGTGGAATTAAACATTAAGACAAAAAAATTCGATTTTACCGAAAAAAGCGTGGAGGGCAAGCTACAATCCTTCAGATTGATCCCCTTAGATAAACTAAAGTCCGAGGACTTAACCTTTAAAACTGACCAAGTTGCGTGGGTTGAATTTTTAAAAACAACTGACAAAATTCAATTATAATATAAATGTT
>JBEBRI010000054.1:0-20825 GCA_040394915.1 Sphingobacterium sp.
TTAAATTCTTCAAAGCCTAATATTTCGCCAACAATTTTGTTATGCAAATGTAGACTAAAACATCCTGTCAAATGTCAAAAATCTGTCAATACAACGAATTTAGAACGATTATAAATAATGTTAAATAAATGTTAAATTATTGAAATAAAGACCGTTAAAATGATGTTGCTGAAAAAATGTGATTAAAATCATCATATAGGATGATAATAAATGACTGATTTCACTGTTTTAGATAGGCCTTTCGAGCTAGAAATACCGGTATTCAAGTTAATAATTCCATAAAAGTCCCACTATTTTCCCTAGTAATTAATCGGCGAAATGCTCATCTTTGCTAAAATTTAGTCTATGAAAGTTCTGCTAAAACCACTCGCTTTATTAGGATTTATTGTTGTATTCCTCTCTTCAATATTGTGTCCCTTTTTAAATATTCCTTTGAAAAAAGACTGGAATCTGTATCAAGTTGATACCTCCCTTTTTCTTATCACGATGGGTATTTTGGGCTTAACGGTTTTACTCTTTTTTATGCGAAAACTGAGGGGCTTTCAGATCGCTAGCTACGTCCTGTTGGGCTGGTTGATATTGGCGCTCGGTGCCGTATATTTTCAAATCAATAATTATTTCGGGACCAAACTAATCGATGGCTTAATTTCCAAAGCAGTGACATTGAGTTGGGGATGGCTGGTCATCTTTGCGGGCGTAATCATGATTTGCTTTAGCGTGAGAACTATAGCGGATAAGAAAGATTAATTTGTGTCCGTCTTGAAGTCATATTCGCTATTTCGCTAATTAGAACGCTTCATCGGAGGAAGGGCTCGGACATCATTTCTGGTTTAATACATGGTAATTTGGGGAAAGCAGCGCTATGCCTTCGCTTTGAAAAACCCGTTGAATATTTTCTAACAAACTGCTATAAATCGTGGCTTGTACGTTTGCATTTCTTGTGTAGGCATTAATCTGATAAGAAATATTAAAATCATTAAACTGTGCCTGGAGAACGAAGGGTTCAGGGAATGCTTCGATACCGTCGCTAGCGAGCGCAGCCACAATGAGTAGTCTATATACGGTCTGCCAAGGCACGTCATAGCCCACCGTTACTACGTAATGTATAATCAATCCCTTGTTTTCTTGCTTCGTCTGGTTCGAATAATTGATGGTACTGCTGGAGAGAATCATGGAATTGGGAACGGTAATTTCCTCATTTTTGCATGTCTTTATTCTAGTGACAAGCATGCTTTTTTCCATGACATCACCCACCGTCTCTCCAATTTTTACGCGATCACCTACTTGAAATGGGCGCATATAGGTAATCACTAAACCGGCTACAATATTGGCGATAGCATTCGAAGAGCCTAAGGATACCAATAGCCCCAAAAATACGGTAATGCCTTTGAACGCTGGCGAGCTCGAACCTGGTAGGTACGGGAATAGCAATACCATCATAAACGCATAGCAAAAGAATTGAACAATATTAAAGGTCGGTATTGCCCATTCCGGATGGAAATCTCGAAAGTGGATATTTCCACGTTGAATTTCCTGGAAGATATATCGCGCGATTTTAACCAGATATTTAAATAGAAAGAAGATTATTAGAACTCGAAAAAGATTCGGTAGATAATCAAGAAGCGACCGAAGGATTGTGTTTATGGGATTTGCAATTAGTTTAATCAGGGTTCTTGTCCAAGCTTGTGTTTCGGGGAAAATGCTAAACAATAGCGGCAAGCTAAGATAAACACTTAAAAATATCACGATAATCTTCAACAGCTTATTCAGGCGTATCAATGCTTGTTCTACATGATTTGCGCGCAGAATTCGAATTTTTTGAAAAAGCCTACCACTGATTATATGGTCTTTAATCCCGTTTATATCATGAGCTGTGAATCTAAAAAATCGATTTGCGAGCAACAATAAAGCAGAGGTCGACAAGATAATCAGGACCGCAAGACCAATACGCTTTGTGATATTGAAGAGACTGTAGGCTTCTCGCTCCTTTAGGACGGCAGCGCGAATGGATTCTACGTAAGATTGAGCAAGTTCCTCGGTACTTTTGTCCTCCCAAATCGCATCAAGTGTACCAACAGATATGATATGTTCTTGCTGATTATAAAGAATGTCCCGTCCCTCCCCATTGACTTCGATGCTTAGTAAATTGGGGTCGAACTTGTCGGCATCGTATAAGCTATATATCTTTTGAGAGATCGCTGATGCGCGCTCTTGCGGTAGAAAGGAACCTATTCGTGCATGAATGTAAAAAAGGGTGTCCCTGTGAAGAAGCACCGGGTGTGCGCTCTTCGAGCGTTTTAACTTTTTAATGTGTTCCTTGTGATCCGCTAGTTTGCGTGCGTGTGCGAAAGGGTTTACATTGCTGGAGGTATCTGCAAAATGCTGCTCAACAGGTTGGACATGGTCTTGCTGATCGGCATTAATCGACTGTATAGATTGCACCGAGTCGGATTCAACTCGATCGCTGTACTTATCAAGAAATAAACTGTTGTGGTACTGTTCTGTGTTGACTCTTGCTGATTGCGCCCTTAAAATTAACGGAGAGAACAGGAAGGAAAAAGTAAAGATGATTGCTGCTAATCGCATTATTTTGGTAATCGTAAATTACAAATGTAGCGATTAAATATCGTTATAGGAGAAATAATGTTTATAAACGCAAATATTAGATTTTTTAGAGACATTCATCAGGCGTCTGCAACTATTCGCTGCGTATTCAATGGTCGCATTTTGTGATACGCATAAGGTGGCGTAGGCAGGTAAATAAATTTTCGAATCATTGACTTCATCGTATAGGGCGAGTTTACAGCGGCCCTGTTTTACTTAATATGCGAGTGCTGGCTGAAATCGAATGATTCGAAAGATTTATTACTTTTTTCAGTTTACAATAAAGCGTTATTTAGGTCGATGAGAAATAAAATGAGCTTTCAATTTATCTAAACCTATATTTTCTTCAATCTTGTCCAATTCATACAACCAGGCTTTATCGGGCAGTACCTCCGAGCGCTCTTTTGAATTGATCAAATCTAAAGCTTTCACTTTAATGGTTTTTTCAATTGGAGGAACTTCGTTATGTTGTCTTCTTGAGGTACGAAGAATCTGAAACTCCAGATTCGGCCATTTATGGATATTTGCAAAGTTGGCGGTATAAATTTGATTATACTCGCGTGCAGGTATGATATTATTGTATATCCCGGTGCGCTTATTTCCAACGACTTCCTTGACCGCAACCAACAATTCATAACTCGTCTCATTGGCAATAAAGAATTTGACTAAGCCGTCTTTCTGCTCGCCCGTTAAGGCTAGAAAAATTCCCTTCTCGATAAATTTCGCGGTCAGATTAACCTGTTGAGGTTCTTCATCTTCTTCCATACGCATGTTGCCATGCACCAATGTGATTTTATCCTGCATAACGGGAATCTCAAATCCCGTATCATCTGTGACTCCTACTAGACCGTTCGCTAGAAAAGAAGTTATGTGCCCTTCGATAGGTTCGTCAACAAACCTAACTAAATCTCCTATTTTAAAATTCATCTCAATTTATCTATAGTCGCAATTAATCTATGTATATCGGAGCGTTCATTATATAAATGAATTCCAATTCGAATGCCTGTTCCACGTGGGAAACATTTAATACCCGCAGCCAAAAACGCCGGATATAGCGATGGGTCCACCTGAATATTGATCAATGCCGATCGGTTTCGACGGGCGGCAATCTCCGGTAATAAAAGTCCGCGATCGTCCAATAATTCGTAAGCTTCATCGCTAAGGACTTGGATATGCTTAGCGATAGGTTCAAACCCTAACTCTTCCAATAAACTTAAGGATTCACGCAATGTTCCCTGGCTTACCGTATCTACATGTCCAGGTTCAAAAAACGTGTCCAGTACGCTTTTTGTTTTCCAGAAATCAGCCGTAGGCATTGGAATGGCGACGAGCAGTTGATCCAGAAAATCTTGAAATGTTTTATTAATCAGTAAAAAGCCATTGCCAAAGCCTCCACATAACCATTTGTATCCACTGCATGCTAATGCATCAATCCCTGAATCCGTAAAGGAGAAGTTCTCAGTTCCGAGATATTGGGACCCATCGGCAAGTATCAATAGGTCGGGGAATTGTTGTTTCAACCGTTTAAAAAAACTAACATCAACTTTTAGTCCACTGATATATTGAACGATACTGATTACTAAAACCTGGGTGCGTTTTTCCTGTAGGGCTGCGATGATGTTTTCCTCGACTTGCTGATCCGCTTTCACCGTACGGAACGAAAGTTCACGCGAAATGAGTGGATAAAGGATGGAAGGATATTCACCTTCGATAGCCAAATAATGGTAATCACGCGGTAGACGATCAATCAAGGTAGCATACGCAAAAGAGAAATTTGGCGACAAATAGATTTTATGTCCCTGGGCATGAAACACGCGGGCAATGGTTTCTTTAACTGTTTGCAAGAACGAAGCTTGCTGATCACGTAAGTCAGTTTCCACTTGGAAAAACTGTTGTTCCCAATCACGACGCCATTGCAGACTACGTTTCGGGATTAATCCATTTCCGGAACTATTTAGATAGCAGATTTCCTGCGTCAAGTTAAAGTGTTCGCTGAAAGTCATGCGCTTTGATTTTTTGTTGTTGAATAATGGCTAAAAACTCCGCTTGGGGGATTAGTTTTGCTCCCATGCTTTCAAGATGATCAGAATGTACTTGACAATCAATCATTTCTAGTTCAAATTCCTGAGCTAAGCTAATTAAAGCAATTTTAGAAGCGTTCGAGACCTTCGAAAACATACTTTCACCCGCAAATACTTTTCCGACTTGAACACCATATAATCCGCCGATCAATTGACTTTGGTCCCAAACTTCGATGCTATGTGCGTATCCTTTTTGATGTAGGGATATATAAGCTTCTTTCATCTCGGGTAATATCCAAGTACCTTGTTGTCCATCCCTTGCAATGCGTGCGCACTGCTCAATCACTTGCGGGAATGCCTCATTAACGCTTACTCGGAATCTTTTAGAACGGATGAGCTGGCGCATGCTCTTGGAAATCTTGATCGCACCTTTTGGAATAACAAAACGTTCCCGTGGGGAATACCATAATATGGGAGTATCCTCGTCATACCATGGAAATATCCCGTTTTGGTAAGCTAGCAAGAGACGTTCTTCCTTTAAGTCGCCTCCAACGGCCAACAAGCCATCTTCATCCGCGAGGCTAGGATGTGGGAAAGCTAATAGCGCTTCATCCAGTAAATATGGCATGTTTTATAAACGTTTATTCTTCAGGTTGGCGAGGCTCTTTGCTAATTTCCTCGAAAATCTTGTCCATATGTTCCACATATTCATTGGTGTCATCTAAGAAGAATTCCAATTGTGGGACTATGCGCGCTTGATTTTTAATTCTGCCACCTAGTTTATAGCGTATTTCGTTGGTTTTCGTGCGGATATGGTCAATATCAGCCTTTGCTGTATTGGTGTTTAAGAAACTTAAAAACACACGGGCAATGGATAAGTCAGGTGTTACACGAACTTTTGTTACGGTAATAAAGGCACCAGGAGCCCACGATTTACCTTCTCGCTGAAACATTTCTGCTAAATCCTGCTGAATAACGCCGGCGAATCGTTGCTGTCTTTTACTTTCTGTTCCCATGATGATATTGAATGCGAAAACGTTTCATTACGTTTCCAATAACGCAAATATAAGGATTTTTAAAAAGATGCTTTGTTAACTGATTTCAATATTCAAAGGAATATAAAATTAAGTATACCTAATCCGAAGAATGTACGAAGCTGTCCGGAAACTATTCCTTTATAAATTCCCATTATAGCCCTTGCAAAATCGTTCCCTAGCGGGCTTGGATAGGAATTGAATGGGGTTTGAATTGGGTTTGAAAGGGATGTAGCCTGTTTTTAGTGCAAAAAATGTGACAGGTAAGTAAAGGCGAATTTGTATCGTCGGTAGGATGATTCTATCACGAATAGGATTTTAAAATTGCGAGATTGCTAAAAAAATAGGAGACATAAAAAAAGACTTGTCGTGGGCATAGTGACAAGTCTTCAAATCAAAATTAGTTTATAATTGGATAGAATAATATTTTTCAAGTTTTAAGACTTTTTGGGTCTATCATGTTTAGTATTTCTAGGTGGTTATTAACGTGAGTTTCTACTCACTATTTGTTTTTTCATTCCCCTTTACATCACAAACATAGGGCTTTAATTCAGACCTCACAAGATGTTTTTTAAAAAAAAGTAAGTGGTTACTTAGTTTGATTTCACAGCGATTAATCCTATTTATTTAGTATAGATTGGGGGATTGGGGAGCCGGGAACTGTTAACTTTTTATGCTGAATATGTTAAAAAACTGTTTCTAAGCGAAGTTAGATCGGTTGAATTGCATATTCAAGACTTCGAATGTCAAATCAAAAAACAATCGGAAAAACTGCCGTTTTTTGTTGGTTTAATTGGTATTTTTGCAACACAAAAGATTGATCATGAAGATTTGGCAAAAAAATATTGATGTGGATTCCTTTGTAGAATCCTTTACCGTTGGTCGAGATCGTGAAATGGATTTGCAACTTGCAGGTGCTGATGTTTTAGGGTCACTCGCGCATACCCAAATGCTAAGCAGTATCGGTTTGCTGAGTGAAGCGGATTTAGATGTTGTGCAAAAGGAACTGAAAAACATTTACCAAGAAGTGTTGGACGGCAAGTTTCAAATTGAGGACTCGGTAGAGGATGTGCATTCCCAGGTCGAGATGATGTTAACCCAGCGTATTGGCGAGGCGGGTAAGAAAATCCATTCTGGCCGATCTCGGAATGATCAAGTGTTAGTTGACTTGAAGTTGTATTTCCGTTCGGAAATAGAGCATATTTTCAAGAATACGGAGGTACTATTTGAGCAATTGATCGAGTTGAGTAATCAATATAAATCGGTATTAATGCCGGGTTATACCCATTTACAGATTGCCATGCCCTCGTCTTTTGGACTTTGGTTCGGTGCATATGCTGAGAGTTTAGTGGATGATTTGCAATTATTGAAGGCCGCATGGGCTATTTGCAATAAAAATCCTTTGGGCTCAGCAGCAGGGTATGGTTCTTCTTTTCCCTTAAATCGGACGATGACCACAGCGTTGTTGGGTTTTGATGATTTAAATTATAACGTGGTTTACGCGCAAATGGGGCGTGGAAAGACGGAAAGAATCCTAGCCCAAGCGATGAGTTCAATTGCGGCAACATTAGCCAAGTTTGCGATGGACGTGACTTTGTTTATCAATCAAAATTTTGGCTTTATCTCATTCCCTGCACACTTAACAACAGGATCTAGCATTATGCCACATAAGAAAAATCCTGATGTTTTTGAGCTAATCCGTTCCCGTTGCAATAAAATTCAAGCCCTGCCGAATGAAATCGCAATGATGACAACAAATTTACCGGTGGGCTATCATCGTGATTTACAATTGTTGAAAGAGAATTTATTTCCAGCTTTTCAATCTTTAAATGACTGTTTAGCGATTGCAACCTATATGCTGCAGCACATTACGATCAAAGATCATATTTTGGACGATCCCAAGTATGATTACTTATTCAGCGTGGAAGTGGTTAACAATGAGGTTTTAAAGGGGGTGCCATTCCGTGAGGCGTATAAAAATATTGGACTAGCCATTGAAGAAGGTACTTTTAACCCGAGTAAAGAAGTGAGTCATACCCATGAGGGTAGCATTGGTAATCTTTGTAATGATCAGATTGAACGCATGTTTGCAGAAGTAAAAGCGTCATTCGGGTTTGAGCGGGTACAAAGAGCCTTAGCAGATTTGCTAAAGGCATAAATATTACTGTTTAAAAGCACTTATTGGAGTGCTAGCATAAAAAAGGAGGCTTTTAAGCCTCCTTTTTTATGCTAAACTTGTATCGAATCGTGCTCTGAAATTCTTCTCCCGGCTTTAAAACTACGGAAGGGAAGGCTGGATGGTTCGGACTGTCCGGGTAATGTTGGGCTTCAAAACATAGGCCGCCATAGCGTAGGTATTTATGGCCAGATTTTCCGGTATCATCGGCTAGAAAGTTCCCGGCATAGAGATGTACGCCCGGTTCTGTCGTAAACACTTCCAATAGTATTCCACTTTCTTTCGAATAGGCAGACGCAAGGGCTTGGCTAGGTTCCTGATTGTTCACAAAGGTATGATCGAATCCCCCAGCATTTAACAACTGTTCATCTTGGCTATCGATGAAATCTACAATTTTTTTAGGTTGCCGAAAGTCAAGCGCCGTTCCATCAACAGGTAATATATCTCCCGTGGGGACTTGGTTTTGGTCTATAGGAATGAATTCATCGGATTTAATGCATACTTCATGGTTTAATACATCGCCATTCCCCTCTCCATTGAGGTTGAAGAATGCATGATTGGTAAAATTGATAATGGTTTCAGCATCGGAGGACGCGCGAAAATGAATGATGATTTCATTCGCATTACTCAGTTCGTAAGAAACGTTGGTTTTAAGTTCTCCGGGGAATCCTTCTTCGCCGTCAGGTGAGGTATAGTAAAAATCAACCACTTTATTGAAGCTGACTTGACGATCCCAAACGCGGTTATGGAATCCATTAGGGCCACCGTGCAAACTATTACTGCCATTATTTTGGGCGAGCGTATAGCATTTGCCGTTTAAGGTGAAAGAGCCCTTGGCGATACGGTTACAAAATCGACCAATTGTTGCACCGTGATAAGGTTCTTGAGCGCTGAAATAATCTTCGAGGCTCGAGAAGCCTAGAACCACATCAATAAGATCTCCATGTTTATCTGGAACTAGCGCGCTGACCAATCGTGCACCGTAATCTGTTAAGGCAACTTGCATACCTGCACGGTTCGTGAGGGTGATAAGATGAGTATTTTTGCCATTTAGTTGGCCTTCAAAATCTTTTTTCTCGGGGAGTTTATAAACAGTCATTTTGCGATGGATTTCTATGCCTAAAGATAGCAATTAAGGGATGCTTAGCCAAAAGAAAAACTTGAGCTTCCGCTGTATTTTTCGTAAATTAATTGAAAATAAGCGTCATGAGACCTATATATCCCTATTTCATTACAATAGCGATTTTATTGATTTTAATTGGTTTTTTTTCGGTCAGTTCAGAAGCTACTTTTATTATTCAGCCGCGGTTTGGAACAACATGGGTCGTGCCCTTAAGAGATACCGTGCTGTCGTTAGCCTTCTTTGCCGTACTGTTTAGCACCTTATATCGATATACCGAGCATTTATTGTATTCGCATCGCTGGTCGATCATGCACTTTATTTGCTTTGTATGTTTATCCTTGAACTTTTATACCTGGAATGCACTTTCTGCTCGATATTCGCTGCGCATGGAGGAGCTGAAAGAAAATACGCAACAATTGCAGTCTTTAATGGATATGTTTCTGCGCATAGAAGGTTTTTTTAGCATTTCTTTTTTAGTTTTAATTCTAATGCAGGGACTTTATTTACTCAACTTGATGGTCGGGATGATTTATCAAAAAAGGGGGGATCTGTCCTAAGCTCCCGTTTTAAAAACGTATATTTGCCTAGCAAAATCTGGTATTTTTAATGAATTGGAATCAGTTAATTTCGGCAAAGCGCTGGGGGTATGAAGATCGGGAGCAACATGAACATTTTGATGCTCGATCGGAGTTTCAGCGTGATTATGATCGTTTGATCTTTTCCTCACCTTTCCGTCGATTACAAAATAAAACACAGGTCTTTCCGCTCCCTGGTGTGGTATTCGTTCATAACCGACTTACACATAGTTTGGAGGTTGCTTCGGTGGGTCGTTCTTTAGGACGTCTGGTCTATAACCTGCTGAAAAAGAAGCATCAAAACATCGATCTAGAAGCGCCATTTCTGCAAGAAGTGGGTAATATAATTTCTGCGGCATGTTTGTCACATGATCTCGGGAACCCCGCTTTTGGTCATTCAGGTGAGGCTGCCATATCGACGTTTTTTACGGACGGTAAGGGATTAAAATACCAGGAAATGGTAAGTAAAGAACAATGGGCAGACTTAACACATTTCGAAGGAAATGCGAATGCTTTACGCATTTTAACGCATGCATTTAATGGTAAAGATCCCAAAGGATTTGCTTTGACCTATACGACGCTAGCCTCCATTGTGAAATATCCATGCGCAGCAATCGATGGACATGTGAAAGGATCGCATCATCGGAAAAAATATGGCTTTTTTGATTCTGAGAAAGCTGTGTTTGAGCAGATTGCGGCTGAGCTTGGCCTAGCCAAAGATCCACATAACCAGAAAGGCTATATGCGTCATCCATTAGTGTATCTAGTGGAGGCGGCTGACGATATTTGTTATAATATTATCGATTTAGAAGATGCGCACCATTTGAAGATTCTATCTTATAAAGAAGTGGAAGAGTTATTATTGCCGCTATGTGCAGGCGAGGACCTTCGGGCGCGTTTAGATAGTTTAGCGGATACAGCAAGTAAGGTTTCCTTACTTCGCGCAAAAGCCATCAATACCTTGATTAATGGCTGTGCGCAGCTATTTGTAGATCGGGAAGCCGATTTTCTTGAAGGGACTTTCGATAAAGCGCTGATGGATGCGTTAAGTCCAGAAATTGTAGCTCATATGAAGTTGATATCGGATATTTCGGTACAACGGATTTACAATGCTCCAACAGTCGTACAGATTGAAATTGCAGGTTTTAAAGTCATGAATGCACTCCTTGAAGAGTTTGTTCCAGCCTACTTAAAAACCAATAAGTCGATGTTCGATAAGAAAGTGGTTGCTATGATGCCTGAACAATTTCATACCGATCGAGAGGATACCTATGCTAAAATTAGGGCCGTACTTGACTATGTTTCGGGAATGACGGATGTTTATGCAGTGGATTTATATAGAAAGATAAAGGGAATTTCAATAGCTTCATTAGATTAGCATCTAGCAGTGTGATGGTATATTGGAGCTGGATGGGCGTTGAAGTCGCCTAGTCACCAACTATATGTTTATCAAATAATTCTTATTTGATTTCGTTTCAGGTCGCTAAGACCAAACGTCTGATATCAAAAATGAAAGTAGTAATAGCAGAGAAACCCTCCGTTGCGCGGGATTTGGCAAGAGTAATGGGCGCCAAGGAGGTTAAAGATGGATATATTGCCGGTAATGGTTATGCGTTTACCTATGCGTTTGGGCATTTGGTACAGCTTTGCACGCCGCAGGCTTATGGTTTTCTGAACTGGTCGATGAAGAATTTGCCGATTATTCCGAACGAGTTTGCATTAGAGGTTAAGAAAGTCCGTAAGGATGGCAAACAGCAAGATGACATGGGGGCTTTGAAACAGCTTAATACCATCAAATGGTTGTTGGATCAAGCTGAGGAAATTATCGTTGCAACGGATGCGGGGCGTGAGGGGGAATTAATCTTCCGCAATATCTACTATTATTTAAAATCAAATGTTCCATTTAAACGACTGTGGATTTCATCGCAAACTGATAAAGCGATCAAAGAGGGCTTTGCGAATTTGAAAGACGGTACGGCGTATGACAGTTTATATATGTCAGCGCGTTCGCGCTCCGAGTCAGATTGGTTAATTGGTATCAATGCAACCCAAGCCTTAACCTTAGCAGCTGGTAATAAAGGACTACTATCGCTTGGTCGGGTGCAGACACCGACTTTAGCGATGATTTGTTCACGCTATTTAGAGAATAAAGATTTTAAGCCACAAGCATTTTATAAGATTCAGGCCGGATTCGAAAAGGATGGTATACAGTTTAAAGCGACCTCCAATCGGTTAGATAATAAAGATGTCGCGGCAGAGACCATTGGAAAAATTCGGGTTGGTGATGAAGCGAGAGTTGTTAATGTTGAAGCGAAAGAAACAAAAGAACAGCCCCCATTATTATTTGATTTGACTTCCCTACAACAGGATGCCAATAAGAAGTATGGCTATTCAGCAGATCAGACCTTAAGTATTGCGCAGACGTTGTATGAGAAAAAGGTGATTACCTATCCACGTACCGGATCTAGGTACATTGGGGAAGACGTCTTTGAGAAAATGGACGAATTGTTTCAACATCTAGCCAATACAGCAACCGAGAGCATTGCGGTTATTAGTAAGAATCTGGTAGGCGCAAAACTAAATAAGCGATCGGTAGACGATAAGAAGGTTACGGATCACCATGCTTTGTTGGTCACTGATGAAAAACCAGGGCCTATGCCTATGGATCAGCAGCATATCTACAATATGATTGCGAAGCGTATGGTCGAGAGTTTTTCAGAGGTTTGTTTGAAAGACATTACCACTGTAACAATTGACGCGTCTGGAGTGGAGCTAATTGCCAAAGGAACTGTGATCCGTCAGTACGGATGGCGTTTGTCGGCCGATCAGGTCGAGGCGCCAGATGAAGATAAGAATACTGACGATCAAGACAATGAAAATGCGCAGCTTCCGAGGCTTAGCGCCGAAGAATTGCTCGAGATCTTAACATTAGAACTAGCAGAGCGATACACCAAAGCTAAACCCATCCATACGGAGGCTTCCTTGTTAAAAGCAATGGAGACTTCAGGGAAAGAAATCGAGGACGATGAAATGCGTCAAGCGATGAAAGATTGTGGGTTAGGAACACCAGCAACACGCGCGGCGACTATCGAGACGCTTTTTCAGCGCGATTATATAAAACGCGATAAAAAGAAACTTATTCCGACGGAGAAAGGTTTAGCGGTATATTTCTTGGTCAAGGATCGTTCGATAGCCAAAGTTACATTGACTGGTAAGTGGGAGCAGAAGCTCGAAGAAATGCGGGCGAATAAGGTGAGTTATGATGTGTTTATGAAACATATTAAGGACTACACCGTGAAGATTACCAATGAGTTAATGCAATTGAGGGTGGCAATAGCGCATGAAGAATTGAAACCCCAACAAAAAGGCAAAATTAAATGTCCTAAATGCAAGGAAGGTCAAGTACAGCTTTACGATAAGGTGGCTCAGTGTAGTCATTATGCGCGTGGATGTGACTTCAAGATTTGGCGAACCCTGCATGGCGTGTTCCTCGATGAGAAAGAAATGAAGAGTCTTTTGGAGAAAGGCAAAACATCAGAATTGAAGGGGTTGAAAAATACAGACGGCTCGATGACCAACGGGTCGTTAGTCTACGAAAATAATAAAGTCCTTATCGGCTAAATTCATTAACTTGGTTTAATGAAAACCATCTATTTATTCTCGGGATTCGGCGCTGACCGGCGAGTTTTTCAAAATTTGGACTTGTCAGGCTTTCAACCTGTTTATGTGGATTGGTTAACACCTCGCCCTTTGGAAAGTCTCGAAAGTTATATCTTCCGCTTAGCGGCGTATTATAGAATTCCCAAGCAAGGCGCATTGGTTTTAGGCTTGTCATTTGGAGGACTCTGTATTTCGGAACTCGCGAAGTACTATGATTTTGAAAAAATCGTATTAATCTCCGCGGTTAAGAATAAATTTGAAATTCCAACGGTTTTTAAGCTCGCTAAGCTATTTTCTGTTTACAAACTACTACCAACAGGTTCTTCCGGTCTGCTTGCTAAGAAGGCTTTGGAATGGGCTTTTGGATTAAAGTCTGATGCGGAGAAGAAACTTTTTGAGGCGATTATTCAAGACACTGATTCTACCTTTTTTGATTGGGCGGTGGATAAAATTATTCATTGGGATAATACACAAAATCCAGTTAACTGTCTACAGATTCACGGAGATAAGGATCGCATATTTCCAATTTCCCATGTGGACTGTGATATCCGAATCAAAGATGCAGGTCATTTCATGATTTACAATCGAGCCAAGGAGCTTTCCTTTCCTATTCGTAATTTTCTATTGTAGACTCCATTATTAGGTCATTCGACAGTAATATGTGCATCGAGGATAGCGTTGGAGTTGGCATTTCTGTTAACTTTGCAGCCTATGGAAACGAAACTTTACAATCCATTTTTACATTTTAAATTTGATAACTCGACCTGTTTCTTAACAGGGAAGGCTTTACAGTCTGGCGATGAACAAATTCAAGTTTTCCCAACTTGGATGATGCGTGCTTTTGATCTTGAAGATAAACCGTTTAAAATGCTTGACGAGAGCTTTAGCACCTATAAGAAGTTGCAGTTGCCTTGTTCAGTCGAAGTGGCAAATGCTATTGAGGCATTAGATAGGCGAGTGGAATATGCTGTTGAACAAGGCTATGAAGCGGTTGCAGCCTTGGAGCAGGAAGTTTTGTTTCAATGGATAGGGAAGATCCTTTACGGGGTCGTTTTCAATGAAATTCAAGCAGGTATTCGTCAAGCCGTCATGACCGGTGAGGAGATGAATTTCTCGCAGGCTTTGGTACAGAAGTTTCGGAATTTGCATGCGATGTTGCAATCGTTGATCCTGCCCATGGAGTTTGAACATAAGAATCCATTTACAATTGAAGTGTTTCATGTGGATAATGCAGATGATACTTTTCTTTATCGTGATGAGATCAATACCTTAATCTTTTCATTGCGTATGAAAAACTTTGGATTGATCGCGACCCTTCAAGATAATGGTACGAATGCTATTTATCATGAAGAAGCACTTTCTTTGAGTAAGGGGCAAAAGTTACATCCTATTCAGTTCGAAGAAATCGGAGCGAAGTACTTCTATACAGCTTATTTATTCAATCGTTTACCAGAATATACCTATATGGAAGTCGGCGATCGAATATTTGTAGAGCCCATGCCTTTGAATGACTGGACCATGAAGCCGATATTTGATAACTGGCAGGCGAAAACCTATGGTCAAGTATTAGAGAATTTTTGGAAACCATGGGGGTATAGCTTATTCGAGATAATTAAAGATCCTGAACAGCCTATGAGTTTTTTGACAGATGAGCGAGGTCAATTCAGAAAAAATATAACGCTTCCTCGTTAAAGAATTATTGTGTAAATTTAAGCATGATTCGTATACTGCTTTTTTGTTTAATTTTTTTCAGTTGCTCTTCTATCTATGCGCAGGAGGAAAGTACGGTCATTAAACAGGATACAGGTATCGTGCGTCAAGTGGATAAGATTCCACAGTTTAGAGGAGGCACTTCAGGATGGTCGACTTTTGTTCGAAATAATTTTAATGCCTACCAAGTGATCGAGTCTTTAGATAGCGTCGATTATGTCAAGTACGGTGCGCGTCAAGTTGCAATCCTTGAATTTATTGTTTGCGAGGATGGCACAATCTGTAATATTGAAATAACAAATAAAGACAAAATTAGTCCTGCCTTTGCGCGAGAAGCGCTCAGGGTGATGAAGCAATCGCCCAAATGGGAACCTGCTATTTACAATGATCGAGCGGTCAAAACAAGAATTCGACAGAGCATCGTTGGGGTTCTAGAATATTTATAACAGAAGAGCCCTTACAAAGGTAAGGGCTCTTCTGTTAGAGGTAACCTGCTATTAGGCTTTCATTTCGAGTTTTAAGAATCTTCCTGTTTCGGAATTTTTTAATTTAATTAACCCTTCGGGTGTGCCTTGGAATAATACTGTTCCTCCATTTTTTCCTCCCTCGGGTCCCATGTCAATCACCCAATCGGCAGCTTTGATTACGTCTAAGTTATGCTCAATAATCAAGATTGAATTTCCTCGATCAACAAGTCGATTGATCACACCTAACAAAACATTGACATCTTCAAAATGTAATCCAGTGGTTGGCTCATCTAATATATAGAAAGTTTTGCCTGTATCTTTCTTCGATAATTCGGTTGCTAATTTGACTCTTTGTGCCTCGCCACCGGAGAGCGTCGTAGACGACTGCCCCAAGGTAATATATCCTAATCCTACATCTTGTAAGGTTTTTATCTTACGGTAAATAGAAGGAATATTCTCAAAAAAAGTGACAGCATCGTCAATACTCATATCTAGAACATCGGATATTGATTTACCACGATAGCGTACTTCCAATGTTTCCCTATTGTATCGTTTTCCATGGCAAGTTTCACAAGGAACTTGAACATCCGGCAGGAAATTCATTTCGATAATTTTCATTCCGGCGCCTTGGCATGTTTCACAACGCCCGCCCTTCACATTAAATGAAAAGCGCCCAGGCTTGTATCCACGAATTTTTGATTCTGGAAGCTGCACGTATAATGCTCGGATATCTGAAAATACACCGGTATAGGTGGAAGGATTCGAACGTGGCGTACGACCAATCGGGGATTGATCAATCTCTATTACTTTGTCTATATGTTCTAAACCTTCAATTTTTTTATAGGGAAGAGGTTTTGCTTTCGCTCTGAAGAAATGGTGATTCAGTATGGGGTATAGGGTATTGGTAATGATAGAAGACTTTCCTGAGCCTGATACGCCAGTAACTGCGACAAGTTTTCCAAGTGGAATATCAATATCTACGTTTTTTAAATTGTGCCCAGTTGCCCCCTTCAAGGAAAGTACATGCCCGTTTCCTTCTCGTCTTTTTTCAGGTACCGCCACCTCTTTTTTTCCATTGAGGTAAGCGGCAGTTAGTGAATCTGCTTTGAGGATCTGCTCAGCTGTCCCTTCAGCAACAACCTTGCCTCCATAAAGTCCCGCAGCAGGCCCCATATCAATAACGTAATCGGCATTGAGGATCATGTCTTTGTCGTGCTCCACGACCAAGACAGAGTTCCCGATATCACGCAAGTTCTTCAATGCATTAATCAGTCGTTCATTATCTCTTTGATGCAATCCAATGCTCGGTTCGTCGAGGATATACAAGACGTTTACTAACTGAGATCCAATTTGGGTAGCTAGCCTGATTCGTTGCGCCTCTCCACCTGACAAACTCTTTGAGCTTCGATTGAGCGTAAGATAATTTAAGCCTACATCTAGCAGGAAACCTAAGCGGGTTCGGATTTCTTTGATGATTTCGGTAGCAATGACGAGTTGTCTTTCATTCAATCGGCTTTCCAGCCCATCAAACCATTCGTTCAACGCTACAATATCCAAAGCTGATAGTTCAGCAATATTTTTATTGTCAATTTTAAAATTTAAGGATTCTACACGCAGGCGATCGCCATGGCATGAAGGACAAACAACTTGTGTTCTGAAGTCTTCTAATGCTGGACTTTCATCGGAATATTTCCCGCTCATTTCTTCTAGCAATTTGAAGATACCCGCAAATTGAATCTTGTATTCACGAGCGCCATATGAGCCATAAGAAACGGTTAAAGATATCGGTTCTTCTTCGCCAAAGAGAAGCATGTCTATTATTTCATCTGACAGTTTTTCCACCGGGGTAGTTAATGAGAAATCATACTTTTTTGCTACCGCTTTCAAAACTGCAAAGTTCCAAGACTCACGAACTGGACCCAAGGGTACAATTGCACCTTTCTGAATGCTAAGTGTTTTATCCGGGATGACGATATTTTTGTCGATTTCGAAGATATAACCTAGTCCATCACATTTAGGACAGGCACCATAAGGCGAGTTAAATGAGAAAGTGTTGGGTTGTGGTTCATCGTATGAAATTCCCGATTCTGCATCCATCAAGTAGCGACTAAAGAATTGTTCTTTATTCTCTTTATTAGCAATTTTAATAATTCCTTTTGCTGTTTTCAGGGCTTGACCAATCGAAGTATATAATCGTTTTCGACTATCTTTTTCCACCAATATACGATCCACAACAATTTCAATATCATGTATCTTATACCGGTCGACTTGCATTTTTGCCACTAAATCTAAGATTTCCCCGTCTACGCGTACTTTGGTATAACCCTGCTTTCGGATTTGCTCAAAGAGCTCCCTATAATGTCCTTTACGGCCCTTCACTACAGGGGCAAGGATGAAGATGCCTTCGCCATCAAATTCTTTTAAGATACGGTCTGTTATTTCATCGTCAGACATGCGTTCCATTTTCTTTCCAGAAACATATGAGAACGCTTCGCCAACGCGAGCGTATAATAAACGTAGAAAGTCGTAGATCTCAGTAATCGTGCCTACCGTTGATCTCGGATTTTTGGATGTTGTTTTTTGCTCAATAGAGATAACTGGGCTTAGTCCAGATATTTTATCGACATCGGGGCGTTCCATACCACCAAGGAATTGTCGGCTGTAGGCGGAAAATGTCTCCATATAGCGACGCTGTCCTTCGGCGTAAATCGTATCGAAGGCTAGGGAAGACTTTCCACTACCGCTTAACCCAGTAATAACAACTAATTGGTTTCTTGGAAAGGAAACATCAATATTCTTTAGATTGTGTTCGCGCGCTCCAAATACTTCAACTTCACTTTGTTCTCCTAGGTCTACTACTTTATGTTGGGCCATTAATATCTCCTGTTTTGCAAGATGCAAAGTTACAGATTTTTATAGGAAGATTTTCAGCAGCTTTTCCTTTAATCTGATATATCAGTGGTTCCCGAAAAAGTATTACCTTTATTCAACATAAGATTGAAATATGAACCAACAAAAAGAAGCCCTTGAAGAAGCTAGATGTAACTAAGAATGAACGTGAAATAATTGAGGATGCATTGGCACATTGGCAGTCGGAGTCCTTACTTGATGGGGATAAAGTGCGTGAACTTAAAGACAGTTTAGACGAAAAGGGCTTTGAATGGGGGGTACTCGCCCGTTATGCTTTTTGGGTAGCGTTGGCGTCTTTAATTTTTTCGGTTGTTTCACTTTTCTCCGATGATTATCTCAGTACGCTGATTGAGCGATTTTATGATACGCCAAATGTCGTGTTTTGCTTAGTGTTCGCTGGGTTGGCTGCAATGTTCTACTTTTTGGGGTTTCGTAACAAACAGAAAAATCCAGAGAAGACTTTTTCTAATGAGACATTGATGCTTGCGGGCTCTTTTTCTACAGCCGCTTGTATTGGATTTCTTGGGCAAATTTTAGACCGTTCTGATCACTACTTTACCATTTTGTTTTTCCTATCGATCGTCATTTATGCTATCCTCTCGGTCAAGTTAAGTTCAAAATTGATTTGGGTATTTACGCTAGTTGCTTTAGGAATATGGTTTGCAACAGAAACTGCGCTACATAGTAATTGGGGGTTTAAATTCTGGGGGATGAATTATCCCTTAAGATTCACAATTTTTGGAGGACTATTAACTGTATTTGCTGTCTTTGTGCAGGATAAAATTAAACCCATTCAACCTTTTAAGTCAACAACATACGTAATCGGTTTATTGTATTCGATGATTGCACTTTGGCTGCTTTCTATCTTTGGGAACTATAGCGATTTGGAGAAATGGTCTTCCGTTCGTCAATATGAGATCTTTTATTGGGGATTATTAGGAATCGCTGTGTCGCTAGGTTTAGCGTTGTATGGGATGAAGAACAAGGACAATGTTTCTAGAGATATTGGCTTTGTGTTTTTTATTCTCAACCTGTACACCCGATTTGTAGAGTATTTATGGGATAATATAAACCGCACGGTATTCTTCTTAGTGCTTGCGATATCCTTTTGGTTTGTGGGGCAGTGGGCAGAAAAAATCTGGAAAAAGAAAGATAAAGGCTAGATTGCTAGTAAACATATTTGCATAAAAAAAGACGCCAATAAGGCGTCTTTTTCTATAAGATTTAGCTTGCGAAAGCTATTATAAATGAATTACTTCGCCGTAAGCATCTGCTACCGCTTCCATAATCGCTTCACTCATTGTTGGGTGAGGGTGAACTGCTTTTAGTACTTCATGACCTGTAGTTTCTAGTTTACGAGCAACCACAACCTCTGCGATCATTTCAGTTACATTGGCACCAATTAAGTGTGCTCCTAAGAATTCGCCATATTTTGCATCGAAGATCACCTTTACAAAACCATCTTTAGCGCCTGCTGCGGATGCTTTACCTGATGCAGAGAATGGGAATTTACCAACCTTCACTTCGTATCCAGCGTCTTTTGCAGCTTTCTCTGTAAAGCCTACTGAAGCAATCTCTGGGGAACAATACGTACAGCCTGGGATATTATTATAGTCGATAGGATCAACATGTAATCCTTTGATTTTTTCAACACAAGTAATCCCTTCTGCCGATGCAACGTGAGCTAAAGCTTGTCCTTTAACAATATCGCCAATAGCATAAACACCTTCGATATTAGTTTTATAGAAATCGTCTACTAAAACACGGCCTTTATCGGTTTTAACACCAACTTCTTCTAGACCTAAGTTTTCAATATTAGGAGTAATACCCACTGCTGATAAAACAACTTCAGCTTCGATTACTTCTTCACCTTTTGCAGTCTTAATATGTACTTTTGACAGCTCACCTTTCGTATCAACGGAAGTTACTTCCGATTTTGTTAAGATGTCAATACCTGCTTTTTTCAACGATTTCTCCAATTGTTTAGAGATTTCTTCATCCTCTACCGGAACGATACGATCCATGAATTCGACAATAGTTACCTTCGTTCCTATTGCATTATAGAAGTATGCGAATTCAACTCCAATTGCACCAGAACCAACAACAACGATTGATTTAGGTTGTTTAGGAAGATTCATTGCTTGACGGTAACCAATGATTTTTGTACCATCTTGAGGAAGGTTAGGTAATTCTCTTGAACGAGCACCTGTGGCTAAGATGGTATGTTTTGCAGTGTACTCTTTAGTTGAGCCATCAGCTGCTTTTACTTCAATTTTACCACCTTTTTTAATTTTTGCAGTACCCATGATCACATCGATCTTGTTCTTTTTCATTAAGAACTGGATACCTTTGCTCATACCGTCAGCGACGCCACGACTTCTTTTAACGATAGCACCAAAATCAGCTTCCCCGCCGTTTACTTTGATACCGTACTCTTCTGCATGATTTAAATATTCGAATACTTGTGCACTTTTCAGAAGTGCCTTTGTTGGAATACAACCCCAGTTAAGGCAAATTCCTCCTAATGCTTCACGTTCGATAATGG